>CAYSRR010000009.1:14030-26711 GCA_964433375.1 uncultured Streptomycetaceae bacterium
ACTTTCGACACCGGCGGCATCTCGCTGAAGCCCGCGTCCGAGATGGACGAGATGAAGTTCGACATGTGCGGGGCTGCGTCCGTGCTCGGCACGATGAAAGCGGTCGGGGAAATGAAGCTGCCGGTGAACGTGATCGGCGTCATCCCGACCACCGAGAACATGCCGGGCGGGCGCGCCACGCGCCCGGGCGACATCGTCAAGAGCCTCTCCGGCCAGACCGTCGAGATCCTCAACACCGATGCCGAGGGACGGCTCATCCTGTGCGACGCGCTGACCTACGTCGAGCGCTTCGAGCCCGCCGCGGTAATCGACATCGCGACGCTCACCGGCGCCTGCGTGATCGCGCTGGGCCACGTCGCCTCCGGGCTTTTCGCCAACGACGACGCGCTCGCGCGCGAAGTAACCGGCGCGGGCGAGACCGCCCACGATCGCGTGTGGCACATGCCGTTGTGGGACGATTACCAGGAGCAGCTGAAGAGCAACTTCGCCGACTTCGCCAACATCGGCGGGCGCCCCGCAGGCGCGGTCACGGCGGCGTGCTTCCTCGCTCGCTTCACCAAGAAATACAAGTGGGCGCACCTCGACATCGCCGGCACGGCGTGGAAGAGCGGCCGGGAGAAAGGCGCGACCGGGCGACCTGTGCCGCTCCTGACCCAATTCCTTCTCGACCGGGCAGGCAGGAAACAGCGGTAACGATGACGCAGATCGACTTCTACACCCACGTCGAGGACAAGCTGAAGACGGCGTGCCAGCTCTCGGCCAAGGCGTTCGGGCTCGGGCTCAGGGTCACGGTGTTCTGCCCGGACGCCGAGGTCGCGCGCCGCTTCGACCGGCTGCTGTGGACGACCCCGCAGACCGGCTTCGTGCCCCACTGCGCGCCCGACGACCCCCTCGCCCCGGAAACGCCGGTCATCGTCGACAGCCGGGGCGACAACCTCCTGCACGACGAGGTGCTGATCAATCTGCGCCCGGAGCAACCCCCCTTCTTCGGCCGCTTCCAGCGCCTGGTCGAGATCGTCAGCCGCGAGGACGAGGACCGCGCCGCGGCCCGCGAACGCTTCCGCTTCTACCGCGACCGCGGCTACGAGATCCGCACCCACGACCTTAGCAAACCCAGTGCTTAGTGTTGAGTTTTGAGTGTTGAGTATCTGGCCGACAAGCGAAGCGAGCACATGACAACTCATCACTCATCACTCATCACTCATCACTGCGAAGCCTGATGGCGGAACAACCGTTACCCGGCGACGACGGCGACGACCTGCTGAAGCGCGCCGATGCGCTGCTCGCGCGGCACCGCGGCTCGGCGCAGTCCGCGGCCGCTCCGGCGGCCGACGTGCCGGTGCTCGTCGACCCGGTGGCGCAGCCCGCGGAGCAGGCCGATGCCGATGACGACATCCCGGTGCTGACGGAAGTCATCCCCGCCGAGCACCTGCCCGCGGTGCAGCCGCCTCCCGCCTCCGGCGAAGTGGTCTCGCGCGTCCAGGTGCAGAACCTGGAGCACAACGTCTACCAGAAGCTGAAGCGCGACCTCGACCAGCACATCGAGCGGGTGGTGCAGGAACGCTTCATGCCGGGCATCGGCACCGCGCTCGACGCGGCGCTCGCGCGCATCAGCCTCGACATGAAGACCGACATCAACCAGCTGGTGCGCGCCTCGATCGAGGAAACGCTGCGCACGCAGATCAAGAACCTGCGCGTGGCGGTGGAGGCCAAGGCCGCGATGCGGGAGGCGACGGCGGCGGTCTCCAGTATAATGCCCGACTTTTCCGGTCCGACTGCATCCATGACGCTCGCCAAGAGCTTCGAGCCCGCGGCGATCGAGGGCCGGTGGTACTCCGCCTGGGAGAAGAACGGCTACTTCCAGGCCGGCCTCGACGAATCCAATCCCAGGCGCTTCAGCATCCTGCTGCCGCCGCCCAACGTCACGGGCACGCTGCACATGGGGCACGCGTTCCAGCACACGCTGATGGACGCCCTCACCCGCTACCACCGCATGCGGGGATACAACACGCTGTGGCAGCCCGGCACCGATCACGCCGGCATCGCCACGCAGATCGTGGTCGAGCGCCAGCTCGAGGCCGAAGGCGGCTCGCGCCGGGCGCTGGGCCGCGACGCGTTCATCGAGCGCGTCTGGAAGTGGAAGGAGGAGTCCGGCTCGACCATCACGCGCCAGATGCGGCGGCTGGGCGCCTCGTGCGACTGGGGCCGCGAGCGCTTCACCATGGACGAAGGGCTGTCGCGGGTGGTGACGGAAGTGTTCGTCCGCCTCTACGAGAACGGCCTCATCTACCGCGGCAAGCGGCTGGTCAACTGGGACCCGGTGCTGATGAGCGCGGTCTCCGATCTCGAGGTCGAGTCCGAGGAGGAGTCCGGGCAGCTGTGGCACATTCGCTACCCGCTCGAGTCCGGCGCCGCGTTCCTGATCGTGGCAACCACGCGGCCCGAGACGATGCTGGGCGACGTCGCGGTCGCCGTGCACCCCGACGACCCCCGCTACCAGGCCTACGTCGGCCAGCGCGTGCTGCTGCCGCTGACCGGCCGCCGCATCCCGGTCATCGCCGACACCTACGTGGACCCGCAGTTCGGCACCGGCTGCGTGAAGATCACGCCGGCGCACGACTTCAACGACTACCAGGTCGGGTTGCGGCACCAGCTCGAGCCGATCGGCATCTTCAACCTGGACGCGAGCGTGAACGACAACGCGCCGGCGGAATACCGCGGGCTCGACCGCTACGCCGCGCGCGAGAAAGTGCTGGCGGACCTGAAGGACCAGGGCCTGATCACGGAAGTGAAGCCGCACAAGCTGATGGTGCCGCGCTGCGGGCGCACCGGCGCCGTGGTCGAGCCGATGCTGACCGACCAGTGGTTCGTGAAAATGGAAACGCTGGCGAAAACGGGCCTCGACGCGGTGGCGCGCGGCGACGTGAAGTTCGTGCCCGGGAACTGGACGACCACCTACAACCAGTGGCTCACGAACATCCAGGACTGGTGCATCTCGCGCCAGCTGTGGTGGGGCCACCGCATCCCGGCGTGGTACGACAACGAGGGCAACGCCTACGTCGGCCGCAGCAAGGAGGAGGCGCGCGCCAAGTACAACCAGCGCCTGCTCGAACGCATGAAATCGGGCGAGAAGGCGGCGCCCGGCGAACTGAAGCAGGACGAGGACGTGCTCGACACGTGGTTTTCCTCCGCGCTGTGGCCGTTCTCCACGCTCGGCTGGCCGGCGGACAACCCGGCGCTGCGGCTGTACCTGCCGTCGAGCGTGCTGGTCACGGGCTTCGACATCATCTTCTTCTGGGTGGCGCGCATGGTGATGATGACCCTGCCCTTCACCGGCAAGGTGCCGTTCAGCGAGGTGTACATCACCGGCCTGGTGCGCGACGGCGAGGGCCAGAAGATGTCCAAATCGAAAGGCAACATCCTCGACCCCCTCGATCTCATCGACGGCATCGGGCTCGACGCGCTCGTCGAGAAGCGCACGTCCAACCTGATGGACCCGCGCCAGGCGGAATCGATCGCCGCCGCCACCCGCCGCCAGTTTCCCGTCGGCATCCCCGCTTTCGGCACCGACGCGGTGCGCTTCACCTTCGCCAGCCTCGCCTCGCACGGGCGCGACATCAAGTTCGACCTCTCGCGCTGCGACGGCTACCGCAACTTCTGCAACAAGCTGTGGAACGCCGCGCGCTACGTGCTGATGAACTGCCAGGGCAAGGACACCGGCATCGACGAGACGCTGCCGGCCGAGATGTCGGTCGCGGACCGCTGGATCGTGAGCCGCCTGCAGCGCGCCGAGGCCGAGGTGCAGCAGGCTTTCCGCGACTACCGCTTCGACAACCTCTCCCGCTCGATCTACGAGCTGGTATGGGACGAGTACTGCGACTGGTACGTCGAGTTCGCGAAAGTGCAACTCGCCGACCCAAGCGAAGCGCGCCAGCGCGCCACCCGGCGCACGCTGACGCGCGTGCTGGAGACGATGCTGCGGCTCGCGCACCCCGTGATCCCGTTCATCACCGAGGAGCTGTGGCAGCAGGTGGCGCCACTGACCCCCCCTTTATCCCCCCCTTACGCAAGGGGGGGAAATGACCCCCACCCTACCCTCCCCTTGGCAAAGGGGGGGAATGACTCCCACCCTACCCCCCCCTTGCCAAGGGGGGGGAATGAAGGGGGGGGGTCGATCATGCTCGCGCGCTACCCCGAGCCGCAGCCGGAGAAGATCGACGAACAAGCCGAACTGGACATCGCGCTGCTGAAGGAGCTCACCAACGCCTGCCGCACGCTGCGCTCCGAGATGAACGTGCCGCCCTCCCAGAAGCTGCCGCTGCTGATCCAGGGCGACCCGGCGCGGCTTGGCGCCTTCGTGCCGTACCTGACCGCGCTGGCGCGGCTCACCGAGGTCGTGATCGTCGAGGGCGCGCTGCCGGCCGCGGGCGCCCCGGTGTCCATCGTCGGCGAGTACCGCCTGATGCTCAAGATCGAGATCAACATGTCGGCCGAGCGCGAGCGGCTGCACAAGGAGCGGCTGCGGCTCGAAGCCGAGGTCGCCAAGGCGCAGGCCAAGCTCGGCAACGCCGGCTTCATCGAGCGCGCGCCGCCGCTCATCGTGGCTCAGGAGAAGGAACGGCTCGCCCGCTTCACCGCCACGCTCGACAAGGTAACGGAGCAGTTGCAGAAGCTCTCCTAGGATTTCGTCGGGCACAAGCCCGACGAAATCCTTATTGCCGGATATTTTCCCCGTGCTTCATTCGCTGCGCGCCTTCCGCCACCGCAATTACCGGCTGTTCTTCTACGGCCAGTCGCTCGCCGTTCTCGGCAACTGGATCCAGTTTCTCGCCATGAACTGGCTGGTCTACCGGCTGACCGGCTCGGCGTGGCTGCTCGGCGTGACCGGTTTCGCGAGCCAGGTCGCGATTCTCGTGCTCGCCCCTTTCGGCGGCCTGTGGGCCGACCGCTTCGACCGCAGGAAGCTCCTGCTGTGGACCCAGGCCGCGGCGATGGTGCCAGGCTTCGTGCTCGCCGCGCTCGCCTGGGCCGACGCGGTCGAAATCTGGCACGTCGTCGTCATGGCCGGCCTGTTCGGCATCATCATGGCGATCGACGTGCCGGCGCGCCAGTCGTTCACGCCGGAGATGGTGCCGGTGCGCGAGGACCTGCCGAGCGCCATCGCCTTCAACGCCGTGATCCAGAACGGCGGGCGGATGCTGGGCCCCACCATCGCCGGCCTGCTCATCGCCGCGTCCAGCGAAGCGGTGTGCTTCCTGGTGAACGGGCTCTCCAAGATCGCCGCGGTGGCGACGCTCATGATGATGGCGGTCGCGCCGCACGCGCGCCAGCGTCCCCCGTCCTCGATCCTGACCGCCCTGAGGGAAGGCATCGCCTACACCTGGAACTCGGTGTCGCTGCGCCTGCTCTTTCCCGTCGTCGCGATGGTGAGCTTCATGGCCAGCCCGTACCAGACGCTGATGCCGATCTTCGCCGCGGAGGTCTTCGGGGGCGGCGCGGAGACGCTGGGCTTCCTGATCGGCGCGGCCGGCCTGGGCGGCATCGCCGGCATGCTGCTGCTCGCCTCGCGCAAGGACGTGCGCGGGCTCATGAACTGGGTCGCCGCGTCGGCCGGCGTCGCCGGCGCGGCGCTGGTGATGTTCGCCTATTCGACCTCGCTCGCGCTGTCGCTCGTCATGATGGCGGTCGTCGGGCTGACCGCGCTCACCGTGGCGATGGGCGTCTCCACCATCGTGCAGACCGTCGTCGAGGATCGCATGCGCGGGCGCGTGCTGGGCCTGTTCGTCGTGGCCTTCCTCGGCATGTTCCCGCTGGGCAGCCTCGCCGCGGGCGCGGCGGCGACCTGGATCGGCGCCACCCACACGCTCGCCGCGGGCGGCATCGCCTGCATCTTCACCGGGCTGTGGATGTGGCGGCGGCTGCCCGAGCTGCGCCGGCACATCCGCCCGATCTACGTGAAGCTCGGCATCATCAGCGAGTAGATCCCGCCCTTGTCGCCGTGCGCAGGCGGGTGCGCCGCCATCAGTATCGAGTCGCCTCGAACGGCACCCAGCGGCCGACCAGCCCTTCGAGCATAATCAGCTCCGCGTCGGTGTGATTCACGACGGGCGCCGGCTCGATCATGCGCGGCATGCCCTTCGGATAGATGTAGCGCGGCTGATCGTGGTGGGTGGTGCGCACGACCTCCGCCTCCTTCGGCTCGTCCACCGGCACGAGCTCCGCCTCCCCGTAGCACAGGCAGGCGTAGGTGCGTTTCTCCTCGACCTCGACGTAGAGGCCGGTGCCGCGGATGCCGATCGTCGCCGTCGCCGTCTGCACGCGCTTGGGCTGGCCCGGCTGGAACACCGAGAGCAGCGCGCCGGTCACCACCCGCAGGCCCTGCACGATCAGGCGCGCCGCGTCCCCGGAGAGATCGATGCGCGTATTGCCGCGCGCGAGATAGGCGTCGCGGCCGACGACGAAGATCAACTCGGCCCCGGGCCCGGTGGTGATCACGTCGCCGGGCTTCACTTCCATCCCCTGCAGCGCCGGCTTGCCGTTGATGCGCGCATCCCCCGTGACCCGGGCCACGCCGGGCCGGACCGCGCCCGCGGCGAGCGCCCACCGCGCGGCCGTCATGCCCAGCGCGAGCAGGATGCCGCCGCGCCCCATCCGCGCCAGCCAGGCGCGCCTCGTGATACCCGTCATGCTCTGCTCCTTCCACCGTCCAGTATAGGGGATGGTACCGTCGTCTTTGTTGTATTAGAAAATTCGAATACTATAGCCCGATGCGACTCGACACGGCCGCACGCCGGCACCCGGCACATCCATGAGCTGGCTCGACAGGCTTGCCGGCGTGGAGGCGCTCGAGGACGCCGGGCTCGACGCCGCCCTGGTATCCGAATTCGAGCGCGACGCGCACCGGACAGCCGGCCGCGAGATCCGTTTCTCCACCCCTACCTTCAAGTCGTACTCGAGCTGCGAGGTGAGCGGCTGCGGCAAGAACAGCTTCCCCGCCTTCTCCGTGACCGCCGCGGGCTGCGCGCTGATGTGCGACCACTGCCAGGCGAAAATCCTCGAGCCGATGATCCCCGCCACCAGCCCGGAGATGCTCGATCGCAAGGTGCGGGCCATGATCGTCAGCGACAATCTCCAGGGCTTCCTGCTCTCCGGCGGCTCCAACCGCGCGAACGAGATCCGCTACGAGCGCTACTTTCCCGTCATCGAGAAGCTGAAGCGCGACTTTCCGCGCCTCAGGATCGCGATTCATTCGGCCCTCCTCGACGAGCGGCGCGCGCGGGGAATGGAAGCGGCGGGGGTGGACACCGCGATGATGGACGTCATCGGCGCGCGCGAGACCATCAGCGAGGTCTATCACCTCGAGCGCCCGGTCGAAGACTTCGAGGCGACGCTCGCCGCGCTGTGCTCGACCTCGATGGAAATCGTTCCGCATATCGTCATCGGCCTGCACTACGGGCGCCTGCTGGGCGAAGCCAGCGCGCTCGACATCGTCGGCCGGCATCGCGTCCACTCGCTGGTGCTGGTGGTGGTCATGCCCTTCTATGCGAAAGCGGGCACGTTTCAGACGCCGGGAACGAGCGACGTGGGCCGGGTGTTTCTCGATGCGAGGCGGCGCCTGCCCGGGCGCCCGGTGCTGCTCGGCTGCGCGCGCCCGGCCGGGATGCACCGCCGGGTGACCGACGCCTACGCCGTCATGGCGGGCCTCGACGGCATCGCCTTCCCGGCCGAAGGCGCGCTGGCGGTCGCCACGGCCATCGGCCGCCCGGCGGTGCAGGAGCATGCCTGCTGCTCCATCCGCACCGGCCAGTCGATCAAGCTGCAGCGACGCGAGTCGCTCGCGACGTAATGCCCACCGAGCGCATCGACGTCGCGGTCATCGGCCTCGGGCCCGCCGGCGCCTGCGCGGCCGCGGAAGCGGCGCGGCGCGGCTGCCGCGTCCTCGCACTGGAGCGCAAGCGCGAGCCCGGCATCCCGGTGCAGTGCGCGGAGTTCGTGCCGGCGATGATCGGGGCCGAGGCGCAGGGATTCGCGGACTCGGTGCGCCAGTCGATCCGCGCCATGATGACCTCGGTCGAGGGCGCCGCACCGGACGCGAAGAACGACTTCTCCGGCTACATGCTCGATCGCGCCGCGTTCGACGCGGGGCTGGCCGCGGCCGCCGCTCGCGCGGGCGCGGACTGCCGCTTCGGAGCCAGCGTGCGCGCGATTTCGCCCGACGGGCACATCGAGTTCTCCGACGGACATCGTCTCACGGCCGCGGTGATCGTCGGCGCAGACGGCCCCCGCTCCGCGGTCGGGCGCCGCATCGGCCAGGTCAACCGGGAACTGCTGGAAACCCGGCAGCTCACCGTGCCGCTGCGCGAGCCGCACGACGCCACCGACATCTTTCTCTCGGCCGGCATACCCGGCGGCTACGGCTGGCTGTTCCCCAAGGGCGGGATCGCGCACGTGGGCGCCGGGGTCGACGCCGCGCAGCGGGCACGGCTCAAGGACATCGTTGCAGGATTGCACGCGACGCTGGTCGAAAGCGGGCGCGTCGGCGCGGACATCCTCGGTCGCACCGGCGGCGCGATTCCCGCCGGCGGCCTGCTGAAACCCTGGGGCACGGCGGGTGACGCGCTCGTGCTGCTCGCGGGCGACGCCGCTGGCCTGACCAACCCGGTGACCGGCGCCGGTATCCCCGCCGCCGTGTATTCCGGCCGGCTCGCGGGCGAGATGGCTGCGGCGTGGATCGCCGGGAATCGCGACGCCGGAGAAAACTACGAGGACGAACTGCGCGGCGTGTTCGAGCAGGCGCTCGAGCGGGCCGTTCAGCGCAGGCGCGAACTGGCCATGCATACGCGCGGGCACGCCCTCCCCGATCCCGCGGCGTGGCGCCGCGGCTGGATCGCCTATCCGGAATACTGGGCCTGAGCCCCGCCCGACACCGCAAAGGAAAGCACCATGAGCTGCTATCGCCCCGAAGCCGCATCCGCCGCCGCAGACCCGGCCGCAGATGCAGCCGCCGCGGACATCAATGCCGCCGCCGTGATGCAGCCGCGGGCGCCCGCCGCCACCCCGCGCGAGATGAAGAACGGGGCGCGGGTCAAGGTCAACAACGTGGCGCCGCAGGGCGTCTACCTGCCGAACTACAACATCCTGACGCCGCACATGCGCTCGCCGGAGTACGTGCAGATGTCGACGGCGGCGGCGATCACGCTCGGCGTCATGAACGGCCGCATGCACCGCTGCTCGTGCACGCGCTGCCTGAACCTGCTCCTCACCTACCCGGAGGGCTGCCGCGCCAACTGCGCCTACTGCGGGCTCGCGCGCCATCGCGAGGCCGAGCGCGACTACGCCGACCGCAATTTCATCCGGGTGGACTGGCCGGCGGTACCCCTGACGGAAGTCATCGACATCGTCGCGCGCGACGCCGCCGCGAGCCCGTTCCACCGCATGTGCATCTCGATGATCACCCACCCGCGCTCGGACGAGGACACGGTCACGGTGCTGAAGCAGTGGACGGCGCGCATCGATCCGAAGACGATACCGGTGTCGATACTCTCCAACCCCACGACCATGTCGCGCGCGGACGTCGCGCGCCTGCATGACCTCGGCGCGGACATCTTCACCGTGGCGCTCGACGCCGCGACGCCGGACATCTTCGACCGCACGCGCGGCAAGGGCGTGCAGTCGCCGCACTCGTGGACCAAGTACTGGGAAATCCTGATGGATGCGCGCGACATCTTCGGCCCGCGGAAATTCGGCGCGCACATCATCGTCGGCATGGGCGAGACCGAGCACGACGTGCTGACGCTGGTGCAGCGCCTGGTGGACCTGGGCGGCCACAGCCATATGTTCTGCTTCTTCCCCGAGAAGGGCTCGCTGATGGACCACCTGCCGGCGACGCCGCGCGACCAGTGGCGTCGCGTGCAGCTCGCCCGCTACCTGATCGATTACCGCGGCGGGCGCGTCGAGAACATGCGCTTCGACGAACAGGGACGCGTGACCGGTTTCGGCCTGCCGCGGAGCGAGCTCGACACGATCGTCGGCGAGGGCATCGCGTTCCGCACCTCCGGCTGTCCCGGCAAGTTCCGCGACGACGTCTCGGCCTGCGACCGCCCCTACGGCGACTCTCCACCCAGCAACATCGCGAGTTTCCCGTTCCAGCCCGACAAGACCGACCTGCGCAGAATCCGGCGCCAGTTGCGGCCGGTCTGAGGGGACGCGACATGGCGGCGGTCTTCCGCGTGATCGACACCGGCGTGCGCGACGGACGCAGGCAGATCGCGTTCGACCAGGCCCTGATCGACGCCCACAAGGCCGGCAGGGTTCCCGATTCCATCCGCTTCCTGCGCTTTCCGCCCACCGTGCTGGTCGGGCGCCACCAGGCGCTGTCGCGCGAGATCGATCTCGCCCACTGCCGCGCCCATGGCGTCGGTGTCGCGCGCCGCATTACCGGCGGCGGCGCGATCTACTTCGACGAGGGCCAGCTCGGCTGGGAGCTGGTCCTCAACCGCTCGACCCTCGGCATCGACTCCCTCGCGGATCTGACGCGCCGCATCTGCGAGGCGGCGGCGGCGGGACTCTCCCGCCTCGGCGTCGACGCGAAGTACCGGCCGCGCAACGACATCGAGGTGGGCGGGCGCAAGGTGAGCGGCACCGGCGGCTTTTTCGACGGCGACACGCTGTTCTTCCAGGGCACGGTGCTGGTGGACATGAATCCCGCCGACATGCTCGCCGCGCTCAAGGTGCCCCGCGCCAAGCTCGAGAAGCGCGCGCTCGATTCGGCGGCGCAGCGGGTCGCTACGCTGAAGGAACTGCTCGGCGCCGCGCCGCCGCTCGAAGCAGTCAGGGACGCACTGCTGGCGGGATTCTCCGAGCGGCTGGGTATTTCCCCGCTCCCCGGCGCGATCACCGATCACGAAGAAGCCCTCGCCGCGCAGCTCCACGAAGAGGAAATCGGCACCGACGCCTTCGTCGCCGAGATCGACGAGCCCGCCGCCGGCGGCGACACGCTCTCGGCCAGCCTGACCTGCCCCGGCGGCACGATCGAGGCGCACATCCGGCTCGAAGGCGCGCAGCACGACCGCATCCGCGAGGCGCTCATCACGGGCGATTTCTTCGTCACGCCGCCGCGCACCGTCTTCGACCTGGAAGCGGCGCTGCGCGGCGTCGCGGTCGCCGACGCGGGCGCCGCCGTCGAGCGCTTCTTCGCGCAAGCCGAGGTCGGCCTGCTCACGGCGGCCCCCGCCGACTTCCGCAAAGCCGTGGAAGACGCGCTCGCGCAGGCCCGCTGAAGCCGGCATGAAGACGCGCATGGAGACGCGCATGAAGACGGTTTGCGTCGTCCAGCACACTTCCGCCGAGTATCTCGGCCTGATCGAAGACCACCTCGAGGGCCGCGGCATCCGCTTCCGCTATTACCGCCCCTTCACCGAGGGCGGGCGGCCGCCCGAGCGCAACGCGATCCGCGAAGGCCTGGTGCTGCTGGGCGGCGGGGTGTGGGGCGCCGCGGGCACGCGCGACGTGCCGACGCTGGCCGAGGAAGTCCGGCTGGCCCACGCCGCGCTCATGTTCGGCAGCCCCGTCATCGGCATCGGGCTCGGCGCGCAGATACTCGCCATTGCCGCGGGCGGGCGCGCCGTGCCGTCCCCGCTCGTGTTCGAAGTGACCACCGCGCGCCGCGCCGACGAGACCGCCCTGAACGGCTACCTCCCGGCGCAATACCCGCTCGCGCTCTACATGCGCGACTGGCCGGAGCCGCCCGCTTACGCCCGGGTGCTGGCGACGGATCCCGCGGACCGGCCCGCCCTGTGGCAGATCGGCGACCGCGCGTTCGGCTTCGCGGGGCACCCGGGGCTCAAGGTGGCGATGGTCGAGGACCTGATCATGGAGTTCGACGAAGCGCCGCCGAACCCCGCCCCGGCGCTCGCGCAGCTGCGCGCGGCGCAGCGCGCCATGGAGGATGCGCTGGTGCCGGTCATGACCGGCCTCGTGCAACTGACGGGGTGGATGCAGCCGGGCTGAACCGCCGCGGGCTTGCATCCATTAGAAAGTCCTAATATAGTGGTTTGCACGGCAGCCACAACGAGAGGCGGAGGAGCGTCATGGCCGGCAAGCTGGTCATCGTGATGGCCAATACGGACCCGCGCAACGGCGAGGAGCTGGGCGCGCCGATCTTCCAGGCGACCGTCGCCGCCGCGATGGACTACGAGGTCGACGTCATCTGCACCGCCACTTCCGGGCGGCTGATGAAAAAGGGCGTGGCCGAGAAGCTCTTCATCAAGGAAGGCTCGCCGAAATCGGTCTACGACTTCATCAAGGACGCGCACGAGGCCGGCGTCAAGTTCTACTGCTGTTCCCCCAACCTCGACCTGTTCGAGATGAAGGAAGACGACCTGATCCCCGAATGCTCGGGCATCGTCGGCGGCGCCCACCTCATCGAGGAAGTGATGGAGGGCGACTGCAGGGTGCTGACGTACTGAAGGCGCGACGGCGATGACGCACGCGACGACCACGCGGGTGCAGGCCCGCATCGGCGACCCCCTCTCGGAGCAACCGCCGGTTCCGCGCGAGAAGCTGGAGAGCATCTTCAGGGACATCCAGTCCGACCTGCGCTACGACCACGAACTGAACGGGTGCCTCAACTGCGGCATCTGCACCGCGACCTGCCCGGCCGCGCACTACTACGACTTCAGC
>CAYSRR010000010.1:0-25983 GCA_964433375.1 uncultured Streptomycetaceae bacterium
CGCGGCGATGTGGGGCGGCGGCGTCGGCTGGCCGCCGTTCATGAACATCGCGAAGGGGCCGGCCGGCATGCGTTTCATCGCGCCGAGCCCGGACGAAATCAGGCGCATCCAGGCGAAGCACTCGTTCCTCAAGCAGACCACGATGCCGGCCGGCAGCTATCCCGGACAACAGGGGCCGGTCAACTCGGTCGGCTCGTGGCCGTTCGTGCTGGCGCGCGCGACGTTGCCGGACGACGTTGCCTACCGGTTGGCGAAAGCGCTGCACCAGGGTCACGCGGCGCTGTGCGCGAAGCTCGACCAGGCGCAGGAATCCACGCTGGAGAACACCCTGGCCGCGGCGCCGACGCGCGACCTCATACATCCGGGCGTGTTGAAGTACATGAGGGAAATCGGCCTGCTCAAGTGAGCAGGCCGATTTCCCAATGGCCATGGCATTGAAGAAAGGCATCAGGCAACTCCTCGCCGAGGCCGGGGGCAAGGCGCCGGCGATCTCGGTGCAGGACGCGCTGAAGCGGCACGGCGAGGCCGACACCGTGTTCGTGGACATCCGCGACGTGCGCGAGCTGGAGCGCGAGGGCATGATTCCCGGCGCCTTCCACGCGCCGCGCGGCATGCTCGAGTTCTGGGTCGACCCCGAGAGTCCGTACTACAAGCCGGTGTTCGCCGAGGGCAGGACTTTCATCCTGTACTGCCAGAGCGACTGGCGCGGCGTCCTCGCCGCCGCTACGCTGAAGGAGATGGGCCTGCCCAACGTGTTTCACCTCGCCGGCGGCTACAGCGAGTGGCGGAAAGCGGACGGGCCCACGGCCGCGCGCCCGCATAAGTCCGAAGACGGAGGACGGAAGGCGGAAAGCTGAACGGCGGTTTGTTGCCTGTGCGCAACGCGGGACAGTCGATTTGCCCCTGCTTTGCGGCGGGGCCTGTACGCCAGCGCTGGAACCGCGGTACACTTCTGTGGGTCCAAAGCCGTTACTTCCTGTATGAGTAAGCCGCAGGCATTGGAATCGAGAGGGCGAAAGCATGATGTTTAACCAGCGCAAAGTCGCCCAGATGGCCGCCTTCCTGCTCGACCGGGGAAGGGGCCGCATGAATTACCTGAAGCTGATGAAGCTTCTCTACCTGGCGGACCGGGAGTCACTGAAGCGTCACGGAGAACCGATTTCCGGCGATCGCTATGTGTCCATGGACCACGGCCCGGTGCTTTCGCAGACGCTTAATCTCATCAATGGCGGTGTCGAGTTCGAGGAGGGCGGCTGGAATCACTGGATTGCGGACAAGGCCGATTACGAAGTATCGCTGCGGCGCAAAGCCCCTCGTGATGTGCTTGATGAACTTAGTGAGGCCGAGCTCGATGTGCTCGACGCCATCTACGACAAGTTCGGCAAGTGGGACAAGTGGAGGCTGAGGGACTATACGCATCGCCACTGTGCGGAGTGGAAGGACCCCGAAGGTTCGTCCATACCCATCGAGATCGTTGATATCTTCAAGGCCCTTGGTCGAAAGCCGGCCGAGGCGAAAAAGCTGGCCAGCAGAATCGAACACGACCGCAGGATAGACAGGCTCTTCGCGGCTCTATGAGCCTGTTCGTGCCGTACCGGAGGGCGACCCTGCTCATTCCCTCCGGCCCGGCACGCGATCCCGACCGCAAGCATCTCTTCATCGTCCTGACGGACCCCGCGCAGGTCCTCGAATACACCGAGAAGCATTCTCTGCTGGTTGGCGTTACCAGTTTTCAGACGGGCCTGCCGCACGATCCCACGTGCCTGCTGGGCGCTGGCGACCACGAGTTCATCCGCCACAGGAGCTACGTCCACTACGCCCGGGCCCTCATCCAGCCATCGCAAGGCATCCTCAACGGGGTGAAGAAGGGCGTGCTGGTTCCCAAGGCCATGCTGGTCGAGGAAATCTTTGCGCGGGTATGCAGAGGCCTCGTAGAATCCCGCTCTACGCCACGAAAAATAGTTTCGTTCTACGAGGCTGCGGAGGCCGAGCGGAACGGTGACGAATAAACGCAGGGGACGATGCCGACACTGGACTGGCTTATCGGCGTTCGTCCGCGTTCATCGGAGGTTAAATTCTTCTTTGCGCCTCTGCGTCTTTGCGGCTAATTTCAGGCTAGAAGCCGTAAAGCTTCGCCGGATTGCGCACCAGCACCTGCTCGCGCAGCTTCGCGTCGGGCATCCAGTCGAAAAGCACGTCGGCGAGCGCGCCGTCGTTGGGCATCGAGCCCTTCAGCATGACGTGTGGCCAGTCGGTGCCCCAGATCACGCGCTCGGGGTTCGCCTCCAGCAGCGCGCGCGCGAACGGGATGGTGTCGCCGTACGGCAGCGGCTGGCTGGTGATGCGGTACGGCCCGGTCAGCTTCACCCAGGCGCGCCCCGCCTTCATCAGCCGCAGCAGCGCCTGGAAACCGGGATCGTCCGGCGTCTTGCCGACGGTGAGGTAACCGAGATGGCCCAGGACGACGTCCACCGGGAAATCGGCGAACTGGCGGTCGAGGTCCGGGAACTCGTCCGCGTGCATCAGGAATTCCATGTGCCAGCCGAGCGGCGCGATGCGCCGCGCGAGCTGGCTCAATGACTTCATTGGCAGGGTGCCGGGCTTGCGGTCCTTCACGTCCACGATGTTCACGCGCACGCCGCGCACGCCGGCGTCGTTCAGCACTTTCAGGTGGGTCTCGGAAATGTCCTCTTCCACCACCGCGACGCCGCGCAGCCGCCCGCCGGCCGTCTTCATTGCCTCCAGCATCACCGTGTTGTCGGTGCCGTAGACGCTGGGCTGCACCAGCACCGCGTGCTCGACGCCGAGCGTGTCGAGCATGTGGAGGTAATCGGTGAGCAGGCAGTCCGGCGGCGTGTAGATGCGCTCCGGCGAGTACTCGTGGCGCGCCCTGGGCCCCATGATGTGCGCATGGGTGTCGCAGGCGCGGCGCGGCAACCCGCGTTTCGGCGAGCGCGGGTTGAAGTCGGGCCCGGCGCACACGGGCGCCTCGGTGGCGGCGGGTTTTGCGGCAACGGTTTTCGCGGCGACGATTTTCGCGTCGGCGGTCTTCGCGGCGGCAGCGGTTTTAGCCATGGGTCAGGCGGCCTTGGCGTGCGCCTCGGCGAGCCCCGGCATCGTGAAGCCGAGCTGGTCGAGGTCGTCGATGACCTTCTTCGCCTGGGCGGCGGTGAGCTCGGTCAACGGCGGGCGCACGGTGGTCCACGCGGGGTCGCCGGCGTAATGCGCGACGACCTGCTTCAGCGCCGGGATCATGACGTACTGCCCGGTCGCCTTGCGCGCCGCATTCAATGCTTCCTGCCGCGCGTCGGCGTCGGCGTTCTTCCATTCACGGTAGAGCTTGTCGATGGCCGCGGGGTTGACGTTGGCGGTGGCCGAAATGCAGCCGGCGCCGCCGTTACGCAGGCCGGCGAGCAGGAACGATTCGCTCCCCGGGAAGATGTCGAAGCCGGACTTCGCGAAGGCGTCCAGGAAAGTCTTCGTGTTGTTCCAGTCGCCCGAGCTGTCCTTCATGCCGGCGATCTGCTGCGGGTATTTTTTCAGCAGCCGCTCGACCAGGCCCGGCGTGATGCCGACCACCGCGACGGGCGGGATGTGGTAGAGGTAGATGCGCAGGCGCGCATCGCCGACGCGCTCGACCACTTCGGAAAAATTGCGATAGAGGCCTTCCTCGGAGACGTCCTTGTAGTAGAACGGCGGCAGCATCAGCACGCCGGCGCAGCCCGCTTTCACCGCGTGCTCGGTCAGCCGCACCGTGTCGGTGAGCGCGCAGCAGCCGGTGCCGGGCATCATGCGCGCCGGGTCCACGTCGGCGGCGAGCAGGGAGTCGAGCAGCGCGATGCGCTCGTTGACCGAGAGCGAGTTGGCCTCGCTGTTGGTGCCGAACACCGCGAGCCCGCAATTCTGCGAGATCAGCCACCGGCAATGCGCGATGAAGCGCACCGGGTCGGGGCTCAGGTCCTTGCTGAACGGCGTGACGACGGGCGACAGCACGCCGCGGATGCGTTGCGATGGTTTCATGATGGTTCTCCAGATCCGGAACGGCAGCGGCCCAGAAGAGCCGCGGGTGAGCTACGCGCGCAGAATAGCACAGGGTAATGGCGGAAAAAAGCGCGGGAAGTTGCCGCCGGGCGGCGCCTTTGCTAGTCTTCAGGCCCTCCTCGAGAACGATCCCACATGGCGACATTGAAAATCCTGGGCGCGGGCCCGGTCAAGCGCGGCGTCACGAAGCTGGCGGCGGAATTCGAGAAGCGTTCCGGGCACAAGGTGAACATCGAGTTCGCCGGGGCGCCCGCCGTGAGCGAGCGCGTGCTCTCGGGCGAGGCCGTCGACGTGGCGGTCGTGCCGCAGGCGGCGATGGACGAATTCGAGAAGCAGGGCAAGGTCGTTGCCGGCACGCGCGGGATGATGGGGCGCTCGCGCATGGGCGTTGCGATCAGGAAAGGCGCGGTCGCGCCGGACATTTCCACCCCGGATGCCTTCAAGCGCGCCATGCTCGAGGCCGGGACGATCGCCGTCAACGTCGCGTCCAGCGGCGTTTACATGGTGAAGCTGCTCGAGAAGCTGGGGCTGGGCGAAGCGACGAAGGACCGGGTGCTCAAGCTGGGAGACACCGTGAAGGTGATGGAGCATGTCGCCGGCTCGCAAGCGCGCGTCATCGGCGCGGGCCAGCTCGCCGAGATTGCCGAGCTGGCCGACAAGGGAGTGGCCATCGCGCTGGTTGCCCCGCTGCCCGACGCGATCCAGAACGTGACGGCCTACCACGCCGCGGTGACGGCGGCGAGCCGGGAGCCGGCGGCGGGCGAGCTGGCCCGCTTCCTGGCCGCGCCGGAGGCGAAGGCGGTGTTCGCCTCAACAGGAATCGACTAGCGTCGATTCCTGAACGGGAAAAGAACGGGTTTTATTTCAGAAATCACGGTGCATGCGACAACGGTTGATCGTGCGATAAGCGGAGAGACTTAAGGTCATGTCAAAGAACGAGCTGAAAGTGATTTCTGCGGGGGCGGTGAAGAGCGGCGTGTCGCAGGTCGCGAAGGCGTTCGAGCGGGAGACGGGCGTGCGCGTGACCGTCGAGTTCAACACCGCGCCGGAGCTGCGCAAGCGCGTCGCGGCGGGCGACGCCGCGGACGTCATCGTGGCGCCGCCGGCGGCGATGGATGAATTCCAGAAGCTGGGGAAGATCGCCGACGGCAGCCGGGGATTCGTCGGGCGCTCGCGCATGGGGGTGATCGTGCACGCGCAGGTGCCGGCGCCGGACGTCTCCGACACCGCGGCGTTCAAGCGCGCGCTCCTCGCGGCGAGCGCCGTGGTCTACAACAAGGCCTCCAGCGGCATCTACTCGGCGAAGCTCCTGGAGAAGCTCGGCCTCGACAGGGAACTGGGCCCGAAGATCACCGTCGTCGACAGCGGCTCGGCCATCATGAGAGCCGTGGCGGAACTGCCGCCGGGCGCGATCGGGCTGGCGCAGATCTCGGAGATCATGGTGATGATAGCCAAGGGCTGCGCGGTGAAGCTGGTTGCGCCGCTTCCGGATGAAATCCAGAACGTGACGAGCTACGAGGTCGCCGCCGCCGCCGGCGCGCCGGAGGCCGCGCGCAAGCTGGCGGCGACCCTGGCATCGGATTCGGCGAAGAAGATTTTCGCGGCGACAGGCATCACTTGACCCTCGATGATGCAAGCATAACGGCCCGGGCATTGTCCTAAGGCCCCATAGCAGCGGCGGTGCATTGCCGGTATCATCTTGTAAGGCTTACATTCCTTGGGAGTAACCATGATCCGCTCGTTCATGCTCGCATTGTCGTTGGTGCTCGCCGCAGGCGCGGCGCATTCCCAGGGCCAGCCGAGCCGACTCAAGAAGATCGCCTCGGCCGGCGCCGTCACCATTGCGTACCGCTCCGATGCGGTGCCGTTCTCGTTCGTCGACGGGACGACGAAGGAGATCGGCGGATTCTCCATCGATTTGTGCAAACGCGTGGTCGCCCTGATCGGCAACCAGGGCAAGTCGAAGGCGCCCCTGCAGATCAAGTGGCATCCCGTTACCGTGCAGACGCGGATGGAGGCCGTCGTCAAAGGCCAGGCCGACATGGAGTGCGGCTCGACCACCGTTACGCTCGCGCGCATGAAGGAGGTGGATTTTTCCAGTTTCATTTTCGTGGACGGCACGGGACTCATGACCCGAACCGGCCTCGGGATACGCTCCTTCTCGGACCTCTCGGGCAAGCGCATCGCCGTGGTCGGCGGTACCACGAACGAAGCTGCCGTGCGGTCGGGGCTCAAGCAGCGCCAGATCGCGGCGACCGTGATGACCTTCAAAACCCGTGACGAAGCTTTCGCGGCCATGGAAGAGGGCAAGGCGGAAGCGTTCGCGAGCGACCGGCTGCTGCTGCTGGGAGCGACCGAGAAAGCGAAGGACCCGAAGTCGCTGTTCATGCTGCCGGACGAACTCTCGTTCGAGCCCTACGGCATCGTCCTGCCGCGCGGCGATTCGGACCTCCGCCTCGCGGTCAACACCGCGCTCGCCCACCTCTATCGGACCGGCGAAATCAGGGAGATTTTCGGCCGCTGGTTCGCCCGGCTCGGCGAGCCGACCGTGTTTACCAGGGCGATCTACATCCTCGGATCGATACCCGAGTAAATCGGAAGTCGGAAACCAGCTAGCCTTCGACGAACGTCCGGGCCGGATCCCGGAGGCGGCGGCATTGAAATGGCGCGGCATTTGACTGACAATGGACTAAAAACGCGTCCGTATCAGAGGACTACTGTCCGTCACGCAACGGTCACCAGGAGGAGGTTCGCCATGCGCAGCACTCGATCGTCTGCAGGAAGACTTTTGGGATTCCTGATTCTGCTGGCTACGCTGCTCTCGCCGGGCCTCGCCTCGGCGTGGACGCCCGAGAAACCAATCGAGCTGCTCGTGCCGACGGCCGCGGGAGGAGGGCTCGACCAGACCATGCGCGAGGTCGAGCGGGTCTGGCGCGAGAACAAGATGGTCAGCGTGCCCGTGAACGTCGTCAACAGGCCCGGTGGGGCACATGCGATCGCCATAACGTCCATCCACCAGTCGAAGGGCGATCCCTACCGCGTCGTGCTGACGTCGCCCTTGCTGGTTTCCAACCCGATCATGGGCCGTAAGCAGCCGCGTTACAACGAGTTCAACGTGCTCGGGCAGCTCTATACCGAGTACATGGTGGTTTCGGTGAACAGCGCGTCCCCGGTGAAGAACGGGGCGGACCTCCTGAGCCGTCTCAAGAAAGCGCCCGACTCGCTGTCGGTCGCCGTGGGTTCCGCGCTCGGCACCACCAGCCACTTCGGGATTGCCGTCCCGATGAGGGAGGCCGGTATCGATATCCGGGCGATGAAGTCCGTGGTGTTTCCCGCGGCGCAGGGGCTCACCAACATTCTGGGCGGGCACGTGGACGTGGCGGCGGGCCCGCTGACGGCCGCGGCCTCCCACTGGCGGTCGGGCAAGCTGCGCATCCTGGCTGTCGCGGCTCCTGAGCGCCTTGCCGGCGAGTTTTCCAGCATCCCCACGTGGCGCGAGCAGAAGATCGAGGGTGTGCAGGGGACCGTGCAGGGGATCGTCGATAATCCGCGCATACTCGTCGCGCCGCCCGGGCTCACCCCCGAGCAGTTGGCGTTCTGGGATGACCTCCTGGAGCGTACGGTGAAGTCGAAGGACTGGCTGGAGCAGGTCGAGAAGCGGCAGTGGGTCAACCGCTTCATTCCTCGCGCCGACATGCCCAGGTATCTGGCCAACGAGGAGAAGGTGCAGCGCGAAATCCTGACCGAGCTCGGCCTCGCGAAGTAGGACGGGAAAGTCCCGCCGCCCGGCCCTGCGGGCGTGCGGCTGCTCTCGCCGCGTTTCCCCAACGCGGACGCAGACGATAACCCGGGCGCCCGGGTTCGCGCGGCCCCTGCCGGCGGGCCGTGTCCCGACGGCGGTCGGCACCACGCCACGCTGTCCAGACAGCCGGCGGAACCGGGACGGACCGGGTGTCAACTACTTGACGGCACGACCTGATGCCGGGCGTAGAATCCCCACCGGAATGCATTCCTCCGGAAGCAAGCCTTCGATGTTGTCCCATGCTGCGCTGCGGGCTGTCCCAGAGTCTGGGGCGGCGCGCGCGAGCGGCGCCGGAAGGGCGTCCGCGCACGGTCATCTGGATTTCATTGCGGCAATTCCCGGCGAGTACCGTGACGCGGTGCTCGAGCAATGCACGGTGAAGAGCTACCGCAAGGGCGAGATCGTGTGGTCGCAGGGCGACGCCGTGCACGCGCTCGCTTTCCTTGCGCGCGGCAAGGTGTTCTCGCTGTTCCACGGCGCGAACGGTCGCAGCGGGGCGGTCAGTTTCTGGTCATCGGGCGACATCCTCGGCGCCGAGCTGATCTCGGGCGAGGTGAGCACGCGGCAGACTTCGCTGAAGTGCCTGGAGGACGCGACGATCTATTACCTGGAGTGGCCGAAATTCCAGGCGATCGTGAAGCGCTTCCCGGAGGTTGCGTACGCCGTGATCACCGCGCTGTCGATCCGGCTGCGGTGGGCGATCCGGCTCGTTCACATCCTGCAGACGCAGACCGCTTTCAACCGCGTCGGCAGCGTGCTGCTGGCGCTGGCCGAGCGCTTCCCGGTGGAGACGCCGGGCGGAACCATGATCGATCTCGACATCACTCACGAGGACCTCGGCGCGATCGTCGGCGTTTCGCGCCAGTTCATGACCGTCACGCTGCACGAGCTCGAGCACCGGGGCCTGCTCAGCAATGTCCGGAAGCGGATCACGCTGACCGACATGGAAAAACTGCGCGAGCTCACGCAGACGCATTGAACGGGACCCGCGGCAGACGCCTGCCACGACGTCCATGCGGGTCCAATCACTAAATAATCAGGAAATAACCAGGAGGAGTCATGAGGACAATTCGAACGGGTCGGGCGCCGATACTGCGTGTCGTGCTTGCGGCGGCCCTTTCGTCGTTGCTGGCCGCGACCGGCGGGCACGCCGCGGACGCGGAATGGAAGCCCACCGAAACGGTCGAGATCGTCGTCAGCCAGGGGCCGGGCGGGGTAACGGACCTGGTCGCGCGCCTGATTCAGCAGGTCGCGCGGAATGAAGGGATGCTGCAGGTGCCCGTCAACGTGGTGAACCGGCCGGGCGGCGGCGGTTCCGTGGGACTCAACTACCTGGCGAAGCGCCCCGCGGACGGGCACACGCTCTCGATCGCCAACACGACGTTGCTCAGCACGCACATCGTCGGGCGCAGCCCGATGACCTATACGCATTTCACGCCGGTCGCGACGCTCAACCAGGAGCACGTCGCGTTCGCGGTGCACCCGACGTCGCCCTTGAACACCGGCAAGAATCTGCTCGATCGCCTGAAGCAGGACCCGTCCTCGATCAGCATCGCGATCGGGGCCGCGGTGGGCAACCAGAACCACATCGCGATCGCGCTGGTGGCGAAGAGCCAGGGGCTGGACGCGCGCAAGCTGAAGACCGTGATTTTCAAGTCGGGCGGCGAGACGATGACGCAGATCCTGGGCGGCCACGTCGACCTCGGCATGACCTCGAGCGGCCAGTTCGTGGATCACGTGCAGGCGGGCCGGGTGCGGCTGCTCGCCATCGCGGCGCCGCAGCGGCTGGAAGGAGAACTGTCCTCGGTCCCGACGTGGAAGGAGCAGGGCGTAGACAGCGTCGCGGGGCTGTGGTTCACGGTGATTGCGCCCGCCAACACGCCGGCCGCGGCGGTCCGCTACTGGGAACGGGTGATAGCCACGGTCGTCAAGAACCCGGAGTGGCAGCAGTTCAACCGGAGCCGACAGATGTTGCCGATGTACCATGGCAGCGCCGGGGCCGCCGCGTTCCTGAAGGACGAGAACGACAGGCTGAAGGGCATACTCGGCGAGCTGGGCCTCGCCAAATAGACGGGACGGGCTGCCGGCCGGCGTGGCGCCGGGCGGCGGTCAATACGGATGAAGATCGCTTTTCTTTCCAGGACCGAGATCAACATCCGTCACCTGACCGCGGGACTGGCGCCGCATCCGGTGACGCCCTGCCGCAGCCGCGACGAGCTGTTGAGCGCGATGGGCGGGATCGAGGTGCTGGTGGTCCAGAACCAGGGATTCCCGCACCATACCGTCGACGCGCGTTGCCTCGAGGCGGGCGTGAAGCTGCGGCTCGTGCAGCATCACGGCGTCGCGTGCGACGCCACCGATGTCGAGACGGCGACGCGCCTTGGCATCCCGGTGGCCGCCATACCCGGGCAGAACAGCCGCTCGGTGGCCGAGCACGGATTTTTCCTGCTGCTCGCGCTGGCCCGCCGCGCCCGCGCGGCGCGGCGCCTGGTCGATGAAGGCCGCATGGGCGAGCTGGACTGCACCGAGCTTGCGGGCAAGACGCTGTGCCTGATCGGGCTGGGCACGATCGGCAAGATGCTCGCCGCGATGGGCAGGGGATTCTCGATGCGCGTGATCGGCGTGCGCCGTAACCCGGGCGCCGAGGACGCGCGCGCCGCTGGCGTCGACCAGGTGTACGGGGTCGGGCGCCTGCGCGAGGCCCTCGCGCAGGCGGATTTCACGGCGCTGGTGCTGCCGCTCAACCGCGAGACCGCCGGGATCATCAGCGCCGCCGAGTTCGCCGCGATGAAAAGCGGCGCCATGCTGGTCAATCTGTCGCGCGGCGCGCACGTCGACCGCGGGGCGCTGGAAGCGGCGCTGGCGCGCAACGGCATCGCCGGATTCGCCACGGATGCGTACTGGACCGAGCCCGCCGACCCGGTCGACCCGCTGCTGCGCGACGAGCGCGTCATCGTCACGCCGCACATGGGGGGCAAGTCGATCGAGTCCATTGTTCGCTGCGTGCGCGCAGTACGCGAGAACGTCGAGCGTCTCGTCCGCGACGAGCTTCCCGTCAATGTCGTCAATGCCCCGGTGTTACGGCGTGGCTGACCGTTCGAATGCGCCGAACGCGGGCGGCGGCGTGACGCGCCGGCTCGCGGAATTCGTCGCCGGGTTGCGCTACGAGGACCTGCCAGCGGCCGTTCTCGACCGGACGAGAGCGTGCATGCTCGATAACCTGGGATGCGCTCTTCTCGGCAACACCCTGGATGCGGCGCAACGCCTGGTCGCGGTGGCGCGGGAAACGGGGAGCGCGCCGCAGGCGGCCATCTTCGGTACTCCCCATCGGGCATCGATCACGGACGCGACGCTCGTCAATTCGGCGGCCGCGCACGTCTTCGAGTACGACGACGTGCACAATCGCAGTTCACTGCACGTGGCTTCCCTGGTGGTGCCGGCGGCGCTGGCGCTGGCGGAAGGCGCGGTGCGCGCGTCCGGGCGCGAGCTGATGGCGGCGCTGGCTGCCGGCGCGGAAGCGGGATTGCGCATCGGTTGCGGCGCCTCGGGGGCGCTTTTCCAGAAGGGGCTGCATGCGCATGCCGTGTGCGGCATTTTTGCCGCGGGCCTGGCGGCGTCAAGGCTGCTGCGGCTGGACGCGCGCCGCACCGAGCATGTCATGGGGCACTGCGGTTCGTTGGCCGCGGGGCTCAACGCGGCGCAGGACGGCGGTGACGCGAAGAGCCTGCAAAGCGGAAGTGCGGCACGAAGCGGGGTGTACGCCGCGTTGCTGGCGCGCCGTGATTCAATCGGCATCAGGAACGTGCTGGAGACGCACGGCGGCTTCTTCCAGGCACTGGCCGGGCAATGGGACCCGTCGGCCGTCATGTCGGACCTCGGCGCGCGCTGGGAAATGCTGGATATCGGGTTCAAGGCGTTTCCGGTCAATGGCGCGGTCGGCGCCGCGGTCGAGACGCTCGACCGGATCATGCGCGCGGAAGGACTGAGAGCGGATGAGATCGGGGAAATCGTCGCCGGTTGCAGCGGCCGAACGCTCGAGCATTGCGGCGCGCGTTATGAGCCGCATGGCCGCCATGCCGCGCAGATGAGCCTGGGCTATGGCCTGGCGCTGATGGCGGTGCGGCGCTCGGTGAACGCCCGCGATTTCACCGGCAACCGGTTAGACGAGCCGGAACTGGTGCGCTTCGCGGCGCGAGTACGGGCCGAGGTCGAGCCGCGGTTCGATGCCGCGGGCGGACAGCACCGGCTGGCCAGCCGGCTCGCGGTCCACGCGCGCGGCCGCGTTTATGAAGACGAGACGCTGGCAAGACTTGGAGATCCGCGACGGCCGGTGCAAATGGCGGATATGCGCTGGAAGTTCCTCGACCTGGCGGGGCTCGCCTTGCCGGCGCCGGTCGCGGAAAGGATCGTGGAGTGCGTAGGCACGCTGGAAGCGCTTGACGACTGTACGGTGCTGACCGGCCTGCTCGCGTCCCGCGGCGCGGTAACGGAGCACGCGCCGGCGTAAGCCGGCCCAACAACGGGATGGAGCGATGAAAGACGATCCCTACCTGCAGGAAACGGCATTCCCCTTCGTGCGCCTGGCGCCGCGGCCGTCAAAACCGCGCAAGACCGGGCTGACGGCGTTCGCCGACCGCGGCCTCGGCATGAACCAGGTCGCCGACCTCCTGGAATCCGCGGGCGATTACATCGACCTGGCGAAGCTCGCCGTCGGCATGTACCGGCTGCAGAAGGAAAGCTTCCTCAGGCGCAAGATCGCGGCGTACCACAAGGCCGGCCTCAGGGTATTCACCGCCGGCGACGTGTCCGAAGCGGCGTTCATGCAGGGCGTTTCCCTGAAGTTCTTCAAGGAGCTGAAGAAGCTGGGCGCGGATGGCGTCGAGATCTCCAGCGCCCAGGTCACCATGTCGCTCGAGGATAAGTGCGAGCTGATCCGCATGGCGAAAGGCGAAGGCCTGCTGCCGATCCCGGAGGCCGGGCAGAAGGACAACGAGGACTGGACGCGCAGCACCGCCCACGTCATCCGGCAGATCGAGGATTTCAAGAAGGCGGGCGCCTGGAAGGTGCTGTTCCAGGACGAGGGCGTGAGCCGAGACTTCAAGACGCTGAAGAGCGAGTTTATTCTCGACGTCGTGTCACGCTTCGCGGTCGACGATTTTCTGTTCCAGCTGAAGAACGTCGACTCGCAGGCATGGTTCGTCGGCACCTTCGGCAACGGCGTCAACCTCGACGTCGATTTCCACCAGGTGCTCGAGGTGGAGTTGATGCGCCGGGGCCTGCGCAAGCGCGGACTGTTTGGCCTGCTCGGCAGCCTGCCATCCGCCCAATGACGATGCCGGCGGCAAAATCAGGGCGCGAGGCCCAGGAACTCGACGGCGTTCTTCCGCAGCGCGCGCTCGCGCGTTTCCGGCTTGAGCGGCAGCTTCCGGAACCACTCGGCGTATTCCCGGACTGGGGCGAGCGGATAGCAACTGGCGTAGATGAAGCGCTCGGCGAGGAAGCCGTTGGCCGCCTTCAGGTACTTCTCCCAGCCCGGCGCCTCGTGAAAGTACATGTCCGGCGAGACGTAGACGTTCTCGCGGCGAAAGGCGACGTGCAGGATTTCGCTGACCCACGGCCAGCCGCCGTGCGACACGGCGATCTTCATCTTCGGGAAGTCGCCGGCGACGCGGTCGACGTGAACCGGGAACGAATAGGACAGGTCGGGACCGGCGTTGCCGCCGGCCATGATGATGACCGGGATTTCGCGGTCCTCGCAATGGGCGTATATGGGGTAGAGGCGGCGGTCGTCGGGATAGATCGGCACGGGGTAGGCGCCCGGCTCGATGTTCACGCCCTTGAAACCCGCCGCCATCCACTTGTCGATCTCGGCGATCGCGGCCCTGCGGTCCGAAGGCTCGACCGCCGCGATGCCGATGAAACGCCCGGGATGGTCGCTCACGATGGCCGCGACATCCTCGTTGCTCACCGAGCCGAAAAATCCGGAAATCCGCGCCTGAACCACGCCGACGCCGACCCCGGCCGCATCCATCTCGGAGACCAGCATCGCCATCGAGCGCGCCTCCGCGGACGGCGCCGGCTCGAGGCCGAGCTGGCGGGTGAACTTGTTGCGGCGCTCGCTTCCGGTATACATGATCATGCCGAGAAAACCGCGCGCGGGCGGGCGAATGCGAAAATCGATGATGGTCACGAGGAAATCTCCGGGAATCGCCAGGCGCGCATGCCGGCTACACTACCGCATCGAAGGGCGCCGCGACTAGTGCCGTTCCAGATGATGAACTGAATTCGTCAACCAGCAAGGAAACCGTATGTCGAAGATCGCTATGATCGGCGTGGGCGCGATGGGCGAGCCCATGGCCACGAACCTGCTCAAGAAGGGGTTTGCCGTGACCGTTCTGAAGAGCCGCCGCAACGAAGTGACGGAGCGCCTGAAGGCGCTAGGCGCCGCGATCGCGGCGACGCCGGCGGAGGCGGCCGCGGGTTGCGAGGTGGTCGTGCTCAGCCTGCCGACGTCGCGCGAAGTCGAGTCGGCGCTGTTCGGCGACGGCGGGGCGGCGGCGAAGCTGCCGGCCGGCGCGCTGGTCATCGATTGCACGACCGGCAACCCGCCCGACACGGAGCGCATCGCCGCGAAGCTGCGGGAGAGGAAGATCGGCTTCGCCGCCGCCGGCATGACGCGCGGCGTGGCGGGCGCGAAGCAGGGCAAGCTCGCGTTCTTCATCGGCGGCGAC
Organism: uncultured Streptomycetaceae bacterium; assembly: GCA_964433375.1. Lineage (GTDB taxonomy): Bacteria > Pseudomonadota > Gammaproteobacteria > Burkholderiales > SG8-41 > SG8-41. The sequence continues at coordinate 14,575 of CAYSRR010000010.1, forward strand.
AAGCCCGACGTCGAAAAAGCGAAAGCCGTCCTTCAGGCGACGGGCGACACTTTCATCGAGTTTGCCACTGCCGCGCAGGCGCATGCCGCCAAGCTGATCAGCAACGTCCTGAGCTACGCGGCCGTCGCGCTCGTGAACGAAGCGCTGATGCTGGGCGCGAAGAGCGGGGTCGACCTGCCGACGCTGTATCGCGCGCTGTCCGAAGGCGCGCCGAGCAAGGCGCTGGAGGCATTCGGCTCGCGCATCGTCGCGCGTGAATACGATCCGCCGCGCGTCACCGTGGATCACGCCTGCGACGACCTGGTCCTGGCGGGCCAGCTCGCGGCGAGCGGCGGCACGTCGCTGTCCATGCTGGCCGCGGCCCATGACATCTATCGCCGGTCCAGCAAGGGCGGCAGCGGCGAACGCGACGTGTCGATACTGGGTGAATTCTGGCGCGCGGGGGGCAAGGCATGAAGGTGATCGATTTCCGCCTGCGGCCGCCGCTGAAGGGATACCTGAACACCGTCATGTATTCCCAGGCCGCGCGCCGGGACCGCATCACGGGCTATCACGGCATGACGCCCGCGCGCTCGGCGCAGGAGCAGTCCATCGGGCTGCTGCTGCAGGAAATGGACGAGGCGGGCATCACGCACGGCGTGGCCATGGGCCGCTACTCCGGCCCTTACGGGACGGTGAGCAACGAGGACGTCGCCGCGATCGTGAAGGAGCATGCGGGCCGTTTCATCGGCGTCGCTTCGATCGATCCGTCCGACCGCAGGCAGGCAATCGCGCAGATCGAGGCGGCGAAGGCTTCGGGGCTGATCGGCGTCAACCTCGAGCCGGGCGCCTACCCCCAGCCGCTGTACGCGGACGATCGCCGTCTCTACCCGATTTACGCTTACTGCGAGGACAACGGCGTCCCGGTCGTCATGATGGCGGGCGGCAGCGCCGGCCCGGACCTCTCGTACACCATGCCGGTGCACGTGGACCGCGTCGCGGGGGATTTCCCGAAGATGAAGCTCGCGATTTCCCACGGCGGCTGGCCGTGGGTGAGCGAAATCCTGCACGTCGCGTTCCGCCGGGAAAACGTCTACATCTCGCCCGACCAGTATCTGGCCGGCATGCCGGGGCACGACGAGTACGTGCGCGCGGCGAACGGCTACCTCGCGGACCGCTTTCTCTACGCGAGTTCGTATCCGTTCACATCCGCGAAGGACTACCTGGCGTGGTTCCGCCAGTTGCTGATCAGGCCGGAAGTGATGGAGCGTCTCCTGTACCGCAACGCGGCCGCGTTCCTGGGGCTCGGGTAGCCCTTCAGTTCGCCCTGGCGCCCGAGGCCGTGACGACCTTTTCCCACTTGGCGATTTCCTCGCGCACGTAGCGTCCGAATTCCTCGGGGCCCTTCCCGGAGGCCTCGGCGCCCAGCGTGGCGAGGCGCTGCACGTAATCCGGCGCCTTGAGCGCCGTCGTGATTTCCGCGTGCAGCCGCTGGATGATCGCATTGGGCGTCCCGGCGGGCGTGAAGACGCCGTACCAGGAGGTGACTTCGTAGCCCGGCACGCCGGACTCGTCCACCGTCGGCACGTTCGGCAGCACGGGCGAACGCGCGAGACTGGTCACGGCGATGGGGCGCAGCCGCCCGGCCTTGACCATGGACATGGCCGGCGGCAGTCCCATCGAAGCGAGCTGGATGTGGCCGGCGACGAGGTCGGTCACCACCGGGCCGCCGCCCTTGTAGGGAATATGGACCATCTTCACCTTGCCGAGCACGTTCAGCAGCTCGATCGAGAGGTGATTGGGCGAGCCGGTATTGGCGCCGAAATTGAGCTCGCCGGGCCGCTGCTTCGCCAGCGCGAGCAGGTCCTTCACCGTCTTCACGGGGAGGGACGGGTGCACGGCAATGACGCTCGGAAACGTGGCGAGCATCGTGACGGGCGCAAGATCCTTCGCCAGGTGGTAAGGCAGGTTCTTGAACAGGCTCATGCCGATCGCCTGCGGAATGCCGGCCGTCAGCAGGGTGTAGCCGTCGGGCGCCGCTTTCGCGACGACGTCGGCGCCGATGTTGCCGCCGCCGCCGGCGCGGTTTTCCACCACGACCGGCTGGCCGAAGCGGTCGTGCAGCTTCTGGCTCGTCATGCGCGCCAGGATGTCGGTCGCGCCGCCGGGAGAAAAGGGCACGACCATCCGTATGGTCTTGCCGGGATAAGTCTGCGCCGCGACCGGCGGGGCGAGCATGGCCGAAAGCAGCGCGAACATGACGGGGTATCGCATGGTTTTCTCCTAACTATTTGAAGTTTGCTGCAATAGTCTACCGCCGAAACCTCGTTCCGGCATCCCGAGCCGCCGCGGGGCGCGGCCGGCTACTGCGCCATTCCCAGCTCGGTCAGCAGCTCCTTCAACTGGGCATATTCCGACTGCAGGAATTTTTTCATTTCCGCCTGCTTCATGAACGTGTCGCGGTAATAGCTCTTGTCGAGCTCGGCTTTCCAGTCGGCGGTCAGTACCAGCCGGGCGAACGCATTCTCCCAGTACGCGACCTGGGCCGGGGGCATGTCCCTGGGCCCTACGACGCCGCGCCACGCGCCCACCACGACATCGTGTCCCAGCTCCTTGAAGGTCGGCACTTGCGCCAGCTCGCCGCCCAGGCGCGACGGCGCGGCGACCGCCAGCACTCTGATCTTGCCGGCTTGCATCTGACCCAGGAAATTCGACGCCGTTGCCGCTGCCACGTCGACGTGTCCGCCGAGCAGGACCGTGATCGACTCGCCCGAGGACTTGTTGACGACGATCTTGAGGCTGCGCAGGTTGCCGCCGGCCTTGCGCGTGAGCGCCGCGGCGCCGATGTGGTTGTGGTTGCCGAGGGCGCTCGCGATGCTGATGCTGATCGAGGACGGCGCCGAGCGCAGCGTCTTCACCAGGTCGTCCGCGGTGCCCGCCCCGCCGTCCGCGCGCACGCCGAAAGCCACGTACTCGCTGAACAGGACCGCGACGGGCGTGAGGTCCGTGTAACGGAATTCGCTGGTGCGCCGGATGTCGTTGGTGAGGAGCGTCGTCGAGGTGATGCCCAGGTAATGGCCGTCTCCGGCGCGATCGCCGAGATACTTGAATCCCAGCAGACCGCCGCCGCCGGGCCTGTTGATGACGGAGGTGTTGGCGTCGACGATCTTGTGGTCGCGCCAGATCCGCTGGACCGTGCGTGCCGTGACGTCGAGAGGGCCGCCCGCGCCGGCTCCGACCACCAGCTCGACAGTGCGCTGGGGCGCCCACCCGGCGGTCTGTGCAACGCAGGGCGCGGCTGCGCCCAGCAGGGACGCGGCCGCCAGGGCGGGTCCCATGGCGCGAATCAGGCCGGTTGTGATTTGGGCTCGCATGACACTCCTTCTCGGTTGGCGACGAGCCGGCTCCTGCCCGGCGCGTCTACAGGTTGACCACGTTTTGCAGCGGTTGTCCGTTCACCAGGCGATCGACGTTCGCGCGTGCCGCCATCGACATGCGATCGATCGCCTCGCGTGATTCGGCGCCGATGTGCGGCGTGATGAACACGCGCGGATCCTGCAGCAGGGGATCCTTCGGATCCGCCGGTTCTTTCCAGTAGACGTCGGCGCCGAAGCCCGCGAGACGGTTTTCCGCCAGCGCCCGGTCGAGTGCCTCGCGGTCGACGTTGGGGCCGCGCGAAATGTTGATCAGCGCCGCGGTCGGTTTCATGGCCCGGAACTGGGCGTCGCCGATCAGATTGAACGTCTCGTCGTTCAGCGGGATCGCGAGGACCACGAAGTCCGATACCGCGAGCGCGTCGTTGAGGCGGTCCACCGTGTAGACCGATTCGATGCCGGATGCGGAGACGTCGTCGGCGCCCGCGCGGCGGCGCACGCCGATCACCTTCATGCCGAAGCCCTTCGCCATCGTGGCCAGCGCCTGGCCGATCTTGCCGACGCCGACGATGCACAGCGTCTTGCCGGCGAGCTCGGTGCACAGTACCCGTCCCATGAGACCTTCCCGGATCGAGCGCTGCGTTTCATGCACCTTCTTGGCGCAGCACATCAGGATGTGAAAGGCGGTCTCGGCGACGGAAGTGTGGTTTTGTCCCGTGGTGACCGCCACCGGGATGCCCAGCGCCGCCGCGGCCCTGGCGTCGGTCGCGTCGTAGGAAACGCCGTGATGCTGGACGAGCTTGAGCCGCTTGGCGGTCGCCAGCAGGTCGGCGCTGACGATGTGGTAGTGAAACCCCTTGTTTTGCGCCACGAGGATGTCGGCCGACGGCAGCGCCCGCGCAAGCTCATCCCGGTTCTGGCAGACCGTGAGAGGAGGGTAGGACTTGAATGCGCGTTGCAGCGATTCTATGCTGATCTGCGCGCTGCTGAGGATTGCGATGTTCATGCTTATGCTTTAGTGTTCCCGCGGTCACGCGGGTTGTCGTTGACTGGATGCACCCATTGTCGGTATTCGGGCATGCGGGTGCCGGGCCAGTCTAGTGACGCTCCGGGGCCGCGGTCTGTCAATTATCGGACACTCGACCGGATACGCTGGACATAGAATAGGCGGCATTTGCATCGGATTGGGCCAAAGGAGGGTAATGAGCATTCGAATCGCCAATAACTTCAAGCTGCTTGCCCGGCATGACGCGGGCGGGGCGCCGAACCTAGGCGAAGGGGTCTCGATGAAGATCACCCGTGATGGCCGGCGAATCATGTATATCGCCCACGAGCACCCGCCCGTGGCGTTCTCGATCTTTGACGTTACCGAGCCGCGCGAGCCGAAGCTGGTCTGGCAGCTTCGCACGCCGCACCGCGAAGTGCGTGGAAACTCCCTGTCGCTGCGGGGCGATACGCTGCTGATGGCCTACCAGGTTTACAAGCCGGGCCTCAAGCCGGCGGGTTTCCAGGTCTACGACGTGTCGAATCCGGTCGAGCCGCGGGAGGTCACGTTTTACGACCTGTCCGGCCCACACTCCTGGGGTGTTCACTATGTTTCGATGATGGATGGCCGCTATGCTCACATTACAACGGGCGCGCCGGACTTCGAGCCGAATCACCCCAAGGACCATCAGTTTTACATGATCGTGGATCTGGCGGATCCGTCCCGGCCGAAGGAAGTTGGCCGGTGGTGGATGCCCGGACAACGCAAGGGAGACGCCGGGGCGCTGCCGCCGCGTCACACATTCATCGATTCCGGGTTCCGGCCGCACAACGCGCTCTGCTATCCGGAGCGGCCGGACCGGGCCTACCTTGGCTACATCGACGGCGGAATCGTGATACTGGATATCTCGAACAAGTCGTCGCCGAAGCTCGTCAGCCGTCTCGATTACCACCCGCCGTTCAACGGATTCACTCATACCGTGATGCCGCTGTTCGGACGCGACCTGCTTGTCGTGACTGACGAGGCGGGCGGAGATGAGGGGCGTGACTGGCCGAAACTGTTGTGGATGGTGGACATTCGCGAGGAAACCAACCCGGTCATGATTTCCAGCATGCCGACGCCGGACGACTTCGTCGGGCTGCATCGCATTGGCGGCAGAATCGGCGCGCACAACATCCACGAGAACGATCCCGAGCCGGGATGCGCCAGGCTGAAGAACACCGTGGTCGCGACGTGGTTCAGCGCCGGGCTGCGCGTGTACGACACCGCCAATCCGTATCAACCGGTGGAAGTGGCCGCCTTTCTTCCCGAGACGCCTTTCGGGCAGAGAGGCAGCCGGATCAGCGATGTGTTCGTCGACGACCGGGGCATCGTCTATGCGATGGACCGGGCGCGCGGGGGGCTTTATGTCCTGGAGTACACCGGCGCGCATCCGCTGAACTAGGACACCGGGCGGCACAATCGCGCGCGCCAGCGTTGATGCAACCGTAATATCGAGGAGGAGTATATGAAGCACCGCTTGAGGTATTTTTCATCGGGGATGGTCCGTGTCGCGTCCGTTCTGTGCATGTTGTGCGCAACCTGGGTTTCACCGGCGGGGCATGCGGCAGACTGGAAGCCGGAGAAAAGCGTGGAAATCGTCGTGGGCGCCGCGGCCGGAGGACCCCTCGACAAGACGGCCCGCGTGCTGCAGGGCCTGGCTGATAGCCGGAAGATCGGCGTGCCGGTGTCGGTCGTCAACCGGACGGGCGGCGGACACGCGATTGCGTTGACCTACCTCAACCAGCACGCAGGCGACGGGCACTATCTCGGCATGGCCTCGCCGCTCCTGCTGACCAACCGCATCACGGGCAGCAACCCGATCAGCTACACCGACGTCACGCCACTCGCCACGCTGACCAGCGAGTACGTCGGCATGTCGGTGAGAGCGGATTCTTCCCTCAAGACCGGCAAGGATGTGATCGACCGTCTTCGCGCGTCCCCCGGGTCGCTCACGATTGCCATCACCGGGCGCGCCGGGGCGCAGCACATCGTTGCCGCCACCATCATGAAGGCGGCGGGCGTCGACCTGAAGGCCGTCCGGTTCGTATCGTTCAAGGGAGGGGCCGAAACCGCCGTCGCGGTTCTGGGCGGGCACGTCGACATCGTGATGGCGACGCCTTTCTCCGTGCTGAAACACGTGCAGGCGGGGCGGATGCGGATGCTGGGAATTTCCGCGCCAAAACGGTTGCCGGGGGACCTCGCCGGCATTCCTACTTGGAAGGAGATGGGTATCGATGCCGTGTCGTCGAACTGGCGCGCGATAGTCGGTGCCGGGGGAATGTCCGCCGCGCAGGTTGCCTACTGGGACCGTTTTCTTTCCGAAACCACCAGTTCGCCGGAGTGGCAGGAGGTGCTCAGGCAGAATCGGTGGGATGGCGAATACCGGAACAGCACCGACACCCTGAAGTTCATGCAGGAGGAATACAAACAGCTGGAGGCCGTGCTCATCGAGTCCGGTGACGCCAAGGCGGCCAAGTGACGCGTTCCCTGCCCGACGTTGCGTTTGTCGGCGTGGGAGCCATGGGCGAGCCCATGGCCGCCAATCTGCTGCGCAAGGGTTTCTCTGTTGCGACCATCGAGCACCGTCGTCCCGAGCCGGTCGACCGGCTGCGGCAGTCCGGCGCCCGGGTCGCGCGCACGCCGGCGGAAGCCATGCGCGGGTGCGATATCGCGTTCACCTGCCTGCCCACCGGGAAAGAGGTCGAGGCGATCGTCATGGGGGCTGACGGCCTCGCGGCCGGGGCGAAGGTCGGCGCCGTGATCGTTGATTGCACGACGAGCGATCCTGTGACCACCGTGAAGATCGGGTCGGCCTTGCGGACGCGTGGTATCGGTTTCGTGGATGCCGGATTGACGCGCGCCCGGCAGGGGGCGATCGACGGCAAGCTCGCCTTTTTCCTGGGCGGGGAGCCGGCGGATGTCGCCAGGGTGATGCCCGCGCTGGAGGCGATGGGTGACACGTTCTTCCACTTCGGCGGAATTGGCACCGGGCACCGGGCCAAGATCATCAGCAACATGGTGGCGCTCGGCGCGATTGCGCTTGCCAACGAGGCATTCGCGCTGGGCAGCGGGCATGGCCTGGACGCGCAGGTGCTGTACGATGCCCTGATGGCCGGCAACGGCCGCAGCCGCAGCCTCGAGGTCTATGGGCTTCCCATGGTGAAGCGCGATTACAACGCCAAGCAGTTCAGCATCGCGCACGCATGCCATGACCTGCTGGCAGCGCAAAAGCTGGCGGATGAATGCGGCGTGTCGGTTCCCATCACGGCGGCCACGTCCGAGGTGTTCGAGACGGCCGCGACGGCGATGCCGCCCGCGGATAGCATCATTACCCTTGCAAAAGCCTGGCATCGGCGCGCGGACGCGCGCGGTGCCGCATCTGCAAAGAAAAAATAAACGGGGCCTCGACCGCTGCTCGCGGCGAGCGGAACCCGCCTTACCGCTTCTGGAATTCCAGTATGTCGAAGCCGGTGTAGCGGTCCACGAGGTAGATCAGGCCGCGCTCGTCCACGTCGACGTCGTTCGATTGCGGCGCGACACGGCCCGCCGCGGGCTCGGGGATGAAGTAACCGACTTCCTCCGGCGCCGACGGGTTGGCGACGTCGACGATGCGCAGTCCTCCGGCGAACCAGGCGCAGTACATCAGCGTGTCCCCGCCCTTCATGTGCTCCTGGAACTGGTGCGCGCCGAAGCGCCCCGGCGCCGCGCGGCTCCACGGCGAATCGAGCTCGCTCACTTCGTAGATCGCCAGCGGCTTGATGTCGGCGAGGTCCGTGATGTCGAAGGTCCACAGGCAGCCGTGCGGGCGGCCGCGGCGCTTGGCCATTTCCGCGGCGCTGTCGGCATGGTCTTCCTCGTCGATCGCCACCGCGATTCTCCGGCCGTCGATGGTCTTGGGCAGCCCCATGAAGGTGTGCGACGGCTCGGGGAACGGGGGATGGTAGTTGTAGGCGCCGGTGGTCTTCGGCTTGCGGATGTCGGTGACGTCGATCACGCGCACGCCGCCGTGCCAGACGCCCGCGAACAGTTCGTTGCCGACGCGCACGGTGTGGTGCAGGCGGTGCTGGCGGCCCGGCCAGGTCGGCTTCTCGCCGCCGGCCAGGTGCTGCCCCGGCAGCCACCAGCGCGACACTTCCTCGGGCTTGGCGGGATTGCGGATGTCGTAGATCACCAGGATGTTGCCGACGTAGCCGGGCATCTCGGTCGAGATGTAGGCGTAGTTCGCATCCATGTCGAAGCGGTGGACGCCGCGGGCGTGGGTCTTGTGATGCGTGATGAGCTTCGGCTTCGCGCGGTCGGAGATGTCGTAGATCTTGAAGCCGCCCTGGGCATAGGGTTCCTTTTCCATCGCCTCGACCGCCGGGATGTCGGACTCCCTGACGCCCAGCTTCTCCGCCAGTTCGGCGTGAGTGGGCGCGCGTCCCAGCGTTGCCTGCAATTTCTTCCTCAGGCCGGGCAACTCGTCGGCCTTGCGGCCGATCGCGGTCATGTTCTGCTCCATGTTCACGATCATGATGTCGCCGATGACGCGCGCCTTGTGGCTGTGCGAGTTCTTGTCGCCGACGGGGATCTGGGCGAGCAGCTTCGGGTTCTTCGGGTCGGACACGTCGAGGATGCTGGTGCCGAGGCCTTCCTTGTTGGTGATGTGGCCGATGTAGGCGTATTTTCCCTCGACGTAGACTTGGCCGGCGCCCGGCAGCTCGAGGCGCGAGACGCGGGTGACGTTCTTCGTGAGCGAGGGAGCGGCGTGCGGTGCGTTCATGATCGAATTCCTGTTGTGCAGGTGTGGGCGAGGATTCTACAATGAATACGAATTGCGCTGGTCGGTCCGTGCAATTCATCATGTGGAATTTCAAAAGCAGATGAAGGTGGTGAAGGGCCCGGGCGCCACGGTCGACTAGTCGACACGGCGTGTCGCGGGGCAGGCTTAATCTGCTAATCTCCGCGACACGCATCCGGGTCGCCATCGGCGGCCTTTTTTCACGAAATACCAGGAGAACTCCATGAATGCACCAGGCACGCCCGCACCGGGCAGCAAGACTGCCCATGACGGCGCGGGCGTCATCGTCGATTACCTGATCCGCGAGAAAGTGCCGTATGTCTTCGGCCTGTGCGGCCACGGCAACATCGGGTTCATCGACCAGCTGCACGCGCGCGTCGACGAGATCAAGACGATATCCGTCCACCACGAAAGCGTCGCGGGCTTCATGGCCGACGTGTACTACCGGGTGTCGGGCCAGCCGACCGCGACGTTCACTTCCTGCGGGCCCGGCTCGGCGAACATGCCTATCTGCCTCGCCAACGCCTTTTTCGATTCGGTGCCGTTCTACGCGGTGACCGGCAACGTTCCAACCAGCCAGTTCGGCCGCGGCGCATTCCAGGAAACCTACCGGCACCACCAGGCGGATTTTCCGTCGACGGTGCGCGCGTACTGCAAGCGCGTGTTCCAGCCGACGACGGCGGCGCAACTGCCGGTCTTCGTGCGCCAGGCGTGGAAGACCATGGTGACGGGGCGGCCCGGCCCGGTGGTGCTCGACGTGCCGTTCGACATGTTCAACGAACCGATCCCCGAGGAGACGCCGCGCCCGGAGGACTGGAACGCCAATATTTCCTGCCGTTGCGGCGCCGACCCGGAAGGCGTGAGGAAGGCGGCGGATATGCTGATGTCGGCGCAGCGGCCGGTGATCATCGTAGGGCAGGGCGTGCGCTACGGCGGCGCGACGAAGGAGCTGCGTGAGCTGGCCGAGAAGCTCCGCATTCCGGTGGCGATGTCCGCGAGCGGGATCGGCGCGATGCCCGCGGATCATCCGCTGGCGCTGGGCCTGGTCGCGCGCAACGGGCCGTACCAGGCCAATCACTCCGCCCGGCAGGCCGACGTGCTGCTGGCGCTGGGCGTGCGCTTCGACGACCGCACGTCGAGCTCCTGGATTCCCGGCTACTCGTTCACCATTCCGCCGACGAAGCTGATCCACGTCGACATCGACCCGGACGAGATCGCGCGCAATTACCCGGTCGCCCTCGGCCTGATGGCGGACGTGCGTACTTTCCTGAGGCAGTTGCTGGCCGAGATCGATACGCGCCTCGCGCGCGGGCAGATGCCGGCGGAGCGCGGCAAGTGGCTCGATGCGATCGCGGGCTACCGCAAGGAGTGGGAGGCGTTCATCGCGCCCGGGTTCAAGGCGGACACGACGCCGATCGCCCCGCAGCGCGCGGTGCACGAAATCGACCGCGTCCTGCCGGAAGACACCATACTCGTCAGCGACATCGGCGTGCACCACAACTGGCTCATCCAGTTCTGCAAGCCGAAGCGTCCCGACTCGCTGATCGGCTCGATGGGCTTCGGTCCGATGGGTTTCGGCGTCGCCGGCGCGCTGGGTGCGAAGCTCGCCGCGCCCGACCGTCCGTGCGTCGCCGTGGTCGGCGACGGCGCGTTTCTGATGCATGCCAGCGTGCTGGCGACGGCCTACGAGTACCAGATACCGGTCGTTTACGTGGTATGGAACAACTACGCCTACGGCTCGATCCGCGGGCTGCAACGCGGCTATCTCGGCGGGCGCGAACTCGCCACCGATTTCAAGCACCCGGGCACCGACAAGCCGTACAACCCGGATTTCGCCGCGATGGCGAAGTCGGCCGGCATCACGGGCGTCAGCGTGGACCGCGCGGCGGATCTCGCCGACGCCGTGAAGCAGGGCATCGCGTCCGGCAAGCCGTGCGTGATCGACGCCAACATCGACGGCGATCTCAATCCCAGCGGCGCGGGCATCTGGGAGCTGCCGGGCATGGGCCGCAGCAAGCCGGGAATCGGCAAGCAGTACGTGCCGGAGTAAAAAACATGGCGCGCGCCAGGCTGAAGCCGGAAGACTTGCGCAGCCACCGCTGGTTCGGCGGCGGCGACCTGAGTTCGCAAGGGCATCGCTCGCGCGCGATGCAGATGGGCTATGCGCGCAGCGACTTCATGGGCAAGCCAGTGGTCGCCATCATCAATACCTGGAGCGACCTGCTGCCCTGTCATGCGCATTTCCGCAC
>CAYSRR010000010.1:25993-26545 GCA_964433375.1 uncultured Streptomycetaceae bacterium
CGCGCCGAGGAAGTGAAACGCGGCGTGTGGCAGGCCGGCGGTTTCCCGGTCGAGCTGCCGGTGATGGCGGTGAGCGAGACGTTCCAGAAGCCGACCAGCATGATGTACCGCAATTTCCTCGCGATGGAGACGGAGGAGATGCTGCGCTCGCACCCGGTCGACGGCGCGGTGCTGATGGGCGGTTGCGACAAGACTACGCCGGGTCTCGTCATGGGCGCGACGTCGATGGGGCTGCCGTTCATCTACATGCCGGCCGGCCCGATGCTGCGCGGCAACTGGAAGGGCGAGTATCTCGGCTCCGGCACCGACCGCTGGAAGTACTGGGCCGAGCTGCGCGCCGGGCGCATCACCGAGGACGACTGGCGCGAGGTCGAGGAGGGCATCGCGCGCTCGTACGGCCACTGCATGGTGATGGGCACCGCTTCGACCATGACTTCGGCGGTGGAGACGCTCGGGCTCACGCTGCCGGGCGCGGCTTCCATACCCGCCGCCGATTCCGGCCACCCGCGCATGGCGACGGCCAGCGGCCGGCGCATCGTCGAGATGGTGTGG
>CAYSRR010000011.1:0-26170 GCA_964433375.1 uncultured Streptomycetaceae bacterium
CGCGCGCTGGAGCTCGTCGGCCTGCTTCTTCTCGCGCCGGCCCCCGCGGATGCGCGCCTGGCTGACGAGGCGCGTCAGGTGGATATTGGCGCGCCCGAGCGACTGCAGCAGCTCGCGGTTGATCGCGTCCTGGAATTTCGCGGACACCGGGTCGCTGCCCGCGAACAAGGCGTCGAACGCCGCCTTGGGAAGCTCGAGCAGCACGGTGGGCTCGCGGGCGGCGGCGCTCATGCTGTGGGCCTGCCCCTCGATCAGGGCCAGCACCCCGCACAGGCGGCCGGGGCCCAGCACCCCGATGCGGTGGCGGCGGCCGTTCTCGGCGCGCAGTATTTCCAGCGCCCCCCGGACGACCACGAAAGCGGCATCGCCCGCGTCACCTTGCTGGAAAAGGATGCGGCCCCGCTCCAGCTCGAGCAGATCCGTACGGTCGGTGAAGTCCTTCAGCTCCTGCGCGCCGAAGCGCTTGAACGCCGGCAGCAGCGGCAAAAACGACCGGTACTCGAACGAGCAGGCACCGCGGCGCGCGCCGCCCGGGTCGGCGGAAGACCCGGACAACGGCGGCGCGGCGCTCTCGGGCGCGTCGGCGGCGACGATCTTCGCGTTCAGCTCGCGCAGCCGCTGGCACAGCGTGCGCGTGATGCGCTGCTGCACCGTGAACGCCGCGCGGTCGCGCTGCGCCAGCAGCACGCGAAAGCTGTCGCGCTCGATGAAGTGCGCCTCGACCGGGGTGCGGGCGATCACGGTCGCCGCGCGCGTACCGCTGTCGAGCAGCGCCATCTCGCCCAGCATGCTGCCCGGCCCGAGCGCGGCCAGCGTGAGTTCGCCGCCCCCGGGCAGCGCCGTAACGGCGTCGGTGGTTCCCGACTCGATGAGCCAGGCGCCGTCGGCGGGCTGCCCCTGACGCACCAGCGGCGCCCCGGCGGGCAGCGTGACGGGCCGGAAGATGCGCAGAAAGCCCTCGAGCTCGCGGCGTTCGATGCCGGCGAAGAGCGGCACTTCGTCGAGCAGCTTGTCGGCAACCTGGCTCATGCCCCCCTCCGAGAACGAATGAACAGGATTCAACCCGTCGAAAGAAAAACCCGCCAAAAACCCAAATAGACAGGATTAACAAGATTAACAGGATTAGAACAAAACCTGGTTTCAATCATTGAAGTCTTAATCTTGCAAATCCTGTTAAGGATTCTCTGCACAAGTGCGCAGAGAATCCTTAAACCTGTCTATTGAACGCCCGTGTCGGTCGGCGGCGCAGCCAGATCCGAAACCGGGGCCGGAGCCTGCACTGGCGCCGGGGCCTGGACTGGATCCGAAACCGGAGCCTCGGACGGAACTGGGACCTGAACCGGAGCCTCAACTGGAATCGGGGCTGGAGCCGGGACCGTGGCTTCAGTCGGGACCGCCGGCTTGTCCGCGTCCTTCATGGCGTCTTCGCCCCGCTCCATCACGCCTTCCAGCAGGCACTGCGACCGGCCGCGGAAGATGGTGAGGCTGCCGCTCACCTTGCCCTCCATGCCGCAGTAGCGCATGCGGTCGATCTCGCGAAAGATGAACTTGTAGCGGCTGCGCTCGTGGTCGATGAGGAACGCGCCGGTATCGTCGACGAGCGTGACCACCGTCATGTTGCCGGTGTCCTCCCACGTGCTGAAGGCATCGTCCCGCTGCACTTCCATCGAGCAGGTGCGCGGCTTCCACTTGCTATAGTAGGCGAAGCGGTTGACTTTGCCGTTGTGCAACTCGACGGCGATGCGCGCGTGCTCGTCCTCGGTGCCGAGCCGGCAGGCCAGCTTCTCGACCCTGGGCCTCGCCTGACGCTGGACTTTCTTCTTCGCCGGGCTCTTTTTCTTCATCTGCTGCTGTTGCTGTTGCGCGGGTACATCCGCCGGCGACAACGAGAAAGCCAGCGCAATCGCGCAGCAAACGGCCGATGACAGCCTCGCTCCCAGAAAATCTGCTCCTATACCCTCGAAACGGTACCCGATCCGTCCCGACGCGTTATGATTGACCGCGCGTTGAACGGAGCGTTGTCGTCCGTTCGAACGCGTGGAGTCGAACCGGCATCGTGTGTCCGGTTCGACGGGATTATATTAGTCTGCGCGTTGTCAGGCGCATTCTCCGGAGTCCGGATCGTGAAAACCTGTCACAACCTGGCGGCGATTTCTTCCCGCGCGCGCTGCCCGGCTGCCTGTCAGGCAGGAACGCCCCGCGCGAGTTCCTCTGGCCCGGCCGAAAATGACGGCAAACAGTAAATTGTCGTTCCGAAAAGCCGGCCGGGACGACTTGCCGGAAATCGTGCGGCTGCTGGCCGACGATCCGCTGGGCGCGAAGCGCGAGCGCTACGAGCTGCCGCTGCCGGCGGGCTATCTCGCGGCATTCGACGCCATCGAGTCCGACCCCAACAACGAGCTCGTCGTCGCCTGCCTGGACGAGCGGGTCGTCGGCGTGCTGCAGCTCACCTTCATTCCGTACCTGACCTACCAGGGTACCTGGCGCGCGTTGATCGAGGGCGTGCGCGTGGACTCCGGCACGCGCTCGGCCGGCATCGGCAAGGCGCTGTTCCAGTGGGCAATCGGCCGCGCCCGGGAACGCGGCTGCCGCCTCGTCCAGCTGACGACGGACAAGAGCCGCGCGGACGCCAGGCGCTTCTACGAAGCGCTCGGTTTCGTCGCCTCGCACGAGGGCATGAAGCTGCACCTCGAGCGCTGACCCCACGAACCGCGGAGAAAACCCGATTCAATACCGGTTCCCGTTTCGCGTGGACAACCTGCAGTCACCGCGCGAATTCACGGGACCGTCTTGCCCAGCCCCGCCTGCCGGTCGATCTCGATCTTCAGTTGCCCGGGGGTAATGCCGCCCGGCAGGAACACCGTGCCCAGGCCGCATTCCTGAAGCATCTCCGCGTTCCACTGCTGATCTGCATGCGTCGGGATCATGATGAGCGGCTTGCCGGGGGCGGCCTGCAGCGCCTGGTATGCCGACCCCGAACCTCCGTGATTGATGACCGCAAGACAGGACGGGGCAGCGATCGCGCGACCTCCGGGATAGTAAGGCGTCGCAAGAACGTTGGCCGGAACGCGCGCCCAGCCCGGCCAGTCGGGAAACTGCCGCCCCGTCGTCAATATCAGCAGCAGATTGTCCCGGCGTTGCGCGAAGGCGTCGAAGAGGAGCTGCATCAGCTCCGGGGTTCCGGACGAGCCGAACGAGGCATACACGAAGGGCCGGCCGGAATCGATCGCGTGCTGAATTTCCGGGTCCGCGTCGCTTCCGGCCAGGTCCGGCTCCCAGATGAGCGTGCCGACAGGCACGTAACGGCCATCCTTCGGGCGCCCGAACCGCTGCCAGAGCTCGCCGCGATCGGCGACCAGGACAAGGTCCCCCTCGGTACTGGCGAAATAGCTGCCCCGCGCAGCGAGACCCAATTCCCGGCGGACGTGATCGATCGGCTGCACCCATCGGCGCTGATAGCGGGCATATTGAAAATTCGTCAGTCCCGCAAGACGGGACACCCCCCTCAGGAGCCACCCGAGACCGGCGCCTGAAAACCATCGGGTTATCCGGTGGTTCTCGGGCGGGGTAAGCCGCCTCCGGTATACCGACGTCCAGAGGATGTTCTGCGCCGTGATGGTGCCGATCCCGAGCGTCTCCGCCGCCATGATCGCGGGCAGCACGAAGTCGCCGACAACGGCATCGAATGTCGTGCCCGCGTCGAGCATGAGCTTGCGCCACGCCAGTACATGGGCACGGAGCGTCTCCGCTTCGTAGAAACGCCAGCTGACGTGACGTTGCGCGAATGTCATCACGTGATGGCGATCGAGAAGAGGGCCGTGCTTCGCGGACGAATCACCGAGGACGCTGAAATAGGGCTGCTTCCGGTCGCCCGCCAGCGTGACGGCGACACCGCGCTCGCGCAACGCATCGGCGATGAGCCGGGCGCGGCCGGCGTGAGAAATAAACCCCGTATGACCGGCCACGAGAATCTTCAGCGGGCGGCCTTCCCGTCGCTCCCCCGCGCGCTGGCGACGTTCCACGAATCGCAGTATGGCATCGGCCGCCATTCCAGCGGCACCGGCAGGCGCGGGATTACCTTCTCCCTCCTTCATGTCACCGGGTCGCTTCATCCCGGATCATCGCGGCGACTGCATCGCCCATCTGCGTTGTGCCCGCCTTGCCGCCCAGGTCGGCGGTGAGGTGCTTCGCTTCCGCGATCACCCTGTCCACCGCCGCGTCGATCAGTTTTGCCGCCCGCGTCGCTTTCGGCTCGTTGCGTTTTCTGCCCAGCCACTCGAACAGCATCTGCCCCGACATGATGAGCGCGTAGGGATTGGCGATGTTCTTCCCCGCGATGTCCGGCGCCGAGCCGTGCGTCGCCTGCGACATCGCGAGGCGCTCGCCGACGCACAACCCGGGAGCGAGACCGAGGCCGCCGACCACGCCCGCTCCCTCGTCGGTCAGGATGTCGCCGAACTGGTTGGTGGTGACCACCACGTCGAACTGCTGCGGCTTCATCACCAGCTTCATGGCGAAGCCGTCCACCAGCACTTCGTCGAGGGTCACGTCCGGGTACTCCTTCGCCAGCTTGCGGCATTCCTCGGCGAACATGCCACAGGCCAGCCGGTACACCGGCTCCTTGTGCACCGCGGTGACGGTCCTGCGCGGGCGCGTGCGCGCGATCTCGAACGCCTCTTTCGCGACGCGGCGCGAACCCGCGCGCGTGATGACGCGCTGGGCGATGGTGATCTCGTCGTTGGGCCGGAACTCGCCGGCGCCGGCGACGACGGTGTCGGAGGACTGCATGCCCTCGGTCACCTCGCGCAGGAACACGACGTCCACGCCCTTGTGCACCGACGGGATGTTGGGGTACGACTTCACCGGCTTGATGCTGGCGTAGAGGTCGAGGCGCTTTCTCAGCGGCGGCATGATCCAGGTCGGGTCGTTGCGCGGGTAGGCGCCGTGCCCGATCGGACCGCACAGGAAGCCGTCGGCCTTCTCCAGGGCTTCCACCGTCGCCTGCGGCATGGTGTGCCCGTGCAGCTCGTGGCCGCGCCGGCCGATCGGGTGCTCGCTCCACTGCACATCGAGCCCGGCCTTTGCCGCCGCGGCCTTCATCACCTTGACCGCCTCGGGCACCACTTCCAGCCCGATGTCATCGCCCAGCAATACGCCGATCTTCAGCACGGAAGCTCCTTGTCGCTGCGTCGCTTCATCATCCAGTCACTGTCTTGCGGGCGCCAGCCGCCCGCTCCGGCAATACCATTCATGCGCGTCCGCCAGCGTCCGCTCCAGCGGACGCGGCCTGTATCCCAGTTCCACCCGCGCCCGTTCGGACGAGTAGTGCCAACGGTGGCGGGCCAGGCGGAAGTGCTGGAACGAAGGATACGGCTCGCGGCCCGTCCATAGCGAGCACGCCTCGGCGACGCACGCGATCAGCGCGTTGAGCCATACCGGCATGCGCGCGGCGCGCGCGGGCATGCCGCGCGCTTTCGCGAGCGCATGGACGAATTCCGTCATCAGCAGATTTTCCCCGCCCAGGATGTAGCGCAAGCCGCGCGCGCCCTTTTCCGCCGCAAGCAGGTGGCCCAGCGCCGCATCGCGAACGTCGACGAAGTTCATCCCCCCGGGCGGGGCCAGCGGCACCTTCCCCTGCCAGCAACGCAGGCAGAAACGCCCCATGACCGACGCCTCGTGGTCTTCCGGACCGACGAGGTAGCCCGGATTGACGACGACCGCGTCCACGCCGCGTTCCGCCGCCGCCAGGACGAGATCTTCGGCCGCCCGCTTGGCGTGCACGTAATCCACTTTCAGGCCCTCGAGCCGGAAGGGGGACGCCTCGGTCAACGTCTCACGGTCGCGCGAAGCGCCGACCGTCACCACGCTGGAGGTATGCACCAGGCGGGCCCCGGCCGGCAGCGCGTCCAGGACGTTGCGCGTGCCCAGCGCATGGATTTCGCGCATCCTCGCCAGCGCCGCTCCCCACACGCCGACCGGGCCGGCGGCGTGAAAGACGACGTCACGATCGGTCACGGCGCCGCGTACCGCCGCCGCGTCGCGGATGTCCGCGTGAACGCAGTCGAGCCCCTGGAACCGGTCGGCCGGCGCCTGCGACGAGGGTCCAAGACCGAAGACCCGGACATGGCCCGCCAGGGGAAACAGCAAGCGCGCGATATGCCAACCGAGAAAACCGGTGCCGCCGGTGACGCAGACGCGCTTGTCACGCCAGAAGCCCGGGTTCGGTTGCATCGGTGCGCCTCCCGCCGGGCTGCCTAGCCCCGTCCCTGCAGGCCCCGCACTTCCGCGAGGATGTCCGTCTTGAGGATGTGCTCCATCTCGTTCAACGCCTGCGCCGGCACCCCGCTGTCCATCACGCGATGATCGAAGGTCAGGCGCATGGCCACCCGGCCCCGGGAATCGACCACGCCGTAGTGCAGCAGCGTGGTCCAGGCCGAGACCGGGCGCAGCGTATCGACGCCCCGGTCGGCGGCGCTCGATACGGCGTAAGTGCCGAAGATGCGGCCGCGCAGATGCCCCGAAGCGTTGAGCACGTACCACCAGGCAAGCCGCCGGACGAAGCGCGGCCAGCGCGCCAGCCCCAGCGCGATCCTGAGGCGGCGGCAGCCTTCGTACGGCCGCTCCCTGAGCGCCGCCGCGCCGCGGTCGATTTCCAGCAGCGGCGCCGAGCCGGGATCCTCCAGGGTATGGTTGACGAGGATGTCTTCGCCATCGAGCTTCGCCTCGACGACGATGTCCACCGTCGCGGGAGAGTATTCGACCAGCCGTTCCGCCGGGAACGACAGGCAGGCGCGGCGCAGCACCGGTTGCGCGGCGACGACCTTGCCGTAGGCCTTGGTGAAGATCGCGCACCAGCTCGGCCGCGGCTCGGCCCGGTCCCGCGCGGCCGCCAGCTCCGCGAGATCCATGTTCTTCTGGAGCGGCACCGTCGGCACGAAGCGCGCGGCGTGCAGGCAGTCCGCGACCATGCGCCTCGCCGGCGACAGAGGCAATCTCCGGCCGGTTACATCAGGCATGCCTGCGCCTCCCCCGTCTTGCGACCCGCGACTCGCCGTCAAACGGCCGCAGCGACGGCGTCCCCCATCTGCGAGGTGCCGGCCTTGCCGCCCAGGTCGCCGGTGAGATGCTTCGCTTCCGCGACCACCTTGTCCATGGCGGCGTCGATCGACTTCGCCGCCTGGACCGCTGTCGGCTCGTTGCGCTTGCGGCCTAGCCAGTCGATCAGCATCTGGCCCGACATGATCATGGCGTAAGGGTTGGCGATGTTGCGGCCGGCGATGTCGGGCGCCGAGCCGTGGGTGGCCTGCGCCATCGCCTGGCGCTCTCCGGCGCAGATGCCGGGCGCGAGCCCGAGCCCGCCGACCAGCCCCGCGCCCTCGTCGGTAAGGATGTCGCCGAACTGGTTGGTGGTGACGATGACGTCGTACGGCTGCGGGTTCAGCACCAGCTTCATCGCCATGCTGTCGATGTTGACCTCGTCGAACCTGACGTCGGGAAACTCCTTCGCGACCTTGCGGCATTCTTCCGCGAACATGCCGCAGCAGATGCGGTAGACCGGCTCCTTGTGCACCGAGGTCATGCGCTTCTTCGGGCGCGTGCGCGCGATCTCGAACGCCTCGCGCGCGACGCGGCTGGCGCCCTTGCGCGTGATCACGCGCATGCCGACCGAGATCTCGTCGTTCGGGCGGAACTCGCCGCTGCCGGCCATCACCACGCTGGAGGACATCATGCCCTCGTTGACCTCGCGCACGAACACGATGTCCACGTCCTTGTGGATCGACGGGATGTTCCGGTACGACTTGACGGGCTTGATGCTGGCGAAGAGCTGGAAGCGCTTGCGCACCGGCGGCATCACCCAGGTGGGGTCGTTGCGCGGGTAGGCGGCGTGCCCGATCGGGCCCATGATCCAGCCGTCGCAGTGCTCCAGCGCCTTCGCCGTCACTTCCGGCAGCGTGTTGCCGTGCAGCTCGTGCCCGCGCTTGCCGATCGGCAGTTCCTGCCACTCGATCGCGAGCCCGGTCTTCGCCGCCGCCGCCTTGATCACCTTCACGCACTCGGGCACCACTTCCAGCCCGATGTCGTCGCCCAGCAGAATTCCTATCTTCAATGACATCGATCTCCCTTTTTCATCAATCGAGCTTGATCCAGCCCGGTATCTTCTCGCACCGCTTCAGCCACGCGGCCACCGCGGGGTAGGTGCCGAGCGACAGCCCGCCCTCGGGCGCGCGCTTCACGTACGGGTAGCAGGCGATGTCGGCGATGGTCGGGCGCTTCAGCGCGAGCCAGTCGTGATCGGCCAGGCGCCAGGTCAGCGTGTCGAGTGCCTTGCGGCCGTGGACCTGGTACTCCTCGAGGTCGCCGCCGCGCAGCCCCTTCGCCACGCCGCGCGCCCACTGCAGGCCGAAATAGACCTCGTTCTGCGCGAACGCGAGCCATTGCGTGACCTCGGCCAGGCCGAGCGCGTCGGTCGGCAGCCATTTCTTCCCGCCGAACCTGCGCGCGAGGTAGACGAGGTGCGCCGTGGAATCCCAGAGATGCCGGCCGTCCATCTTCATCACCGGCACCTGGCCGCGCGGGTTCATCCTGAGAAAGGCCGGCTGCTTGTGCTCCTTGTTGTCCCAGTCCACGAGCACCTTCTTGTACGGCACCTTGAGGATCGAAGCCAGCACCCGCACCTTGTATGCGTTGCCGGAGTTCTCCGTCATGTAGAGTTTCATCGCTTGCCTTTCTCGCTGGCGCGCCGTCACCCGGCCCGGCGCCGGCTCAGTCCGCCCGCGCCCCGGACTCCTTGACCACCTTCGCCCACTTGGCGATTTCCGCCTGCACGAGCTTGCCGAACTCCTCCGGCGTTCCCGGCGCCGGCTCCGCGCCGAGGGTCGCGAGCCTGCTTTGCGCCTCCGTGCTGCCAAGCGACACCCGCGTATCGGCGTTGACCTTGGCGACGATCTCCCTGGGCATCGCCGCGGGCCCGAACAACCCGTACCACGACGAGACTTCGAACCCCGGCAGGCCGGACTCATCGACGGTCGGCACTTCCGGCAGCAGCCTGGAGCGCTTGAGGCTGGTCACCGCGATCGCGCGAAGCCGGCCGTTCCGGATCTGGGGAATCGCGGGCGGGAACCCCATGGAAGCGAGCTGCACCTGTCCGCCGATCAGGTCGGCGGTCAACTGGCCTCCCGATCCGCCCTTGTACGGGATGTGCACCATCTTCACCTTGGCCATGCTCTGGAACAGCTCCAGCGCGAGGTGATTGGGCGAGCCGATGTTCGGCGAGGCGAAATTGATCTCCCCGGGATGACGCCTCGCCAGGGCAATCAGGTCCTTCACGGACTTCACCGGCAACGACGGGTGCGCGACGAGGACGCTCGAGAACGTCGCGATGTTGGAGATGGCGACCAGGTCTTTCGCCAGGTCGTAGCGCAGCTTGCTGAAGAGGCTGGCGCCGATCGCGTGCGGTGCGCCGGCGACCAGCAGGGTGTAACCATCGGGCGCGGTGTTCTTCGCGACCACTTCCGCGCCGATATTGCCGCTCGCGCCGACGCGGTTCTCGATCACGACGGGCTGGTTCCAGCGGCCGTGAAGCTGGGCGCCGATGATGCGCGTCAACGCATCCGACGACCCGCCTGCCGCGAACGGGCAGACCAGCTTGACCGCGCGGGTCGGATACTCCTGCGCGACGGCGGGAATGGCCCCCGCCACCAGCAACCCAGCCAGCAACACCTTGTTTCGAATACGCATGACATCTCCTCGCTTGGTGATTTAAACGGATTCTTCAGATTCCATGGTAGGCGCCGCCGTCGACGTGCCACGCCGCCCCCATTACGAAACTCGAACACTCGGACGCCAGGAACGCGACCACGTTCGCCACCTCTTCGGGCCGGCCCATGCGCCCCAGCGGCAGCTTCTTCAGGCGGTCCTGGCGGATCTCGGCCTCCGGCTTCCCGGTCAAGCCCGCCAGCAGGCTCATCGTCTCGTCCTGCCGGTCGGTATCGAGGATGTGCGGCACCACGGCATTGACCAGCACGTTGTACGGCGCCATCAGCAGCGCGATCGACTTGGTCAGGTTGAGGACGGCCGCGTTGTTCAGCCCGACCGGTATGGTGAGGGCGCCCGCCTCCCGGCCGCCCACGCCGGCGAGGTTGATGATGCGGCCCCAGCCGCGCGTCTTCAGGTGGGGGATCGCGTGGCGCAGGCAGCGCAGGGTGCCGGAGAGCTTCTGCTCGAACACCCTGGCCCAGACCGCCTCCGTCAGGGACTCGAAGCTGGCCGGGTTCACCGTCCCCGCCACGTTGACGAGAATATCGAAATGGCCGAATTCCGCGATCGTCCGCTCGATCATGGCCCGCACCGCGGCGTCGTCCTCGAGATCGGCCGCCACCGCGCGCACGTCGCCGCCGGTCTCGGCCACGAGCGCCTGGCGCGTCGCGTCGAGCCGCCGCGGATCGCGCGCGGTGATCATGACGCGGGCGCCTTCGCGCAGCAAGGCCGCCGCGATGGCCCGCCCCACGCCGCGGCTGCCCCCGGTGACGATCGCCACCTTCCCTTTCAACCCCAGGTCCACTGTTCCATCCCTCTTCGCATCACTTGCACGAGATCCCCCTGGCCGTTCGCGATCAGGAACGCCGGCGGCGCGCCCTGGACGGTTTGCGCGCGCCCGCCGGCACCGCGGCCCGGGCCACCTCGGCGACGTTCTTCAGCCTGCCGATGTCCCAGCACAGCTCGATCAGCCTGGCGACCTGCCCCCTGGGCAGCACCCCCTCGGCAAGGCCGCGGAACTTGGCCTCGAGGTCGGCGTCGCTCATCGGCCGCCCGAGGCTCCCTACCGAGTGCTCGACGAAGGTCTCGTGCACCTGGCCGCCCTTCAGCCGGATCGCGATGCGTGCCTGGTCCTCGTGCACGCCCTGCTCCACCACCGCGGTCACCTTGTCGCGCAGCGCGATCACCTTCGGGTTGCGCACGATCCTGTCGCCGTACTCGGCCTCGCCCGCCGCACCGTAGATGACCCCCACCGCGGCCGAGTGATAGACGCTGAACTTGCCCTCGAGCCCGGTTTGCGGCGTCTTCTTGCCGGTCAGCTCCAGCACCAGGGGATGCACGCCGAGGGATATGCCCTCGATGTCCTCCGCCTTGAGCCCGTGCGCGTTGCGCAACTGGATGCAACCGTCGATGATCGGGTGCTCGACGATGCCGCAGGCGAACGGCTTGTAGGTGTTGAGCGAGATTTCCCACGTCTCGCCGAGCCGGTCGGTGATCTCGCCGGGCCTGAAGCCGGTGGACAGCACGTTGGCGAAGCCGCGCTTCGCCTCGATGCCGGCGAGCGAACTGGTGAAGTTGCTCTTCGCGAGCAGCGCCGCCAGCAGGCCGTTGCGGGCGGCGTTGCCGGGGTGGAACGGCTTGCACATGGTGCCGAACATCTCGCGCAGCCCCGATGATTGCGTCGCGGCGATGCCGAGCGCCCACGTCATCTGCTTCTCGTTCAGGCCCAGCAGCCGGCCGGCCGCGGCGGCGGCGCCGAACACGCCGGTCGTGCCGGTGATGTGCCAGCCGACGTCGTAGTGCGGGGGATAGACGGCATTGCCGATGCGGCACTCCGCCTCCACTCCCAGGATGAAGGCATGCAGGAAATCGGCGCCCTTCACCGGCTTTCTTTCGGCCAGCGCGAGGATGGCGGACGCCACCGGGCCGCTCGGGTGGATCACCGTCTTGAGATGCGTGTCGTCGAAATCGAAAGTGTGCGACGTGATGCCGTTCATGAGCGCGGCGAGCATGATGTCGAGCCGCTCGCGCCGCCCCAGCACGGTCGCCTCGGCCGGGCCGGAGAACGGGGCGAGCGCGGCCAGCGCGTTGGCTACCGTCTCGTGGCGCGCGGCGCCGACCGCGCAGCCCACCCAGTTGAGGAACGAGCGCGCCGCTTCGTGCCGCACCTTTTCCGGGACGTCGGCGTAGCGGTGCCTGACGATGAATTTCGCGAGCGTTTTTGTGATTTCCATAGGATGTCTACCTCAGGTATTTCCTTTCCCATTCCTCTATCTCCGCCAGCTTCAGCGCGTCGTTGTACTCTTTCAGGGTCATCATGCGCCCGCGCATAGACTGCAGGTTGCCGTCCCGCTTCAGCCCCTTCAGCGCTTCGCCGATGGCGTAGCCCGCCGCGGCGCGCGCGAGGCCGGGATAGATCGCGATGCGCAGGCCCAGCCGCGTGAGCCCGTCGGCGTCGAGCTCGTCGAGCCTGCCGCCCGCGCCCATGTTGACGAGGCACGGCGCGCCGACCTCCGCGGTCACGCGCCTGAAATCCTCCAGCACCGTCGGCCCGGCCTTCATCTCGACGAAAATCACGTCGGCGCCGGCCTGGTGAAACGCCTTGCCGCGCCGGATCGCCTCGTCGAGCCCGTGCGCTTCGGCCGCGTCGGTGCGCGCGATAATGACGAAGTCCGGGTCGCGCCGCGCGGCGGCCGCGGCCTCGACCTTGCCGACCGCCTCGGCGAACTCGATGACGGGCCGCGCGCCGGGCAGTTGCCCGCAGCGCTTGGGCGACATCTGGTCCTCGAGGTGTATGGCGGCGACGCCCGCGGCCTCGAACTCGCGTACCGTGTGCCGCACGTTGACCGCGTTGCCGTAGCCGGTGTCGGCGTCGCAGATGAGCGGAATGTCCACGCAGGCCGCGATGCGATGCGCGTGGCCGGTCATGAGCGTCAGGTCGGCGAGCCCGACGTCGGGGCGGCCCAGCACGCTCGCCGAAACGCCGTTGCCGGTCATGTAGACCGCCTCGAAGCCGGCCTGCTCCGTGAGCCGCGCGCCGTAGGCATCGTAGATGCCCGGCGCGACGATCACCGGCCCTGATTTCAGCCGCTCCCGCAGCCGCTGCCTTGCCGAGTCGCGAGTCATGGGTCGCGAGTCGCGGGTCAAGCCGCCGCCTTGACGTCGAGACGGTAGCGCTCGAGCCTGGCGTCGTCGAGCGTCACCCCCAGGCCCGGCCCGCCCGGCAGCGGCAGGCTGCCGCTCGACAGGTCGATCCTGCGCGTGATGATGTCATCGGTCATCTTGAGCGGCCCCACGCACTCGAGGCCGTCGATGACGTTCGCCGACGTCGCCGCCAGCATGATCTCGGCCATGGTGTTGACGCCCAGGCCGAAGCCGTGGCCGACCACGCAGCGGATGCCGGCGGCCTCCGCGGTCGCGATCATGCGCCGGGTATTGAGGAAGCCGCCCTGCTTCATGACCTTGACCTTGACGAGGTCGGCCGCGTCCATCCGGATGATCCGGATCAGGCTGGCGTGGTCGAGCACCGATTCGTCCGCCATGATCGGCACGCCCACCGCGTTCTCCTCCTTGCGCACCCGCGCCATGCCGGCGATGTCGTGGTCCGGCACCGGCTGCTCGAACAACTGCAGCTTGTACGGGGCGACCATCTTCGCGAGCCTGATCGAAGTGTCGGCGTCGTAGCCGGCGTTGGCGTCGATGCGCAGATGGAAATCCGGCCCCACCGCCTCGCGCACCGCCTTCACGCGGTCGCGGTCGGCCTCGATGTTGCCGCCGACCTTGATCTTGGCGGAGCGGAAGCCCTTCTTCTGCCAGTCGAGGGTCTCCTTCGCCGCCTCGTCCGGCGGCAGGATGCCGATCCAGGCGTTGAAGAGCAGCCGGTCCTTCACCGCGCCGCCGAGGTAGGCATGCACCGGCAGGCCCGCGATGCGCGCGGCGAGGTCCACGCACGCCATCTCGATCGCCGCCTTGGAGTCGAGGAAACCCTGCACCGCCGGCTCGATCTTCGCCAGCACCGCGTGGACGTTGGTCGCGTCCATCCCGACGAGCAGCGGCGCCAGCTTGCTGCGCAGCACCTCCAGGTGGTCCGGCGTCTGCTCCTTGGAGTAGCCGGGCGTGGGATCGATGTTGCCGAGCCCCGACAGGCCGCCCGCGGTGATGCGCACGATCGCGCTCTTCTGCACCGTCTTGGACAGGTAGGTGTTCTTGTACTCGCCGACCAGCGGCACCGCCACGCCGAAGACTTCGACTTTTTCGATTTTCATATTCACCTCTCAACCACCCCTCGCTTCGCTCTTCCCCTCCTTCACAAGGAGGGGATCAACCACCCCTCGCTTCGCTCTTCCCCTCCTTCACAAGGAGGGGATCAACCACCCCTCGCTTCGCTCTTCCCCTCCTTGTCAAGGAGGGGATCAAGGGGTGGTCCAGTCCGGATGCGCCTTCAGGAACGGCAGCAGCCCGCCCGCCGCGAGTATCGCCTGCACCGCCGGCGGCAGCGCCGGCACTTCACGCACGATCCCGCGCGCGGGAACGGACACGCGGCCCGCGGCGAGGTCCAGCTCGACTTCGTCGCCCTCCACGACGCCGGCGATGTCACATTCCGCCGCCGGCAGGCCGTTGTTGATGCAGTTGCGATAGAACTGCCGCCCGAAGGCGGTCGAGACCACCCCCGCCACCCCCATCAGGTGCAGGATGTGCACCGCCTGCTCGCGCGAGGAATTATTGCCGAAGTTCTTTCCGGCGACGATGATGCCGCCCTTCGTGAAGCGCGAAGTAAAGCCCGGCGAGACCCGCTCGAACGCATGCTGCGCCACGTACGCGTTGTCGCGGCCCGGGTGGTACTTGCTCGAGCAATGCAGATCGGTGTTGATCTCGTCACCGAGCAGGTAAGCCTTGCCGCGTATCACGGTCGTCATAAGTAATTTAACCGCCGATGAACGCCGATACACGCAGATAAAAACACGAGAATTTGATTCTCTCGGCGTTCATCGGCGTTCATCGGCGGTTGCGTTGCTTTTCACGCTGCCTTGGCCGGGCGCCAGTCACCGCCCGCCACTTCCCGCGGGTCGGTGATGCGCCCCGTCAGCGCCGAGGCCGCGACCGTGGCCGATGAGCCGACGTAGATTTCGGAGTTGTCGTTGCCCAGGCGCCCCTTGAAATTGCGGTTGGCGCTGGTGATCACCACGTCGCCGTCGCCGGTGATCAGGTGGCCGGTGATGTTGACGCAGGTGCCGCAGCCGGCGGCCTCCACCGACGCGCCGGCGGCGGTGAGCGCCTCGATCAGCCCCTCGCGCGCGGCCTGCAGGTAGACGTTGCGCGAAGCGGGCGTGACGATCATGCGCACGCCCTTGGCGATGCGCCGGCCCTTGAGGATCGCCGCGGCCTGGCGGATGTCATCGAGCCGCCCGTTGGTGCAGGTCCCGATCAGGGCGAAGTGGATGCGCTGGCTCGCGAGCTCGGACACGCCGACCACGTCGTCGATGCGGTGCTTGCGCGCGACCTGCGGCGACAGCGCGGAGGCGTCGATCTCGATCCGCCGGCAGTAGCGCGCGTCGGCATCGGCTTTGACCGGCTTCGGCTCGCGCGCGTTGCGCGCCTTGAGCCATGCGATCGTTTTTTCGTCGGCTTCGAGCAGCGCGGCCTTCGCGCCCAGCTCCGCCGCGTGGTTGGAGAGCGTCATGCGGTCGTCGATGTCCATCGCGGCCACCGCGGAACCGGCGTACTCGATGGCGCGGTAGTTCGCGCCCTCGGCGCCGAGCCGCCCCAGCATGTGCAGCGTCAGGTCCTTGGCCCACACGCCGGGCTGCAGCCGGCCTTTCAGGTCGACGCGTATGGTTTCGGGCACGCGGAACCAGAGCTTGCCGGTCAGCATGACGGCCGCGAGATCGGTGCCCTCGACGCCGCAGCCGAACGCGTTGAACGCGCCGTAGGTCGTCGAATGCGTGTCGGTGCCGGTGACGATGTCGCCGCAGGTGAGATGCCCGCCTTCCGGCAGCACCTGGTGGCAGATGCCCTCGCCCACGTCGTAGTGCACGACGCCGTGTTTTTCGGCGAAAGCGCGCATCTCGCGGTGGATGTTGGCCGCTTCCTGGTGCGGGGGCGGCGAATAGTGGTCGGCGACGAACGCGGTACGCGAGGCAAAAGGCAGCCTCGGTTCCTCGCCCCCCACGCCGAGCTGGGCGATGCGCGTCAGCGCGTTGGTCGCCCGCGCGTCATGCAGCATCGCGAAGTCCACGGCGGCAACGACCACGTCGCCGGCCCGCGCCGGCCCGCCGCCGGAACGCGAACCCAGGATTTTCTCGGCTATCGTGTAACCCATGTTTTAACGCTTCTGAGGGCAAACGTCATTTTACAGACTTAGCCGGACACCCGGACCAGAGTTCACTATCTGGCACGCTGGCGCCGGATGTGGTATTTAAAGCCTGTTCCCGGCAGTCTCTCCCGACCGAAACCCACCATGACCGAACCCGCATCCCTCACCGCTTACGTCGCGCAATTCGTCCTCGACACCAGGGCCTCCGGCATCCCGGCCGATGTCATGCATCTCGGCAAGCGCTCGATCCTCGACGGCATCGGGCTCGCGCTCGCCGGCAATGCCGCCGAGTCCGGGCATATCGTCCGCAGCTACCTGAAATCGCTGGGCATACCGACCGGCAAGGGCGCGACCATCATCGGCACGAACATGAAAGTGCCGGCGCGCTTCGCCGCCTTCGCCAACGGCATCGCGATCCATGCCGACGATTACGACGACACGCAGCTCGCGGTGGCCAGGGACCGCGTCTACGGCCTGCTCACCCACCCCACCGCGCCCGCGCTGCCGCCGGTGCTGGCGCTGGGCGAAACCGGCAACCGCTCCGGCCTCGACGTGCTCGCGGCCTACCAGGTCGCGGTGGAAGCGGAAACCAAGATCAGCGAAGCGATCAACCCGCGCCACTACGATCACGGCTTCCACTCCACCGCCACCATCGGCGCGATCGCCGCGGCGGCGGGCGCCTCACGCATGATGAAGCTCAACCTCGAGCAGACGCGCCGCGCGCTCGGCATCGGCGCGAGCCAGTCCGCGGGGTTGCGCGAGAACTTCGGCACCATGACCAAGCCGTTCCATCCCGGCCGCTCCGCGGAATCCGGCATCGTCGCCGCCGAGTTCGCGAAGATGGGCTGGACCTCGACGCCCATCGTCCTGGAGGCCGGCCGCGGCTTCTTCAAGGCGGCGGGCGGCGGCTACGATCCCGCCGCGATCGAAGGAAAGCTCGGCAACCCGTGGACCTTCAGCTTCCCCGGCGTCTCGATCAAGCCGCACCCGTCGGGCTCGCTCACCCACCCCGGCATGGGGCTGATGCTCGATCTCATCCGCCAGCACGACATCCGGCCCGACCAGGTGGTGAAGGTCAAGGTCGGCACCAACCGCCACATGCCCAACGCGCTGATCCACCACCGCCCGGTGAACGAGCTGCAGGCCAAGTTCAGCATGGAGTTCTGCATGGCCATCCTGCTGCTCGAGCGCAGGGCCGGGCTCGCGGAGTTCACCGACAAGGTGGTGAACAGCGCCAGGGTGAAGAAGATGATCGGGAAGATCGAGTTCGGCGTGCACCCGGAAGCGGAAGCCGCCGGCTACGAGAAGATGACGACGATCATCGACATCGAGCTGGCCGACGGTCGCCGCATCGGCGGCCGCGCCGATTTCGGCAAGGGCAGCCCGTCCAACCCGATGAGCGACGACGAGCTCGCCGCCAAGTTTCGCGAATGCGCGGCCTGGGGTAAGCTGCCGAAGGCGAACGCCGAGAAAGTCGTGGACATCGTCTTCAATCTCGAGAAACTGAAAAGCATCCGGGAATTGATGCGCCTCCTGGCCAAAAAATGATGAATATGAACAAACCCGTGATTGGACTGATGCTCGGCGACGTCACCGGCATCGGCCCTGAAATATCCGCCAAGCTGCTCGCCTCCGGCGTGACGAACGATCTCGCCCACGTCGTCGTGATCGGCGACCGGCGCGTGCTCGACCTCGGCATCCGCAACGCGGGAGTCAAGCTCGGTTACAGCGTCGTACCGTCGGTGGACGCGGCCCGCTGGCCGGCGGAAACGCTGCCCGTGGTAGACTTGGGGAACATCGATCCCGCCCTCTACCCGCAAGGCGTATCCTCGGCCGAGTCCGGCCGCCTGACCGGAGAAACGCTGAAGTACATGATCGATCTTGCGCTCGAGCGCAAAATCGACGGCATCTGTTTCGCGCCGCTCAACAAGGGCGCCATGCACCAGGGCGGATGGAAGTTCAACGACGAGCACCAGATGTTCGCGAAACTCACCGATCACAGCGGCTTCTTCGGCGAGATGAACGTGATCAGGGAATTCAGCACGTTTCGCGTCACCTCCCACGTCGCGCTGCGCGAGGCGGTCAACATGATCACGCCCGAGCGCATCGAGAGCGCGATCCGGCTCGCCGACGACACGCTGCGCTCGGCCGGCCACGCGAAACCGCGCCTCGGCGTCGCGGCGCTGAACCCGCACAACGGCGAGAACGGCCTGTTCGGCGACGAGGAGATCCGCATTATCCGCCCGACGGTGGAGCGGCTGAAGGCGGCGGGCGTGAACTGCACCGGCCCGATCTCGTCCGACGCGATCTTCATCAAGGCCCGCAACGGCGACTTCGACGGCGTGGTGATGATGTACCACGACCAGGGCCAGATCGCGACCAAGCTGCTCGGCTTCAGCAAGGGCGTCACCGTCACGGCCGGGCTCAAGACCGTCTTCACCACTCCCGCGCACGGCACCGCCTACGACATCGTCGGCCGGGGCAAGGCCGACCGCGGGGCGATGGAGCACGCTTTCACGATCGCGGCGAAAATGGCCGCGTCCCGGCTCGCCCGGCATTGACTATATAATCACAACGCTTACCCGACTGGAGGAATATCCCATGAGAATCGCCAAGACCCTGCTGGTTTCCGCCACGCTGGCCGCCGCGACCGCGGCCGGTGCAGCGGATTTCCCCACCAAGCCCGTGCGCCTGGTCATCGGCTTCGCGCCCGGCGGCGGCACCGACGTCACCGCCCGCGCCCTCGCCAACAAGCTGACCGGAAATTTCGGCCAGCAGGTGATCGTGGACAACCGCCCGGGGCATTCGGGGACCATCGCCGCGGACATCGTGACGAAGGCGACCCCCGACGGCCATACGGTGCTGCTGGGAACGATCGCCCTCGTCATCAACCCCATCCTCACCAAGAACATGCCGTTCGACACCTTTAAGGACCTGCTGCCGGTGACGCGGGCGGCGGACTCGACCAACATCCTGATCGTGCACCCCTCGGTGGCCGCCAAGTCGGTGAAGGACCTGATCGCGCTCGCGAAATCGAAGCCGCTGAACTGCGGGTCCTCCGGCATCGGCGGCGCGGGGCACCTCGCGGTCGAACTCTTCAATCTCCAGGCCGGCACCAAGATCACGCACGTTCCGTACAAGGGCGGCGGCCCGGCGATGATCGACCTGCTGGGCGGGAACATCCAGCTGATCTTCGCCACGGCGGCAAGCTCCATCACGCACATCAAGTCCGGCAAGGCCAGAGCGCTGGCGGTAACCACCGCGAAACGCTCCGCGCTCGTGCCCGACCTGCCGACGATTGCCGAAGCGGGGCTGAAAGGCTATGAAGCCAACAACTGGAACGGCTTTTTCGTGCCACGAGGCACGCCGCGACCGATTATCGCCCGGCTCAACAAGGACCTGGCGACGGCCCTCTCGGCGCCCGACATCAAGGAATTCCTGTTCAAGCAGGGCCTCGACGCCGCGCCGGGCACCCCGGAGGAGTTCACCCAGTACATGAAGTCCGAGTACGCCAAGTGGACGAAAGTGATCAAGGCGGCCGGACTCGAGGCCAAGTAACGTCAAACCGGACGCGGAGCGCCGGTTTGACTCCGCGCGTTCGAACGGACGGCTGCACGCCGTTCGACGCGCGGCGTTGCGGCCCGTGCAGTGGCTTCTCGACACCAGGCAGGTAAGCCGGAAATGAAACGAAGCAGCAACAAAGGACCGAGCGCCGTAGCGGCGATTCTCGCGGCCGCGGCATGCGCAATGGCGTTGCCGTTGCATTCCCAGGAATATCCCGTCAAGCCGGTACGCATCCTCATCGGCTTCCCGCCGGGCGGAGCGACAGACCTGGTCGCGCGTCTGATGGCGCCGAAGTACGCCGGGATCTTCAAGCAGCAGTTCATCGTCGACAACCGCCCCGGCGCGAACGGGGTGATCGCCTCCGACCTCGCCGCGAAGGCCGCTCCGGACGGCTACCTCGTCCACCTCGCCACCTTCGGCTCGTTGGTGCTTTCGCCCGCCACCAGCAAGGTCCCCTACGACCCGCTCAAGGATTTCGCGCCGGTCTCGCAGGCGGTGGCGCTGCAGAACATCTTCATCGTGCATCCCAGCCTGCCGCCGCGCACGTTGAAAGAGCTGATCGCGCTGGCGAAAGCGCGGCCGGGCCAGCTCAACTTCGCTTCCTCGGGCACCGCGAGCCAGGGACATCTCGCCGGAGAATTGTTCAACAGCATGGCCGGCGTGAAGCTCGTGCACATACCGTACAAGGGCGGCGGCCCGGCGATGGTCGATCTCATCGCCGGCCACGTCGAGATCTTCGTGGCCGTCATCTCGACCGCGGTGCCGCAGGTCAAGGCCGGCAAGGCCCGCGCCCTCGCCGTTACCGGGACAAAGCGCGCGCCGGCGCTGTCGGACGTCCCGACCGTCGCCGAGATGGGCTTGAAGGGGTACGAAGCCACGGCGTGGTACGGGTACGTCGTGCCGCCCGCCACGCCGCGCGCGATCATCGAGCGGTTGCACAAGGCGACGGTGACGGTGCTCGAGATGGCGGACGTGAAGCAGACCTTGCTCAATCAGGGGCTCGAACCGGTCCACAGCACCCCCGGGCAGTTCGCCGCGCACATTCGCTCGGAAACCGACAAGTGGACCAGGGTCATCAAGTCAGCCGGGCTGAAGTCTGAATGAATTCGGAGCGGCGCACCGCCGCTCCGAATTCATAGCAGTTTTTCCCACTCGTCACTCGTCACTCATCACTATATGTACAATCCCTTCCAGCCTCTAGAAAAAATCAAGGCCGATATCTACACCTCGATGCCCGCGAAGTTCCGCAAGAAAAGCCGCACCGCGTGGTCCGACCCCAATCGCCAGGGCGCCGAAGTGGAATGTTTCCTCGAGGGTCCCTCTTTCGACCGGGACGGCAACCTGTGGATCGTGGACATCCCCTTCGGCCGCATCTTCCGCATCTCGCCGAAGAAAGAATGGGAACTGGTCGCCCAGTACGACGGCTGGCCCAACGGGCTCAAGTTCCACAAGGACGGCCGCGCCTTCATCACCTGCTACAAGAAGGGGCTGCTCGTGCTCGACCCGAAGACCGGGAAGATCGAGACGGTCCTGGAGACCGCGTACAGCGAGGGATTCAAGGGGCTGAACGACCTGCACTTCGCCTCCAACGGCGACCTCTACTTCACCGACCAGGGGCAGACCGGCATCGCCGATCCCACCGGCCGCGTGTTCCGGCTCTCCGCGAAAGGCGAACTGCGACGGCTGTGCGACAACATCCCGAGCCCGAACGGCATCACGCTCTCCACCACCGAGAAGCACTGCTACGTCGGCGTCACGCGCTCGAACTCGGTGTGGCGCCTGCCGCTCATGGCGGACGGCAGCGTCTCGAAGACCGGCGTGGCGATCCAGCTCTCCGGCGGTGCGGCGGGGCCCGACGGCATCGAAATGGACGCGGAGAACGGCCTGCTGGTGTGCCACCTGGGCGTCGGCATCTGGCGCTTCGACGCCAACATGCTGCCGACCCACCTCGTCTACGCCGAGGGCCACCACCATCATCACCTCGACAACCTCGCCTTCGGCGGCCCCGACAACAAGACGATCTACATCACCGAGGCGCTGTCCGGCGACGTGCTGATGGCGAAGATGCCGGTGGCGGGCAAGAAGCTGTACGGGTTGAGCTGACCCCCGGCGGAGGGAAGCGCCATGCACCTGCGCAGCGTGGAGTTGCAAACGCCGGACCGCGCGGCCGCGATCGAATTTCTCAAGGAACCGTGGGGCCTGCTCGACGCCGGCACCCGGGACGGCACGACCTACCTGCGCGGCACCGCGGCGCGCCCCTACATCTTTGCCGTCTCCCAGGCGCCCTCCAGCGCCCTGGTGTCGGCCACGTTTGCCGGCAGCCGCGCGGAAATCGAGGCGGTGTGGAAGCGCGTCGGGCAATCCGGCCTGAAGCACGGTCCGTGGATCGACGAGTTCGACGAGCCCGGCCGCGGCGCGGGTTTCTGCGTAGCCGGTCCCGAGGGCGAGCCGTACCGTTTTGTCACGGAGCGCGACGCGGCCGCGGCACTGCCGGACGATGGCGCGCGCCCGATCGCGATAACGCACGCGGTCTTCAACACCCGGGACCGCGAGGGCGCCACGCGCGCGCTCACCGACGTGTTCGGCTTCAGGTTGTCCGACCGCACGCGCATCATGAATTTTCTGCGGTGCGACGACGTGCACCACGCCGTGGCCTATGCCGAGTCCAGGAACGCCTCGCTCAATCACATCGCCTTCGAGATGCGGGACGCCGACGCCGTCATGCGCGGCATGGGCCGCCTCAAGGACGCGGGCTGCCCGACGGCCTGGGGGCCGGGCCGGCACGGGCCGGGCAACAACGTCTTCTCGTATTTCGTCGCGCCCTTCGGCGCCTGCATCGAGTACACCGCCGAGGTGCAGCGCGTGGATGATACCTACAAGACCGGCACGCCGGACTCCTGGAAATGGCCGCCCGGTCGCACCGACCACTGGGGCATCGCCGGCCGCGACGACGAGAGGCTCGCGGCCTCGAGCAACGCCTTTCCCTACCGCCCGCTCGCCGCATGAACATGAGCGCGACCCGTGTCATGAGGCTCACGCTCACCATCACCGTCGCCGTCGCCGTCGAGTCCTAGCTTCCTCCCGAAACAGAAAGGCCCCTCCTCCATGCTGCTGCCTCTACCCGGACGCAATATCTGCTACGACCTCGTCGGCCCGGATTCGGGCCAGGTCGTCGCTTTCTCGCATTCGCTCGCCGCCGATCTCGGCATGTGGGCCGAGCAGGTGCCCGCGCTGACCGCCGCGGGCTACCGGGCGCTGCGCATCGACCTGCGCGGTCATGGCGGCAGCACGCCGCCCCCCGCCCCTTACACCATCGACGGGCTCGCCGACGACGTGGTCGCGGTGATGGACGCGGCGGGCATCGACCGCTGCCATTTCGCCGGCCTGTCCATCGGCGGCATGATCGGCCAGTCGCTCGGCCTGCGCCACGCCGGCCGCGTGCGGTCGCTGATGCTGTGCGACACCCAGACCGAGTCCCCCGCCGACGCCGCGACGCGCTGGGGCCCGCGCATCGTGGCCATCAACCAGGCCGGCTCGCTCGAACCCATCGCCGACGCGACCCTCGGCCGCTGGTTCACGGAAGACTTCCGGAAAAAGCGCCCCGCCCGCTGGAAGCAGATCCGCGACAGCATCGTCGGCTGCACGCCGGCCGGCTACACCGGCTGCGCTCAGGCCATCGGCAATTTCAATTTCACCGGCCGGCTGGGCGCCGTGAAGACTCCGACGCTGGTGGTGTGCGGAACCGACGACCCAAGCGCGGCGCCGGGCGAGAGCCGCCACATCGCGAGCCTGTTTCCCGACGGCCACTACGACGATTTCAAGGGCGCGAAGCACCTGCCCAACGTCGAGCAGGCCGACGCGTTCAACCGCGTGCTGATCGAGTGGCTCGCCGCGCGGAAGTAGGACGGCGGGGTCCCGGAGTCCGGGACCCAAGGATGAAATCAAGTTTTCCAACACTGACCGGGCGTTAGCGAAAGGTCAGGATTGAACGCAATTCGCGCGAAGCACGAGGGTCATCCTTCCACGTTCATCCCTCATCCTTCGGTCTTCTCGATCGGCAGTTCCGGCCGGGAAGACCATTCGTGCCAGGAGCCGATATAGTTGCGCACTTTCGGCAACCCGGCGTATTTCAGCGCGTAGTAGACATTGGCGGAACGCGCGCCGCGGTGGCAGTACGGCACGATTTCCGATTCCAGGTCGATACCGATCTCGCGCAGCAAGCCGCGTATCGCCTCCGGTGACTTGAAGCGGCCGCTTTCCAGAAACTGCG
Source organism: uncultured Streptomycetaceae bacterium (assembly GCA_964433375.1). Taxonomy (GTDB): domain Bacteria; phylum Pseudomonadota; class Gammaproteobacteria; order Burkholderiales; family SG8-41; genus SG8-41. The sequence goes on from CAYSRR010000011.1 coordinate 23,904, forward strand.
TCCATTCGATCCAGACCGACCCCGGAACCGTACCGCGGCGCGTGCAGCAGGCGGTATTGTCGCGCCCCGCGTGCTCGTCTACGTCGCGCACATCGAGCAGCGTGATGTCAGGGCGGCCGAGGCGACCCGCGATCTCGTCGAAACCGATGACCATCTCGGGACGCTCGCGCACGCGCAGCGCCACGGTCCAGTCGTCCGCCGCATCAAAACTCAGATCGCAGCCCGCCGCGCGCCACGCCGCCAGCCCTCCGTGCAGCAGCCGGACCTCCGGATGACCGAGGTACTGCAGGATCCAGGCATCGCGCGCGGCCCGCATCCCGGTGTCCGCCTCGTAGAGCGCCACCGGCCGGTTGTTGGAGACGCCGGCAGCGGCATAGCGCGCCGCAACGTCGCGCGCAAACGCCGCCAGCCCCTCCGCGCGCGTGTCGAGCGCGAAGAGATCGTACGTGCTGAAGTTGATCGCGCCCGGGATATGGCCTTTCGCGTAATCGGCCGGCTTGCGGGTATCGACGACCAGGATGTCGGATTGCGGCGCCTGCTCCAGCAGTTCGCGGGGTTCGATCAGGAGGTCCATGGCTTCAAATGCGTCTCAGATACGGCGTCTCAGATGAAGCGTCTCAGGAAGGACGTCTCAGATGTGGCGCAGCCAAAAACGCACTAACTGCGACGCTCTATCTGAGACGCTGTATCTGCGACGTTTCATCTGCGACGCTCTTCAGGCTGTCAGCCCTTGAAGAAAGCTGACAGCGCGTTGTAGGTCTCCTCCGGCGCCTCTTCCATCGGGTAGTGCGCCGACGGCAGCTTCACCGACGGCAACGCGTTGGTTGCGTACGCCGCCCACGCTTCGTCGATGTCAAACAGCGTGTGGGTATGGGTCTTCTCGCCCCATAGCGGCAGCAGCGGGCAGGTGACCCGCTTGCCGGCCTTCCAGTCGGCGTCGTCCATCGGGTAATCGACGGAGAGGCAGGCGCGGTAGTCCTCCGACATGCCGTGGATGTGCTCGGGCGTGCAGCAGCGCACGTACTCCGCCATCGTTTCCGGGCTGAACTTGTTTTGTCCCTGCTTCTCGAATTTCCAGCGGATGTAGAACTCCTCCTTGCCCTTGAGCAGCTCTTCCGGGAAAGGATACTTCTGGGCGAAGAAGAACCAGTGGTAACCGCTCGCGGCGTAGGTCCACTTCATCTTCTCGAGCTGCCAGTGCGTCGGGATGATCTCGATGCTGGCGAACTTGAGGATGCGTTCCGGATAGTCCAGCGCGAGGCGGTGCCCGACGCGCGCGCCGCGGTCGTGGCCGGCGACCATGAATTCCCTGAACCCCAGGTGCTCCATCACGTCGACCTGGTCCTGGCCCATGCGGCGGAAGCTGTAGTTGGTGTGGTCGGGCAGCCCCCTCGGCTTGGAACTGTCGCCGTAGCCGCGTAGGTCGGTGCAGACCACGGTGAAGTCCTTCGCCAGCCGCGGAGCGACCAAGTGCCAGGTGACGTGCGTCAGCGGGTTGCCGTGGAGCAGCAGCAATGCCGGCCCCTTGCCGCCGACCCGCCCGGTGATCTTCACCTGGGGGTCGCCGGTCTGGATCTCGATCTTTTTGAATCCCTCGAACATGCCGGAACCTCAATCCCCGAAAAAGGCGTTCAACTCATTGTAGACGTCGTCCGGCACCTGCTCCGCCGGGTAGTGCCCGCACTTCAACGGCCGGATGCGCGCGATGTTCGAGCAGTACTGCGGCCAGGCCTTGCGCGGATCGTAGAATTTCTCCGTGTGGCTCAGTTCACCCCAGTACACCGCCACCGGGCAGCCGATCTTGCGTCCGGCCTCGTAATCCGCGGTATCCATCTCCATGTCCACGCTGACCGCGGCGCGGTAGTCCTCGCACACGGCATGGATGTTCTCCGGCGTGCAGACGCGCGCGTATTCCGCCAGTGCCTCTTTCGTGAAACCGCCCTTGCCGATGCCGAGATCGGTCAGCTTCTTCAGGATGTAGAAATCCTCCTTGCCCGAGATCAGCGTCTCCGGGATCGGGTATTTCTGCGCCATGAAGAACCAGTGCGACGAGTTGAGCGCCCACTGGTAGGTCGCGTTCTTCAGCATGTGGTGCGTGGGCAGGATGTCGAAGCTCGCGAACTTCCGCACCTTGTCCGGGTGGTCGAGCACCATGCGGTACGCCGTGCGCGCGCCGCGGTCGTGCCCCGCCACCATGAACTGCTTGTGGCCGAGGTGCGCCATCACGTCCACCTGGTCCTGCGCCATGCGCCGGAAGCTGTAGTTGG
>CAYSRR010000012.1:0-2759 GCA_964433375.1 uncultured Streptomycetaceae bacterium
CCAGCACGGTGTCGCCCTGGTCGAGCGTGGCCAGCGCCAGGTGCGCGATGCCCTCTTTCGAGCCGATGGTGACGATCGCCTCGGAATCCGGGTCGAGATCGACGTCGTAGCGCGACTTGTACCAGTTGCAGATCGCGCGGCGCAGCCGGTAGATGCCCTTCGACACCGAATAGCCGTGGGTGTCGGGACGCTGCACGGTCTCCACCAGCTTCTCGACGATGTGTTTCGGCGTCGGCTGGTCGGGATTGCCCATGCTGAAGTCGATCACGTCCTCTCCGCGCCGGCGCGCGGCGAGCTTCAGTTCGCCGGTCACGTTGAAAACGTAGGGCGGAAGGCGCTTTATTCGCGAAAATTCTTCCATGGCGCGCTGGCAGGGTGAAATTGCGGCAGTGCAAAAGCATGCTATTCTATCGGAGCGACTAACTCGAAGCAAATCAGTAGGTTATGAAGCTGCACCTGACCCCCGGCGCGGGACTGCAACTGTTCACCGGCTACGGAGCCGGCTACGTCGCCGTCAACACCGTGCGCTACGAGCAATGCGTGCTGGTCACGCCGCAGGAAGTCACGGCGTGGGCGGTGACCGGTTTCGACGCGCTCACCGGCGCGGACTTCGGCTTCATCCCTGATCTGAAACCGGAAATTGTGATCTTCGGGACCGGCGCGACCCAGCGCTTCCCGCGTCCCGAGCTGGCGCGGGCGCTGGCCGCGACGGGCACGGGAGTGGAAGTGATGGACACCCGCGCCGCCTGCCGCACCTACAACATCCTCGCCTCGGAGAGCCGCAAGGTCGTGGCGGCCATACTGCTGGAACCCGCGCGCTGATCCATGAAAAACGCGGCTTCGCGGTTTACAGGCCGCCGAGCTGCTTGATGTGCGTCGCCACGCTGCGGCCCAGTGCATGAAGATCGTAACCCCCCTCGAGCACCGAGACGATGCGCCCCGCCGCGTGCCGGTCGGCAATCGCCTTGATCTTTGCGGTAACCCAGGCGTAATCGGCCTCCACCAGGCTCAACATCGCCATGTCGTCGTCGCGGTGGGCGTCGAAGCCGGCCGAGATGAACAGCATTTCCGGCCTGAACGCCTCCAGCGCCGGCAGCCAGTATTGCTCGATCGCGGCGCGGAATTCGCCGCCCTTGCTGTAGGCCGCCAGCGGAATATTGACCATGCGGCCTGACCGCCCCTCCACGCCGCTGTAGGGATAGAACGGGTGCTGGAAGGTCGACACCATCATCACGCGCGGGTCGTCGCGGAAAATGTTCTCGGTGCCGTTGCCGTGATGCACGTCGAAATCGACCACGGCCACCCGCTCGAGTCCATGCGCGTCGAGCGCGTGCGCCGCCGCGACAGCGACGTTGTTGAACAGGCAGAAACCCATGGCATGGGCGCGCTCCGCGTGATGGCCCGGCGGTCGCACGCCGCAAAACGCCGACTCCACTTCCCCGGCCATGACCAGGTCGGTCGCCGCGACGGCGGCGCCCGCCGCGCGCAGCGCCGCCGTCAGCGTATGCGGATTCATCGCCGTGTCGGCGTCGAGATGCGCGAGCCCGCTCGAAGGCGCGGCCGCTTCCAGCGCGGCGATGTAGGCCGGCGCGTGCACCCGCTCGAGCTGTTCCCGCGCCGCCAGCGGCGCTTCGACGTGGCGCAGCCAGGAAATCAGCCCCGAAGCGATCAGCTGGTCATCGATCGCGCGCAGCCGGTCCGGGCATTCGGGGTGCCCGGAGCCCATGTCGTGCAGCAGGCAGTCGGAATGGGTGATGTAAGCGACGGTCACGCCCCAATAATATAATGTCGCGCCCGTATCCGCTGCCCGACGACCCACGTATCCTGGCCATTCCCATGAAACCCTACCCCGATCACCTTGTCCAACGGCTGACGCTCGGGGACGGCACGCCGGTCACGATACGGCCGATACGCCCGGAAGACGCCGGGATCGAGCAGGAATTCGTGCGTAACCTGTCGGACGAATCGCGCTATTTTCGCTTCATGGACACCGTGCGCGAACTCTCGCCGCGGATGCTCACGCATTTCACCCAGGTGGACTATGAGCGGCACATGGCGTTGATCGCGGTGACCGGGGACAAGGGGCGTGAAGTCGAGGTCGCGGTGGCCCGATACGTGGCGGACGACGATCTGCGGGGCTGCGAATTCGCGATCGTGGTCGCCGATGACTGGCAGCATAAAGGGCTCGGCACGCGGCTGCTGCAAGCACTGATGACGGCGGCACGGTCAACCGGCCTGCGCGTCATGCATGGCAAGGTGCTCGCAGCCAATCACAAGATGATCGCGCTCATGGCGCGGCTGGGTTTCAGCGTGCATTTCGACGAGGAAGACCCGCGCACGATGCACGTGGAAATCAATCTGCAAAAGGGGAAAGCAATTGGCGCCTGACACAGGACTAAAGTCGCGGGATATGGCAAACTCGTCGCATCCCACGGATGCGCGCAGCATGACCCGGAAAATAGAAAAAGTCGTCGCACAGGTCGGCAGCATCATCCTCGGCAAGGAAAATCAGATCCGTCTCGCGATCACCTGCCTGATCGCGCGCGGCCACCTGCTGATCGAGGACATCCCGGGCGTGGGCAAAACGACCCTGGCGCATGCGCTGGCGACCTCGCTCGGACTGGCTTTCCAGCGCATCCAGTTCACCAGCGACCTGCTGCCTGCCGACATCATCGGCGTCTCCGTCTACAACCGGGACACCGGCGGCTTCCAGTTCCACCCCGGACCGATCTTCAGCCAGGTCGTGCTGGCCGACGAGG
>CAYSRR010000012.1:2769-6533 GCA_964433375.1 uncultured Streptomycetaceae bacterium
CCGGTTGACCTCGTCGGCCAGCACGACCTGGCTGAAGATCGGTCAACCGGGCGACGCCCAAGGCGCAGAGCGCGCTGCTCGAAGCGATGGAGGAGCACCAGGTCACGGCCGAAGGCGAGACGCGGCGCCTGCCCGAGCCGTTTTTCGTGATCGCCACGCAGAATCCCTCGTACCAGGTCGGCACGTTCCCGCTGCCGGAATCCCAGCTCGACCGCTTTCTCATGCGCATCCACCTGGGTTACCCGGACAGCGGCGCGGAACGCGCGTTGCTGCAGGGCCAGGACCGGCGCGACCTGCTCGCCACCCTGCAACCCGCGATGAGCCCGCAGGAACTGGCGGACCTGCAGCACAGCGCCCAGCAGATCCATGCCTCCGACGCCCTGCTCGATTACGTGCAGGCGCTGGCCGACCACACCCGCCGCTCGCCCGACTACGTCAACGGCCTGTCGCCGCGGGCGGCGCTGGCGCTGCTGCACGCCGCCCGGGCGTGGGCCCTGATGGCGGGACGCGGCCACGTCGTGCCGGAAGACGTGCAGGCCGTGCTGCCCGTGGTCGTCGGCCACCGCCTGGTCTCCACCGGGGAAGTGACCCAGTCCAACGGCGTCGACGTCGCGCAGCATCTGATGAAGCAGGTCGCCATTCCCTAGTGATTCAGTGATTTGGTGATTGAGTGATTAAGACCCACAGGACACCAAGGTCCCGATCACTTAATCGCTTAATCGCTTAATCGCTTAATCGCTCAATCACCGGCATGTACGCAGCGCTGCGAAACCGCTTCACCAACTGGCTGTTCCAGTTGCGGGGACCGGCGCCCGGCACGATCGTGCTGGTGCAGCGGCGCGTGTTCATCCTGCCGACGCGGCAGGGCCTGATGTTCGCCGTGGTGCTGCTGCTCATGCTGACCGGCTCCATCAACTACACGCTGGGGCTGGGCTTCGTGCTCACGTTCCTGCTGGCCGCGCTCGGCGTGAACGCCATGATCCAGACGTTCCGCAACCTGGCGAACCTGCGGGTGACGGCCGGCCGCTCCCATCCGGTGTTCGCGGGCGGCACCGCGAACTTCACCGTGCACCTGGAGAACGGCGCGGACACCGACCGCTATGCCATCGGCCTCACCCGGGACCGCAAGACGGCCGAGTTCGTCGACATCCCCGCGCGCTCGACCGTGCCGGCGTCGATCGGCATTCCGGCCACGCGACGCGGCGTCCTGCGCCCGGGACGGCTGACCCTGTTCACCCGTTTCCCGCTCGGGCTCTACTACGCCTGGTCGTACCTCGAGCTCGACCTGCGCTGCCTCGTCTACCCGCGCCCGGCGTCTCCCGGCCTGCCGCTTCCGCCCGCCACGGCCAGCGCCGGCGCCGGCTCCGAGCACGGCCGGGGTCAGGAGGATTTTTCCGGCCTGCGCCAGTACCACGCCGGCGATTCGCCGCGCCATATCGCGTGGAAAGCCGCCGCGCGCGACCAGGGCATGCTCACCAAGCAATTCAGCGGGCACGCCGACTCCGAGTTGTGGCTCGACTGGACGATGCTGCCCCCGCAGATGGACGTGGAGGAGCGCCTCTCCCATCTCGCGCACTGGGTGCTCGACGCGCATGCCGCCGGTATCGTGTTCGGCCTCAGGCTCCCGGGCAGGACCGTGGACCTCGCGGCGGGCGAAGCCCAGCGCGAGCGCTGCCTCGAAGCGCTGGCGCTTCACGATAGTGACTCGCGACCCGTGACCGGTGACTCGTGACTGACCAGAAGCAGCCGATCGCCTGGCGCCACGTGGTGTACCTGCTGGTCTCGCTCGGCATGGTGACCGTCCCCCACACCCCGTACCTGCCCTGGTGGACGATCGCGCTGGTGTCCGCCCTCATCGCGTGGCGCGCCTACCTGGGTTACGCGCGCCTCGGCATGCCGAACCGCTGGCTGCTGATCCTCGTCGCCGCGGGCGCCACCCTCGGCGTCTTCATAAGCTACCGGACCATCTTCGGGCGCGACGCGGGCATCACGCTGCTGGTGATCATGCTGGGACTGAAATTTCTCGAAACGCGCACGCTGCGCGACGCGGTGCTGCTGATCTTTCTCGGCTATTTCCTGGTGATCACCAACTTCCTGCGCGACCAGACCATCCCCACCGCCCTCTACATGCTGGCGTGCACGCTGGTCATCACCGCGACCATGATCAGCCTGAACTACTCGCGCGCCGAGCCGCCGTTCCGCGTCCAGCTGCGCCAGGCGGGCGTGCTGCTTGCCCAGTCCGTGCCGCTCATGCTGGTGCTGTTCCTGCTCTTTCCGCGCGTGCAGGGCCCCCTGTGGGGGATGCCGCAGGATCCTTTCAGCGGCGTCAGCGGCCTCTCCGACACCATGTCTCCCGGCAGCCTGTCGCGGCTCACCCTGACCGACGAGGTCGCCTTCCGCGTCACTTTCGATTCCCAGCCCCCCCTCCCGCGGCATCACTACTGGCGCGGCCCGGTGATGTGGGATTTCGACGGCCGCACCTGGTCGATGCCGCGCTTCTTCTATAACGTGCCCCGGGCCGAGGTCTCGGGCGATCCGGTCGAGTACGAAATCACGCTCGAGCCGCACGGCAAGCGCTGGCTGTTCGCGCTCGACGTGCCCGACCGGGTACCGCCGCTGTCGCTGATGGGCGGAGACTTCCAGCTCTTCTCCAACCAGCCGGTGGACAAGCGCATGCGCTACAGCATGGTGTCCTACCTCAACGCCGCCTACGGCGCGGACGAGAACCGCTACGCCATGCGCCGCGCCTTGCACCTGCCCGAGGGCACCAACCCGCGGGCCTTCGAGCTCGCGCGCTCGCTGCGCGCGAAGCACGCCGACGACCGGCGCATCGTCGAAGAAGTCCTGGGCATGTTCCGCAACCAGAACTTCTTCTACACGCTCGAGCCGCCCCTGCTCGGCGAGCACCCGGTGGACGAATTCCTGTTCAAGACCCGCTCCGGTTTCTGCGAGCACTATGCTTCCGCCTTCGCGGTGCTGATGCGGGGCGCGGGCATCCCCGCGCGCATCGTGACCGGTTACCAGGGCGGGCTGCTCAACGCGTTCGGCAACTATTTCATCATCCGCCAGGCGGATGCCCACGCCTGGGCCGAGGTCTGGCTGGAAAACCGCGGGTGGGTGCGCATCGACCCCACGTCCGCGGTCTCGCCGGTGCGAGTGGAATCGGGCCTGACCGCCGCGGTGCCGCTCACCGACAGCATGCCCCTCATGATGCGCGGCGACATCGAATGGCTGCAGCAGTTGCGCCTGTCCTGGGACTTCGTGGCCAGCACCTGGAACCAGTGGGTGCTGGGCTACACGCCCGAGCGGCAGATCTGGCTGCTGTCGCGCGTCGGCCTGGACAACGCCACCTGGCAGAAGCTGACGGTCATGCTGTTCATCCTGTGCGGGGCGATCGTCGCCGCGTTCGTCATCCTCGCGTTGCGCCAGTTGAAGGCCCGGGTCAGCGACCCGGCCCGGGTCGCCTACCTCCGGTTCTGCAGCAAGCTGCAGCGCAACGGCTTGCCGCGCGGGCCGTCGGAAGGCCCGGTGGACTACGCGCACAGGGTGGAAGCGGCGCGGCCTGACCTGACCCCCGAGGTTTCCGCCATCACGCGCCTCTACGTCGCGCTGCGCTACGCCGCGTCAGCGAGCCCCGACGCCCTGGTCGAACTGCGGCGGCGCGTGCGGGAATTCAGCGCCTGAAAGCAAGGAAAAAGGGGAAAGGGGGAAAACCGTCAGGCAGGCGTTGGACCAATTGTTCCGCGGAAGAATCAGCTACCGGG
>CAYSRR010000012.1:6543-16383 GCA_964433375.1 uncultured Streptomycetaceae bacterium
CAGGCGTTGGTTTGCCTTCTGCCTTCTGCCTTCTGCCTTCTGCCTTCTGCCTCCTGCCTTCTGCCTTCTGCCTTCAGATCACGCCGGCGGCAGCAGCGTCGCCGGGTCCACCGGCTTGCCGTAGCGGCGAATCTCGAAATGCAGCTTGACCCGGTCGGTGTCGGTCGAACCCATCTCCGCGATCCGCTGCCCCCGCGTGACGCTCTGGCCTTCCTTGACCAGCAGCTCGCTGTTGTGCGCGTAGACGCTCAGGAAAATGTTGTTGTGCTTGATGACGATCAGTTTGCCGAAGCCGCGTATCCCGGTGCCGCTGAAGATCACCCGCCCCGGCGCGCTCGCCACGACCGGCTGCCCCAGCTTGCCGGCGATGGCGATGCCTTTCAGGTTGGCGCTGTCGTTGAAAGTGCTGACGACCTTGCCGCTCGCCGGCCAGCTCCACGCAACGCCTTCGTCTCCCTCGCGCGGTTCCGGCCTGGGCGCCGGCTCCGGCTTGATGCCGGCCAGCTGGGCATAGGCCTGGTCCGTGTACGGCGCCCGCACCGCCCGGGGCTGGCTCTTGACGTTGTCGCCCGTGACCGCTGACTCGCCGATCGGCCGCCCCTGCACGCCCGGCGCGGTCTTGAGCGGGGCCGCGGTCACCCCCGTTCCCGTTGACGGCGCGCGCAGCCGAAGTTGCTGGCCCGCGCGGATGACGCCGGCATCGGTGATGCCGTTCCACTGAGCCAGTTCGCGATATTCGAGGCCGTGGTCGAGCGCGATGCTGTAGAGGGTGTCGCCCTTCCTGACCGTGTAGAACTCGGGACGCACGTCCGTCGGTCTGGCGGCGGATTTCGCGGCAACCGCGGGCCTGGCCGGCGCGGGTTTCGCACCGGGACCCCGATCCACGACGGGTGCGCCGCTGCGGGTCGAGCAACCCGCCGCAGCCGCCGCGACCGCGATGCATACCAGGAAAAGCCTGGCCAGCGAGAACGCCTTGTTCACGGCTTAACCGACGCCCGGCAGCAGGGGCACGAACACGACGGGATCCATGCGCCTTTCGACAAGGCCCTTTTCGGTGCGTTCAATCACGTAGAGATGCTGCTCCTTGCCGGATTCCAGCGGCAAAACCATTCTACCACCGGGATTCAACTGATCGAGGAGCGCCTGGGGCGCGCGCGGCGCCGCCGCGGTCATCACGATCGCATCGAACGGGCCGACCTCCGGCATGCCGGCGTGGCCGTCGCCGTGGCGCAGGTGCACGTTGGACACGCCGGCTTCGCGCAGATGCTTGCGCGCCTTGCGGATCAACGCGGCTATGCGCTCCATCGAGTACACCTGCTTTGCGATCCGGGCAAGCACGGCGGTCTGATAGCCGCAACCGGTGCCGATCTCCAGCACCTTGGCAAGCGCCCGCCCGTTGCGCGCGAGTTCCGTCATGCGCGCCACGGTATGGGGACTGGAGATGGTCTGGCCGAAACCCAGCGGCAGCGAGTTGTCCTCGTAGGCGCGGCTCGCCAGCGCTTCGTCCACGAAAATGTGCCGCGGCAGCCCGCCCATGACGGACAGCACCGTCTCATCGCGTATGCCGCGGGCGCGCAAGCGCTCGACCATGCGCAGCCGCGTGCGCTGCGAGGTCATGCCGATTCCAGCGTGCCTGCCGAAGCTCCGGTCGCCAGTCACGAGTCTCGGGTCACGGGTTCGCGAGCCAGGTTGCCACCGACTCAAGCTGGGAGAAGCGCGTCAGGTCCATCTGCAGCGGCGTGATCGAAACGCGGTTCGCGGCAACCGCGTGAAAGTCCGTGCCGTCTCCCGCATCCTGCGCGCCGCCGGCCGCGCCGACCCAGTACACCGTCTCGCCACGGGGCGTGGTCGATTTCACCACCGGCTCCGCCTTGTGGCGCTTGCCCAGGCGCGTCACCTGGAAACCGCGCAATTCCCCGTAATCGACGTCGGGCACGTTGACGTTGAGCAGAACGGCCTGCTCGATCGGCCGGCGCTGGAAGCGGGAGACCAGTTCCGCCGCGACCCGGCCGGCCGTGCGGAAATGTCCCGCGCCTTCGGATGCCAGGGAAATTGCGATCGACGGGATACCCAGCAGAAACCCTTCCGTCGCCGCGGCCACGGTACCTGAGTAGATCGTGTCATCCCCCATGTTGGCGCCGTGGTTCACGCCGGAGATGATGATGTCGGGCAGTTCCTTCAGCAATCCGGTCACCGCGAGATGGACGCAATCCGTGGGCGTGCCGTTGACGAAATAGACCCGGCCCTGCGCGCGGCGCACGGTGAGCGGGCGGTCGAGGGTCAGCGAATTGCTCGACCCGCTGCGATCGCGCTCCGGCGCAACGACCGTGATCTCCCCAAGCGGCGCGAGCATCTCCGCGAGCAGCGTGATGCCCGGCGCGAAATAGCCGTCGTCGTTACTGAGAAGGATGCGCACGGGTCGACAGAGTGTTGACTTGAAATTATATTAGGAAATCGGCGGACCAACCCGCCGATTTCCTACATTCCCGTGACAATCTCGCCCCAGCCCGGACAGTCCCGCTCCTCGAGCGGCCGGTCCCACGGCTGGTAATTGGAGCGGTCGACGACCTGGGCAGGCAGGATGATCTCCGCGGGCACCGCTTCGCCGCGCAAGTGGCGGATGGCGGCCTCGGTGGCGACGCAGCCGATTTTCATCGCGTCGAAATCCACCGTGGCGAGCAGGCCCCCGGTCTTGATCGAGGCGATCGCCTCCGGCAGCGCGTTCACGCCGATGACCGGCACGTCACGCCGCGCGTCGTGGAGCGCAGCGAGGATACCGAGGGCCATGACGTCATTGGCGGCCAGCACGCCGTCGACGCGCGGCGATTCGGCAAGAAACGCCTTCATGACGTCTTTTGCGGTCGTTTCCTGGTAGTTCCCCGGCGGCGTCGTGGTGACGCGGATGCCGGGCCACTCCTTCACCGCGTCGAGAAATCCGCGCATGCGCTCCCGGCTCGTGACGGCCCCCGGCACCCCCTCCATCATCGCCACGTCACCCCTGCCCCCCAGGTGCCGGAACAGGTACGCGGCGATCTCGCGCGCGAGCCGATAGTCGTCCGAGCCGACGAAGCTCACGAAGCGGCCTCTGGCCAGACGGTTGAGATAGTTGACCGCCGGGATACCCGCGTCATTGATCCTGCGCACCGAGGCGTCGAGCGCGGTCAGGTGCACCGGGACGAACACGATCGCATCGGGCCGCGCGGCGACAGCCTGCCCGACCAGCGCGACCTGCTCATCGACGTCGTCCGGCGTGTCCGGCACGTAATGGTGCACGCGCGCACCAAGGCGCTGCGCCGCCCGCTCCGCGCCCAGACGCGCGGCGGCGTAGGCCGGGTTGGTGCGGTTCTTGGTGAAGACCGCTATGGTTTCATTCGCCACAAAAAACCTCTACAAGCATTAGCCACAGAGAGCACAGAGGACACAGAGAATTCAAACGCAAACCTGGTCCGGCAGGTTTTTGCCTCTCTCTGTGATCTCTGTGTTCTCTGTGGCTGAAGGTCTTCAAGCTGGGGGCGTGAATGGCCGGTCGTGGGTGAGCGAAGGCAGCATGCCGCGCACCTTGTCCACCCGGGCAAGATCGAGGTCGGCGTAGACGATGCCGGGCGCTTCGCCGCCATCGGCCAGTACCTCGCCCCACGGGTCGATCACGAGCGAGTGCCCGTACGTCATGCGCTTGCCGGGATGGTCGCCGCACAGGGCCGGCGCGATGACGAAGGCCGCGTTCTCGATCGCCCGCGCGCGCAACAGGACGTGCCAGTGCGCCTTGCCGGTCTCGCGCTGGAAGGAAGAGGGAGCCGCCAGCATCGTTGCGCCGCGCTGGGACAGCGTCCGGTGGAGCTGGGGAAATCGCAGGTCATAGCAGACCGTCATGCCGAGACGGCCCCAGGGCGTTTCCGCGATCACCGCCTTCTCGCCAGGCCGGTAAGCGCTCGATTCCTTGATCACCACGCCGCTCGGCAGCGTGGCATCGAACATGTGGATCTTGTCGTAAGCGGCGACCACCCGCCCCGCGGCCGAGATCAGCAGGGAACGGTTGAACATCCGGCCGTCATCGCTCATCAGCGTGAGCGAACCGACGAGCTGCCAGACTCCCAGCTCCCGCGACAGCGCCGCCAACGCGGACAACGCGGGCTCCCCATCCTCCTTCAACGCCTTCTCGCGCATGGCGCGGCCGCTGCCGTCCATCATCAGGACGTACTCGCCCGAGAAGATGAACCGGGCGCCGTCCGCCGCCGCCTCGCGCGTCATCGCCGACAGCGTCGCGAGGTTCGAGTCGAAGTCGTTGCCGGAATTCGTCTGGAGACAGGCGATGCGAACGCTGCTGCTCGTCACTGGGGAGTCGTGGCTTTCACCGACGGCCGCTGCGAGACTTTCACGAACCATTTCTCGAGCGCGGGACGCGCGTCGCGCCAGGGCTCGCCCGGGAACCGGAAATCGAGATAACCGAGCACGCAGGCGGCGGTGATCTCGCCGATCGCGAAACATTCGCCCCACGCCGGGCACTCGCGCTCCAGCGCATCCAGCCCGCCCCTCACCTTGCCCATCTGCCCGGCCACCCAATCCGGCCATTGCAGCGCCTGGGGACGCACGGCGCTCTCGTAGCGCATGAGAACCGCCGCGTCGAGAATACCGTCGCACAGCGCGTGCAGCCGCAGCTCGCGCCATCGCTCCGCGCCCGACCTGGGGAACAAGGGTATCCCCCGGTGCAAGCTGTCCAGGTACTCGCAGATCACCGCCGAATCGTACAGCGTGCCTTCGTCCGGGGTGGACAATGCCGGTATCTTCACGAGAGGGTTCTCCCGCGCCAGCTCGCCGTGCGGCTTGACCGGGCTGACCAGGATGCTGACTTCCTCGATGCGTCCTTCGAGCCCCGCTTCGCGGGCCACGATGCGCACCTTGCGCGCGAACGGGGACGCCGGGTTGAACCACAGCCGCATGTGCAATCCTTTTCTCCGTAATTACGCGGCTATCGCTGCTCGCGCAGGCCCGCCGTCCTCACCACCTTGTCCCACCGGGCATGGTCGGACTTGATCAAGGCATGGAATCGGGCGGGGTCGCTCGACTCCGCGTCGAGCCCGAGATCGGCCAGCTGCGTCCGCACTTCCTGGGAATCGATCACCGCGGCCAGATCCCTGTGCATGCGGTCCACCACGGCCTTGGGCGTCTTCGCCGGAAACACGAAGCCGAGCCAGCCGTTCGCCTCGAATCCGGGGTAGCCGGACTCGGCGACCGTCGGCACGTCGGGCAGCGCGGCCGAACGTTTCGCGTTGGTGACGGCCAGCGCGCGCAGCCTTCCCGACCGGACGTGGGGCGCCTGCGTCGAGATCAGCGAAAACATGACCTCGACGTGCCCGGCGATGGCGTCGGCCACGGCGGGCCCGCCGCCCTTGTACGATATGTGGTTCATCTTGATTCCCGCCGTGATCCAGAGCAGTTCCGAGGCAAGATGCGCGATGCTGCCCCTGCCCGGCGAAGCGTAATTCAGGACACCGGGCCGCTGCTTCGCAAGCGCCACGAGCTGCTTGACGGACCGCACCGGCAGGGAGGGATGGACCGACAGCAGGCTCGTCACGAGCGTGGCCAGCGTCACCGGAGCAAAATCGTTGATGGGGTCGAACGGCACCTTCCCGAGAGCCGGGCTCATCGCGAACGAAGCGACCGACGCCATCAGCAGGGTGTAGCCGTCCGGCGCGGCGCGCGCGACCAGCTCCGTGCCGATATTGCCGGCCGCGCCGGCGCGGTTCTCGACGATCATCTGCTGGCCCAGCCGCGGGCTGACTCTCGGCGCGATGGCGCGCGCGACGAGGTCGTTGGCGCCGCCGGGCGGGTACCCCACCACCATCCGGACCGGTTTCACCGGGTAGGCATCCGCCGACCAGGCATCGCCCGGCATGGCAGGCGCGAACGCAATGCCCGAGAACAAAGCAATGAATGCGAGATGCTGCGTCTGGCCCTTGATCATGCGATTCCTCCTCGTTCGACATCCGCGTTGCGGACCGGGCTTTCCTTCCCTTGCCTCTATTGTCACATGTTTGAATTTTCAGGGCTACGGCATATCATTCCGGACCACGTCACGGAACCCGCACGGAGCGATCATGTCCGAAATCACGCTGGAGCAGTCGGAGCACATCATCGACGCGATACTCACGCGCGGCCGGGAAATGAATTGCAGGCCGCTGTCGGTCGCCGTCACCGACCCCGGCGCCCACGTCAAGGCATTCAAGAAGGAAGACGGCTCGGCGATGATGCGGTTCGAGATGGCGATGGGCAAGGCTTACGCCGCCCTCGCGCTGCGCCGCTCGTCCAGCCTGGTGCGCGTGCGCAACGAGGAAAAACCCGCATTCATGGGCTACCTGATCGACGCGTCCGGCGGGAAGATCTTCCCGGAAGGCGGCGGCCGGCTGATCCGCGACGAGCACGGCGAAGTCATCGGCGCCGTGGGCGTCACCGGCGACACCGAAATGCAGGACGAGGAACTCGCCGCGCACGGCATCCGCGCCGCGGGGCTCAAGACCGACGAGGACTGCGCCGGCCTCGGCCACGGGGTCAGGCTGAAAAACTGAACCTCTCACCGCTGAGGACGCTGGGGACGCGGAGGAAGAAATCCTCATCCCTCAAAAAAATGGCCCGCGATTGCGGGCCATTTTTATCTGGTCGGGGCGGTGAGATTCGAACTCACGACCACCGGCACCCCATGCCGGTACGCTACCAGGCTGCGCTACGCCCCGAGGCGGCGAATTATATCAGTGAAGGAGGGGGCTGCCGCTGGAAAAAGGATTTCGTCGCGGAAAACCGCGACGAAATCCTAGCCGCGCAAAACTTCGATGACGCCCTGGATTTCCTTGCGCACGATCGCGGCGAGACTGAGGCGCTGCGCCCGCCCCGACCTGGCGGACGGCTCGGACACCAGCTCGTCGAGCCGGTTGCGCGCGCCGCTGATGGTGAAACCCTGGTCGTAGAGCAGCTCGCGGATGCGGCGGATCAACAGCACCTCGTGGTGCTGGTAGTAGCGCCGGTTGCCGCGGCGCTTGACCGGCTTCAGCTGGGTGAATTCCTGCTCCCAGTAGCGCAGCACGTGCGGCTTCACGCCGCACAGCTCGCTCACCTCACCGATCGTGAAGTAGCGCTTCGCCGGAATCGGCGGCAACTGCGCCCTGGGGCTATGACTTGCTTCCATGGTAATTCTGCTCCACCATCGCCTTCAGTTTCTGCGACGCGTGGAACGTCACGACACGGCGCGCCGTGATCGGGATCTCCTCCCCCGTCTTGGGGTTGCGGCCCGGCCGCTGCGGCTTGTCGCGCAACTGGAAATTACCGAAGCCGGAGAGCTTCACGCCCTGCCCGTTTTCAAGCGCGGTCCTCACTTCCTCGAAGAACGACTCGACCATGTCCTTCGCTTCGCGCTTGTTGAACCCGACCTTTTCGAACAGAAGGTCCGCGAGTTCGGCCTTGGTTAACGTCATGATGTCCCCTTTCAACGGAATTTCGCGTTGAATTGCTGCTGTAGTATCCGGCGTAGCTGCGAGATGGCGGATTCGACTTCCGCGTCGGTCAGAGTCTTCCGAGTATCCTGTAATAACACCCTGATAGCAAGACTCTTTTTTCCTTTTTCTACACCCGTACCGCGGTAGATGTCAAACAGCCCGATTTCGGTCACGACCGCGGGCCGCTCCCGGCTCAGGGCCTCCCGGATCGCCTGATAACCGACCCCCTCATCGACCGCGGCGGCTATGTCGCGCCGCGCCGCCGGGAATTTCGATGTCTCGTTATAGGCCGGCAACCCCCGCTCTCCGATCGCGTCGAGATCGAGCTCGAACAGGACGGGGGGGAGCGGCAAATCATACTTCCGTTGCCAGCGCGGGTGCAATTCCCCGACCCAGCCCACCGTCATATCCCCGACGAGTATGCGGGCCGACTTGCCGGGGTGCAGCGCCGGGTGCTCCGCCGGGCGGCATTCCACCGGGCGCGGCGCCAGCAGCGCCTCGATGTCGCTCCTGACGTCGTAGAAATCCGCCGGCCGTCCCTTGAGCCCCCATTGCTCGTGGCGCGCGTCGCCGTAGGCGAGCCCTCCGATCCGCACCGGCTGGTCATAGGCGCCCGATGCTCCCGCCATGAAACAGCGGCCGACTTCGAACAGCCGCACGCGCGGCTGCTTGCGGGCCAGGTTCCAGGCAAGGCACTGGATCAGCCCGCCCGCGAGCGTCGAGCGCATCACGCTCATGTTGCTGGCGATCGGGTTGGCGAGGGCCACGGGCGCGGAATTGCCCGCAAGGTCGGCCTCCCAGGCCGCGTCCACGAAACTGTAGCTCACGATTTCCTGGTAGTCGCGCGCCACCAGCAGCGCGCGTATCGCGGCGGCGTCGCGCCTGCCCTCCGGCACGGGCAACATGCCGGACGGGGCGGCCGGCAGCGTGGCCGGTATGCGCTCGTAGCCGTGGATGCGCGCCAGTTCCTCGATCAGGTCTTCCTCGATGGCGATGTCGAAACGGTGGCTGGGCGGAATAACGCGGAACTCGCCCTCGGCGGCGGAGAACTCGAAACGCAGGCGGCGCAGGATGTCGCTGACCTGGGTGCCGTCGAGCCTGATGCCGAGCAGCCGCTCGACGCGCGCGAGGCGCAAGCGCACCGGGTCCCGGAGCGGCAGCGTCGCGCGCGCCTCGGTCACCGGCCCCGCCGCCCCGCCGCAGATCTCCAGGACGAGTTGCGTGGCGCGCTCGAGCGCCGCGGGCGTTCCGGCAAAATCGACGCCGCGCTCGAAGCGGTAGGAGGAATCGGACGAGAAGTTGAGCAGGCGGGCCTTCCCGGCAATCGCGTCGGGGCTGAAAAAAGCGCTCTCCAGGAACACGTCGCGCGTGACATCGCTGACCGAAGAGTCGATGCCGCCCATGATGCCCGCCAGCGCCACCGCCCCGGCCTCGTCGGCGATGACCAGGAAATCGGGCGTCAGCGCCGGCGCCTGCCCGTTGAGGAGCGTCAGTTGTTCTCCCGCTTTCGCGTAGCGTACCCGGATGCCGCCGTCGAGCTTCGCCGCGTCGAATGCGTGCAACGGCTGTCCCAGCTCGAGCATGACGTAATTGGTGATATCCACCAGCGCGCTGACCGGGCGCAGCCCGCTGCGCGCCAGCCGCTGCGCCATCCAGTCCGGCGTCGGCGCGCCGGCATTGACACCTTTCACCAGGCGGCCGCAGTAGCGCGGGCAGGCCTGCGGCGCTTCCACGACGGCGGCCAGGCGGTCGGTGATCGTGACGCGCGCGGTTCGCGATTCGGGCGGGCTCAAAGGCGCGCCGGTCACGGCCGACACCTCGCGGGCGATGCCGAGCAGGCTCAGGCAATCGCCGCGGTTGGGAGTGGGCTTCAGGGTCAGCACCCAGTCGTCCCCATCGGGCTCGACGTTCTCGACCTCGACGCCGCTCATGGTGACCGCCTCCGCCAGCTCGCGCGTGGCGAGCGGGGGATTGACGAAGGTGCGCAGCCAGTTTTCAGAAAACTTCATGTTTACCGCTCAACGCAGAGGACGCAATGGACGCAGAGGAAATCCATGACCGAATTCCCCTTTCGAATCCATTGCGTTCCTCGGCGTCCTTGGCGTCCACTGCGTTGGGAGGTTCTTCAGTTAAATTGCTTGAGGAACCGCAGGTCGTTCTCGAAGAACAGCCGCAGGTCGTTTACGCCGTAGCGCAGCATCGCCAGGCGGTCGAGGCCGAGCCCGAAGGCGAAGCCCTGGTGCTTCTCGGGCTCGATGTTCACGTTGCGCAGCACGTTCGGGTGCACCATGCCCGCCCCTCCCATCTCGAGCCAGCCGCTGCCGAAGCTCATGTCGATCTCGGCGGAAGGCTCGGT
>CAYSRR010000012.1:16393-24724 GCA_964433375.1 uncultured Streptomycetaceae bacterium
GCGAATGCGTGGCATCGGAATCGACGCGGTAGACGCGTCCCGGCGCGATGACCTTCACCGGCGGGCGATGGGCTTCCATGTGGCGTATCTGCATCGGCGAAGCATGCGTGCGCAGCAGGTGCCTGCCGTCGGCCAGGTAGAACGTGTCGTGCATCGAGCGCGCCGGGTGGTTCTCCGGCTGGTTCAGCGCGGTGAAATTGTAATAATCGTTCTCGATCTCGGGCCCGTCCGCCACCTCGAATCCCATGGTGCGGAACAGGGCCTCGACGCGCGCCTGGGTCCGCGTCACCGGGTGCAGGCCGCCCACGGCAAGCCCGCGTCCCGGCAGCGTGACGTCGAGCTTCTCGTCGGCCAGCCGCGCTTCGAGCTGGCGCGCCTGGATGCGCCCGCGCTGCTCATCGAGCGCCGCCTCCAGCTTGGCCTTGGCGGCATTGACGCGACTGCCGAACGCCGGGCGCTCCGCCGCCGGCAGCTTCGACAACCCTTTCAGCAGCTGGGTCAGCGCGCCGGACTTGCCGAGGTAACGCGCCTTGGCCTGCTCGAGCTGGCCGGCGTCGTTCAGGCCGGCGAACGCCGCGAGCGCTTCGTTCACGATGGCGTCGACGTCCTGCATGATAGGGGCCGGGGATTAGGGGCTAGGGGCTAGAAAAAAGAGGCCTTTCAGCCCCCTGTTTCTCCAAGATCGGGGCCGAGGATACGCGAGTCCCTGATCCCTGGTCCCTGGCCCCTGCTTGCTAGGCGCCGAGGCTGGCCTTGGCCTTCTCGACGAACTTGGAAAACGCCGGCTTGTCGAGAACGGCGATGTCGGCCAGCACCTTGCGGTCGACGGCGATCGCCGCCTTCTTCAACCCGTTCATGAAACGGCTGTAGCTCATGCCGTGCTCGCGCGCGGCGGCATTGATGCGCGCGATCCACAATGCGCGGAACTCACCCTTGCGGTCGCGGCGGTCACGGTAGGCGTACTGGCCGGCGCGCATCACCGCTTCGTTGGCGATGCGGAACACGTTCTTGCGGCGGCCGCGGAAACCCTTGGCCTTCCGGAGGACCTTCTTGTGCGCGGCGCGGGCGGTAACGCCCCGTTTGACTCGTGGCATGGCGGTCTCCTAGTAAGGCAGCATGACGCGGACCGACGCCTTGTCCGCCTGGTGCACGTCGGCGCCGCCGCGCAGGTGGCGCTTGCGCTTGGTATTCTTCTTGGTGAGGATGTGGCGCGCGAACGCCTTGCCGCGCTTGATGCTGCCGCCGGCGCGCTTCCGGAAGCGCTTGGCGGCGCCCCGCTTGGTCTTCAACTTCGGCATGACTGACTCCTGTTTTAGCCTAGCGCCGGGTGCCTGCCACGGCGGCAGGTCTTCAGGAACCCGGACAACTACTTCTTCGCAGCTTCGGCCCCGGCTTCCGCCGCGGGCTCGGCAACTGCTGCTTTCGCGGGAACCGCTTTCTGCTTCGGCTCCCCCGACTTCGCGGCGGCCCTTGCGACGGGCTTGCCGGTCTTCTTGGGCGCCAGCACCATGATCAGCTGGCGGCCTTCCATCTTCGGGTACTGCTCGACGACGCTGTACGGCTCGAGGTCGCCCCGTACCCGCTCGATCAGGCGGTGCCCCAGCTCCTGGTGGGCCATCTCGCGACCGCGGTAGCGGAGCGTGATCTTGGCCTTGTCACCCTCTTCCAGGAACCGCGTCAGGTTGCGCAGCTTGATCTTGTAATCGCCTTCATCGGTGCCGGGGCGGAACTTGATCTCCTTGACGACGATCTGCTTCTGCTTCAGCTTCGCCTCGTGGCGCTTCTTGGCTTCACGGTACTTGTATTTCCCGTAATCCATGATGCGGCACACCGGCGGCACTGCCGTCGGCGCGATCTCGACCAGGTCCAGCTCGGCTTCTTCCGCCATCTTGTTCGCCGCGGCAATGGCCACCACGCCGACCTGCTCGCCGGCCGCCCCGATCAAACGGACTTCCGGCGCGTTGATCTCGCCGTTGATCCGCGGTTCCTTTTCCTGTGCGATGTAGCCCCCCGATATCCCGTTACTCTTGCGCCGCGCGTCCGAGCCGGGCCTCTTCGGCCCGGAGCCTCGAAACGAAATCGGCCAGACTCATCTGGCCGAGATCCTCGCCCTTGCGGGTGCGCACGGCAACCTGTTGCGCCACCTTTTCCTTGTCGCCGATGATGACCTGGTAGGGCAGCTTCTGCAGACTATGTTCCCGGATTTTATAGGAAATTTTCTCATTCCTCAAGTCGGCCACGGCGCGAAAACCGGCGGCCCGCAACCCGCTCACGACGCTGTTCGCATAGTCCGCCTGGTGCTCGGTGATGCTCGATACCGCCACCTGGACCGGGGCCAGCCACAACGGCATCGCCCCGGCGTAGTGCTCGATCAGGATGCCGATGAAGCGCTCGAAGGACCCCAGCACCGCCCGGTGCAGCATGACCGGCACGTGGCGGGCGTTGTCCTCCCCCACGTACTCGGCGCCGAGCCGTCCGGGCATCGAGAAATCGAGCTGCAGGGTGCCGCACTGCCAGACCCGGCCGATGCTGTCCTTGAGCGAAAACTCGATCTTGGGGCCGTAGAACGCCCCTTCCCCCGGCTGCAGGTCGTATTTCAGGCCCTTCCTCTCGAGCGCGGCCTTCAGGGCGCTTTCGGCCTTGTCCCATTGCTCGTCCGTCCCGACGCGCTTCGCCGGCCGCGTGGAGAGCTTCACCAGGACCTCGTCGAAGCCGAAGTCGGAATACACGCTCTGCAGCAGGTCGATGAAGCGGATGACTTCCGGCTCGACCTGCGCCTCGGTGCAGAAGATATGGGCGTCGTCCTGGGTAAAGCCGCGCACCCGCATCAACCCGTGCAGCGCCCCGGACGGCTCGTTGCGGTGGCAGGAGCCGAACTCGGCCAGCCGCAGCGGCAGGTCGCGATAGCTTTTCAGCCCCTGGTTGAAGATCTGGACGTGCCCCGGGCAATTCATCGGCTTCACGGCGTAATCGCGCGATTCCGACTCGGTGAAGAACATGTTCTCGCGGAAATTGTCCCAGTGCCCCGAACGCTTCCAGAGCGACACGTCGAGCACCTGCGGGCCGCGCACCTCGGCATAGCCGTTCTCGTCGAGCACCCGCCGCATGTACTGCTCGATGCACTGCCAGATGGCCCATCCCTTGGGATGCCAGAACACCATGCCGGGCGCTTCGTCCTGGGTATGGAACAGCTCGAGCTGCTTGCCGAGCCGGCGGTGGTCGCGCTTCTCCGCCTCCTCGAGCCGGTGCAGGTAGGCGTCCTGGTCTTCCTTCTTTCCCCACGCGGTGCCGTAGATCCGCTGCAGCATCTCGTTCTTCGAGTCGCCGCGCCAGTAGGCGCCCGCCACCCGCATCAGCTTGAACACCTTCAGCTTGCCGGTGGAGGGCACGTGCGGCCCGCGGCACAGGTCGATGAAGTTGTCCTGCCGGTAGAGCGAGATCGGCTCGGCCGAGGGGATCGCCGCGATGATCTCGGCCTTGTAGGCCTCGCCCTGGTCCCTGAAGAACTTCACCGCCTCGTCGCGCGGCATCACCTGGCGCTCGACGCGGATGTCGCGCTTCGCGATCTCCTGCATGCGCTTCTCGATCGCGGCGAGGTCTTCCGGCGTGAACGGCCGCTTGTAGGCGAAATCGTAGTAGAAACCGTCCTCGATCACCGGGCCGATGGTGACCTGCGCCTCCGGGAACAGCTCCTTCACCGCGTGCGCGAGCAGGTGCGCGGCCGAATGCCGCAGCAGGTCGATCCCCTCGGGATCCTTCTCCGTGACGATGGCGACGTCCGCATCGGACTCGATGCGAAAGGACGTATCGACCAGCTTGCCGTTCACCTTGCCCGCCAGCGCCGCGCGCGCGAGACCCGCGCCGATGCTCTGGGCGAGCTCGGCGACCGTCACGGGCTGGTCGAATTTCCTGATCGACCCGTCGGGCAAGCGAATATCCGGCATAATCAACCCATGGTGCAAAAACAAATCCGCGCGTTGAACACCGCGAAGCGTGTGTTCGAACGCGCGGAGTTAAACCGGCGCCCCGCCATGCGGGAGTTCCGACTCCCGCATGGCGGGCGTCCGGATTTAACAACTGGTAGGCGCGATTGGAATCGAACCAACGACCTCATCCATGTCAAGGATGCGCTCTAGCCAACTGAGCTACGCGCCTGAGGGAACGAATTGTAGCGGAACGCACAGGCTGGTTCAAATAAATCATGGACTTGGATAAATAAACCCGGCAACGAAGCCGGCAAGAGAGCCCTATCGGATGCGCTTCTCCCGTATCGTCATCAATGAACTGATCGACGCGCTCGATCAGGGCAAGGTCATCCCGTCGATCGTCGCCGTCAATCCGCATTTCAATACCGATGCCGCCTACAACGTCGCCGCCGACCTCGTCAGGCTGCGGCGGGCGCGCGGCGAGAAGACCGCCGGGCGCAAGATCGGCTTCACCAACCGCAACATCTGGCCCCAGTACGGCGCCACCGCCCCGATCTGGGCGCACGTCTACGAGCGCACCGTGCAATTCGCGCAGGACGGCCGCGCGGCCGTTTCACTGAAAGGCAGCGTGCAGCCGCGCCTCGAACCCGAGATCGCGTTCAAGCTCAAGTCCCCGGTGCGGCCGGGCCAGGCCGAGCCGGCCCGGATACTGGAAGCGGTCGAGTGGCTCGCGCCGAGCTTCGAGATCGTGGACTGCCATTTCGCCGACTGGAAATTCGACCCCGCCGATTCGGTTGCCGACTTTTCCTTTCACTGGCGGCTCGTCATCGGCGCCCCGGTCGCGGTCGGCGGCGATCTCGCCGGCCTCGCCGATCACATACACGGCTGCAACGTAACGCTCCTGAAAGAACGGGAGATCGTGGACCGGGGCGTCGGCGCGAACGCGCTGGGGCATCCCGCGCTGGCGCTCGCCTTTCTCGCCGACATCCTGGCGCGGCAGGGGCAATTCGACCCGCTGGCCGCGGGCGAAATCATCACCACCGGCACGCTCACCGCCGCGATGCCGGTTGCGCCCGGCGAAACCTGGTCCTCGCGCTACGAGGGCCTGCCCGGCGTCACCGGGCTTTCACTCAGCTTCACTGAGTGAAAGCCCAATGCTGAATGATGAATGCGGAATGATGACCTGATTGAGTGGAGCGCTTTTCCATTCATCATTCATCATTCACTATTCATCATTGGGTTGCGCACTAGCGCCTAGCGGCGCGTGCAACTCCTCGCACTTCGCGCAGCAGCGCGAGCACGCGCGTCATCTGGCCGAGATCGGCGACCTCGAGCGTATAGCGCACGCGCACCGCGGCCTCTTCCTCCACGGACCGCGAGCCGACGATGCGTATGCGCTCGCGGGCCAGCGCATCGGCGATTTCGCGCAGCAAGCCGGCCCGCTTCTTCGCGATGACCTCGACATCCACCGGGAAAGCCGCGTCGCGGGTCTCGCCCCACTCGGCCGTCATCCGCCGTTTCGGGTCGAGCCGCTTCAGGCTGGCGCATCCCGTGCGATGGATGGTCACGCCGCGCCCGCGGGTCACGAATCCGACGATGGCATCGGGCGGCGCCGGCTTGCAGCACTTCGCCGGGACCGTCAGCAGGCGGTCCACCCCCACGACCAGCACGCTGCCCCTGGGCGGGGCAGCGTGCCGGCCGCGCGCCGGCTGCGCCGGCGCTTCATCGTGGTCGACTGCCCGGGCATGCGGGCCGAGCGCGCGCACCGCCTGCTCCAGCTGGCGGCTGCGAATTTCGCCGCGGCCGATATCGGCCAGCAGGTCGTCCACCTGCGCATACTCGAGCCGCGCCGCGAGCCGGTCGAGGCCGAGCGCGGTCATGCCCTGCCTGCGCAGTTCCTTTTCCACCACGGCCCTGCCCTGCGCCTGCGCGGCCTCGAAGTTCTGGCGGTTGAACCATTGGCGGATCCGGGCGCGCGCCGCGGCGCTGCGGGCATAGCCCAGCTCGGCGTTGAGCCAGTCGCGGCTCGGCCCGCCCTGTTTCGCGGCGAGGATCTCGATGCGCTGGCCGTTCGCGAGCGGCGTGTTGAGCGGCACCATGACGCCGTCCACCTTGGCGCCGCGGCAGCGATGCCCCAGCTCGGTGTGCACGTGGTAGGCAAAATCCACCGGGGTCGCGCCTTTCCCCAGGGCGATGACCTTGCCCTGCGGCGTCAGCACGTAAATCGTGTCCTCGAACAGGCCGGTGCGGAAGCGCTCGGCCAGCCCGCCGGGCTCCCCCGACTCGTCCCGCCACTCCAGGACCTGGCGCAACCACGCGATCTTGCGGTCGTAATCGTGGTCGCCGCGCGCGCCTTCCTTGTAGCGCCAGTGCGACGCGATACCGAGCTCCGCGTGCTGGTGCATCTCGTGGGTGCGGATCTGCACTTCCAGCGCCTTGTCCTGCGGCCCGATCACGGCGGTGTGCAGCGAACGATACTGGTTGCTCTTGGGCTTCGCGATGTAGTCGTCGAATTCCTTCGGGATCGGCGTCCACAGGTTGTGCACGAGGCCCAGCGCCGCGTAGCAGTCCTTCACGTCCCCGACCAGGATGCGCACGGCCCTGACGTCGTACAGCGCCTCGAAGTCGAGCGACTTCACGTTCATCTTCCGGTAGATGCTGGTGATGTGCTTGGCCCGGCCCGTGACTTCGGCGGCGATGCCCGCTCGCGCAAGCTCCCCCTTCAGCCGGGCGACGACGTTCTCGATGTAGCGCTCGCGGTCCACGCGCTTTTCGTCGAGCAGACCGGCAATCCGCCTGTAGGTTTCCGGCTCGAGCACGCGGAAGGCCAGGTCTTCCATTTCCCACTTGAGCTGCCACACCCCGAGTCGGTTGGCGAGCGGCGCGAACACGTCGCTCGTGAGCATGGCGGTCGCGCGCCGGTCGGCCTCGCCGCCGGAGCGCACCGCGAAGCGCAACTCCTGCGTATGGTCGGCCAGCTTCACCAGGACCACGCGCGTGTCCTGCACCATGGCGAGCAGCATCTTGCGCAGCGCTTCCAGCTGCGCCTCCTGCCCGTCGCGCGGCGAGACGGCGGCGCGGCCCGACAGCGCGTGGATCTGCGCCATCCTCGACACGCCCTCGACCAGCTCGGCGACGGTCGCGCCGCATCGCTCACGCACCGCCGGCAGGCGCTCGGGGCAGATTTCCGCGACCGGCGCGAGCAGCGCGGCGGCGATCGCCTCTCCGTCGAGCTTCAACTCGGAAACCAGGGCGGCCGCGCCCAGGGCATGGTCGAGCGCCGGCTCACCGCTCGCGAGCCGGGCCTCCCCGTACCACGGCTCGGCCAGCGCCAGCGCGGCCCGCACGACGTCCCGCCCCGTGGGCGTGAGATGACCGACCAGGCCCTCGGTCGCCTGGGGACGCACCAGCTTCAAATGGGCGGTTTTAACCATCTCTTTGTATCAATTGATGTTTAGTTAACTTCATTGGGAAATCCTTTGGACGGGGTACCGCGCCGTCCAAAGGATTTCCCAGCGTGGCCATGCACTCTATTCGAGCGTATCTTTTGCCTATTCTCCAGTTCGGTGCGAACGATCGAGCCACGGCGCATCGTTCCGGCCCGGTCCACCGTTCGCAATCATTCGACAGGCGTTTGGCACAGCGGTTGCTTGTTATCACCCATGAGCAGCATCCCGACAGCACGAGCGCGCAGCGTGAAAAGGCCGGCATTCTATAACGAGATGTACGGGGAAGACGGGCGCGTCCGCTCCCATTACGAGCCGTACGCGCGCTGGCTGGAGGCGACGCCGGTCGAGCAGTTGCTGCAGAAGCAGCGCGAAGCCGACGCGCTCTATACCCGGCTCGGCATCACCTTCGCCGTCTACGGCGACGAGTCCGGGGTCGAGCGCGCCATCCCCTTCGACATCATCCCCCGCATCCTGCAGCCCGAAGCGTGGAAGAAAATCCACGACGGCGCGTGCCAGCGGCTGCGCGCGCTGAACGCCTTTCTCAAGGACGTCTACCACGGGCAGGACATCCTGCGGGCGGGCGTGGTGCCGCCCGAGCAGGTGCTGGGCAACAAGATCTACCGCCCCGAAATGCGCGGGTTCGACGTGCCGGGCGACGTCTACGTGCACGTCGCGGGCGTGGACGTGGTCCAGACCGGCGCCGAGGAGTTCTACGTCCTCGAGGACAACCTCCGGACACCGTCGGGCGTGTCCTACATGCTGGAGAACCGCAGGATGATGATGCGGCTGTTCCCCGAGTTGTTCTCCCGCATGCCGGTGGCGCCGGTCGATCACTACACCGACCTGCTGCTCGACAACCTGCGCTCGGTGGCGCCCGCGGGCATCATGGATCCGACGGTGGTAGTGCTGACCCCCGGCTCCTACAACAGCGCCTATTTCGAGCACGCCTACCTCGC
>CAYSRR010000013.1:0-14949 GCA_964433375.1 uncultured Streptomycetaceae bacterium
TCATGACGATACGAACCCTGGCAATCTCGGACAGGATCGACGACTTCATCGCCGCCTTCAACCTCGGGCTGCGCGATCAACACATGCTGGAGCGGGACGCCGCCGGCTGCGTCGCGGCGAGGTACTTCAACAGCCGGCTGTCGAGCGTGTTCCAGCCCATCCGCGAGGCGGCGACCGGCCGGGTCGTCGGCCACGAGGGCCTGATTCGCTGCTTCGGAGGGAGCCCGGACGCGCCGACCTCCCCCTGGGGCGTATTCGCGCTGGCGGGCCTGGAACGGGACCTCGTGGACCTCGACCGCCTGTGCAGGACGCTGCACATGCTCAACTATTTCCGGCAGGCTTCCGCCGGCGCCTCCCTGTTCCTGAATATCGATCCCAGGCTTCTGACCGCGGTGCAGCGGGGTTTCGGGCGGGCGTTCGAGGAGCGCCTGCGGCGCGTCGGGCTGAAGCCGCGCAGCATCGTGATCGAGTTTCCGGCCGCCGTCCCGTCCAGGCAGGAATTGCTGCTGCAGGCGGTCGCGGACTACCGGTCGCGTGGCTACCGCGTGGCGGTCAGCTGCCTGGGACCGGCCAGGAACTTGCCCGCGGCGCTGTGGCAGGCCCGGCCGGATATCGTGAAGGTCCCGGTGGGCGCTGAACCTGACGCGGCCACGCTGGCTGAAACCGTCAGGGTGATACACGACAACGGCGTGACGGCCCTGGCCGAACGGCTGGAAACGGCCGGGCAGGAAGCGCACGCGCGTGCCGCCGGCTTCGATCTCCTGCAGGGTTACCGCATCGGCCTGCCCGCGGCCGGGGTCGATTCACTCTCCGCGCAAGAGGGCAGCGCGCCGCGGCATTATTCCGACGTGCCGATCCGGTTTCGGCAAGCGGAGGAGCATCAAGAGGGTGAAAAGGCAGGCAGCCACCGGGTTCTGATCGTACCGGGCCTGCACGGAAGCGGGCCGGACCACTGGCAAAGTCTCTGGCAGGACGAGCATCCCGGGTACGGGCGCGTCGTGCAGGAGGATTGGGAGGTGCCGGACCTCGATCGCTGGGCCGGGCGCCTCGATCGGGCGATCAAGGGGCGGGCCGGCCCCGTCGTTCTGGTCGCGCACAGCTTCGGCTGCCTGGCGGCGGTGCGCCGCGCCGCGCTCGATGCCCGCGGAATAGCCGGGGCGCTGCTGGTCGCTCCGGCGAATCCGGACAAGTTCGACGTGACCTGGATGCTCCCGATCAAGCGGCTGACTTTTCCCGCGGTGGTGGTCGCCAGCGAGAACGATCCGTGGATGCCGCTGGTCAGCGCCCGCTGGTGGGCGGAAAGATGGGGCGCGCATTTCGTGAACGCGGGCGCGGCCGGCCACATCAACACCGAGTCGGGACACGGATCGTGGCCGGAGGGCCGGACGCTTCTCGAGCGGGTGCTGCGGGAGACCGTGTCGCATTCGCCCGCGGAGCGGGCGATTTCCGGCGTCGACGCCGCCGTGCCGCCGCGGAGCAAAGGCGCGACGCCCCATGAGATCGAAGGTGTTGCGGCGAGGGGCGCGGATACGCCCCGGCCCCTTCGCGACGACGAAACCAACGCTTCACTATTCAGGAGACTGTCATGGCATTGAGACTGGGCGACACCGCTCCCGATTTCGAGCAGGACTCGAGCGCCGGGCGCATCCGCTTCCACGAATGGCTGGACGGGAGCTGGGGCGTGCTGTTCTCGCACCCGGCCGATTTCACGCCGGTGTGCACCACCGAGCTGGGCTATACGGCGAAGCTCGCCGGCGAGTTCGCGAAGCGCAACGTGAAGCAGAAGTTCCCCAAGGGCTACAGGGTCGTGAAATCGTATCTGCGCTACACGTCGCAGCCGGACCGATAGCGATGGCCGCTCTCTTCTTGCGCAGGCACAGCGTGCTGCCGGGCTTCGGCCTGGCGATGGGGTTCACGCTGGTCTACCTGAGCCTGCTCGTGCTGATACCGCTGTCGGCCGCGTTCATCAAGACCTTCAGCCTGACCTGGCAGCAGTTCTGGGAGGCGGTGACCGCGCCGCGGGTGCTGGCTTCGTACCGGTTGAGCTTCGGCGCCTCGCTGCTGGCGGCGGCCATCAACGCGTTTTTCGGACTGATCCTGGCGTGGGTGCTGGTGCGCTATCGGTTTCCGGGCAAGCGGCTGGTCGACGCGCTGATCGATCTGCCGTTCGCGTTGCCGACGGCGGTCGCCGGCATCTCGCTGTCCGCGATCTACGCCGCCAACGGCTCGATAGGGCAGTTGCTGCAGCCGCTCGGTATCAAGGTCTCGTTCACGCCGCTGGGCGTGCTCGTCGCCCTGATTTTCATCGGGCTGCCGTTCGTGGTGCGCACGGTGCAGCCGGTCATCGAGGACCTGCAGTCGGAACTGGAGGAAGCCGCGGCGACGCTGGGGGCCACGCGCTGGCAGACGTTCACCAGGGTGATCTTTCCCACGCTGCTGCCGGCCCTGCTGACCGGCTTCACGCTCGCGTTCGCGCGGGCGGTGGGCGAGTACGGGTCCGTCATCTTCATCGCGGGCAACATGCCGATGGTCTCCGAAATCACGCCGCTCATCATCATCACCAAGCTCGAGCAATACGACTACGCCGGCGCCACGGCGGTGGCCGTCGTCATGCTGCTCGCCTCATTTTTACTCATATTCATCATCAACCTGCTGCAATGGTGGAGCCGCAAACACTATACCAGCTTGGATTGACGGGAGCCGACTTGGAAGCCGAACTCGCACTCGATCCTCCGAAAGCGATGCCCCGCAAGTCCGTGCGGGACGCGACCACCGAGCCGAAACTGGTGAAGTGGCTGCTGATCGGCATCGCGCTTGCTTACTTCGCCCTGTTGCTGCTGACGCCGCTCGTCACCGTGTTCTTCGAGGCCTCGAAGAAGGGCCTGGACGCGTATCTGGCGGCGATCCGGGAGCCCGACGCGCTGGCCTCCATCAGGCTGACGCTGATGGTGGCGGCGGTCGCCGTGCCGCTCAACCTGGTGTTCGGCGTCGCCGCCGCCTGGGCGATCGCCAAGTTCGAGTTCCGGGGGAAGAGCCTGCTGATCACCTTCATCGACCTGCCGTTTTCCGTTTCGCCCGTGATCGCCGGATTGATCTTCGTTCTCGTGTTCGGTCTTCACGGCTGGCTCGGCCCCTGGCTCGTGGAGCACGACATCAAGGTCATCTTCGCGCTACCGGGGATTTTTCTGGCCACCATTTTCGTCACGGTTCCGTTCGTGGCCCGGGAGCTGATCCCCCTGATGCAGGCGCAGGGGCACGAGGAAGAGGAGGCCGCGCTGGTGCTGGGTGCGAACGGCTGGCAGACGTTCTGGCGCGTGACCCTGCCCAACATCAAGTGGGGCATCGTCTACGGCGTCATCCTGTGCAACGCGAGGGCGATGGGCGAATTCGGCGCGGTCGCCGTGGTCTCGGGGCACATCCGCGGCCTCACCAACACGATGCCCCTGCACATCGAGATCATCTACAACGAGTACAACTTCACGGCGGCGTTCGCCGTGGCTTCGCTGCTCGCCCTGCTCGCGATCGTCACGCTGGTGATCAAGACCTTCGTCGAGTGGCGCAGCCAGCAGCACGCGACAACGATATAGAACGGAGAAAGAAAATGAGTATCGAAGTGCGCAATATTTCCAAGGCATTCGGCGATTTCCACGCCCTGAGGGACGTCAGCCTCGAGGTGCCGACCGGGGAGCTGGTCGCGCTGCTCGGGCCCTCGGGGTCCGGCAAGACGACGCTGTTGAGGATCATCGCCGGGCTCGAAACCACGGACGACGGCAGCATCCTGTTCCACGGGGAGGACACGACGCACGCGCACGTCGGGGAGCGCAACGTCGGGTTCGTGTTCCAGCACTACGCACTGTTTCGTCACATGACGATATTCGAGAACATCGCCTTCGGCCTGCGGGTGCGGCCCCGCAGGACACGTCCCGCCGAAAAGCAGATCCGCGAGAAGGTGCATGATCTGCTCAGGCTGGTGCAGCTCGACGCACTCGCCGATCGCTACCCGCACCAGCTTTCGGGCGGCCAGCGCCAGCGCATCGCGCTCGCGCGCGCGCTGGCGGTGGAGCCGAAGGTGCTGCTGCTCGACGAGCCTTTCGGCGCGCTGGACGCCAAGGTGCGCAAGGAGCTGCGCGCGTGGCTGCGCCGGCTGCACGACGAGGTGCACGTCACCAGCGTGTTCGTGACCCACGACCAGGAAGAAGCGCTCGAGGTCGCCGATCGCGTCGTGGTGATGAACGAGGGAAAAATCGAGCAGATCGGCACGCCCGAGGAGGTCTACGAGCATCCGGCGACGCCCTTCGTGTTCGGCTTTCTCGGCAGCGTGAACCTGTTTCACGGCAGGGCGCACGGCGGCTGGCTGCACCTGGGCGACGCGGCGTTCGAGGCGCCCGAGCATCTGGGGAAGAACGACGCCGCGGCCGTCGCCTACGTCCGTCCCCACGAGGTGGAGATCGACCGTTTCTCACCCGGCGTCAAGGGGATAACGGCCCGGCTCGGCCGGGCGTACATCGTCGGGGCGACGGCGCGCCTGGAGCTCGAGCGCGAAGACAACGCCCAGATCATAGAGGCCGAGCTGCCCGCCCATCGCTACCGGGCGCTCGATCTGAAGGTCGGCGAGTCGTTGATCGTGCGCCCGCGGGAAATGCGGGTGTTCATCAAGCCCGAGAACGAGACCGCGCAGACCGCGGTTGCGGCGGCGTCCTGATCCATTTTTCAGGGATATCGAGCAACCATGCGCCCCGTACAACCTGTCCGCAACGTCGGAGAGCCGCCGGTGGAACCCGCCGGGATTCCCGCGGATATCCAGCGGGAAATCCTGCGAGCGGTCGCCGCCGTCGAGTACGGCTCCGTCGAGGTGGTGATCCACAACGCCAGAGTGGTCCAGATCGAGGTGCGCACCAAGAAGCGCTTTGACGGAGAGGTCAAGCCGCTGCGCTGAAGCAATATCGTTTTGCCGTTAATGCCGGCGGGCGGCCGTAAGGCGTCTGTCCGGATTTGAAACCGAACCGAGAACGCTGACCAGACAACTGGAAGCATTCCCGAAACACACGGGGGTGAACCATGTTGTCCATCTGGTCTTTCGAGTCGTCCGCGGCAAGCGCGGTTGCGAAACCGTTCCGCGCGCCGTCTTCCGTCCTTTTTATTCCGCGCGCGGCCGCCGCCGCGCTCGCGGCCGTCGCGCTGGCGGCGGGCGTGCCGCCCGCGGCGGCCCAGCAGAATTATCCGCAGCGTCCGGTCCGCGTCGTGGTGCCGTACGCGCCGGGCGGCGGCACCGACATCAACGCGCGCAGCATCGCGCCGATACTGATCGAGCAGTTCGGCCAGCAGGTCGTGGTGGACAACCGGCCCGGGGGCAACGCCATCATCGGCACGAACATCGTCGCCAAGGCCGCCCCGGACGGGTACACGGTGCTGTTCAGCGCGTCGTCCGAGATCGTGACCAACGTCAGCCTGTTCAAGAATCTGCCCTACGATCCGGTCAGGGACCTGCAGCCGGTCACGCTGGCTTCGACGACGCCGGTCATCATCGTCGCGCACCCCTCGACCCAGTTCAAGACGGTGAAGGACCTGGTCGGGTCGGCGAAAACCCGCAAATTTTCCTACGCGTCGGTCGGCACGGCCTCGCCCCAGCACCTGGTGGCCGAGTGGCTGAAGAGCGTCGCGAAGGTCGACATCACGCACATCCCGTTCAAGGGCGCCGGCCCCGCGCTCGCCGACAACGTCGCCGGCCACGTGCCGGTCGGCTTCATCGCGCTGCTCCCGGCGGTTCCCCACGTCAAGAGCGGACGCCTCAACGCGCTCGCGGTCACCGGGGACGCGCGATCGGTCGCGCTTCCGGAGACACCGACACTGAAGGAAGCCGGCTATCCCGAGATCAATCTCTACCAGTGGTACGGCGTTTTCGTGCCGGCGGGAACGCCGCGCTTCATCGTCGACAGGCTCAACCGGACCGTCAACGCCGCGCTCAACCTGCCCAACATCAAGGCGCGCCTGGCGGCGAGCGGGGCGGACGTGCTGGCGAACACGACGCCGGAGCAGTTCGGTCAGTTCGTGAAGCGGGAGATCGAGAAAAACCGCCACGCCTTGCGGATCGCCGGCGTGCAGAGCGAGTGATGAAGGAAGGGCCGGCGCACGAGGCGAACGTCATTCGCGAGCGCAAGCTCGCCGTGAACTGAGTTGAAGGTTGGATTTTCCACCAATTATTTCATGGAGGGATCGAAATGAAGACGTTTCTTGTCGTTGCCGCCGCTGCCGTTGCGTTTGCCGTGCCCGCGGCGCACGCGCAGAAGGAAATTCTCAACGCGTCCTACGACGTGGGGCGCGAGCTGTTCGCCGAGGTGAACAAGGCTTTTGTTCCCTATTGGCAGAAGAAGACCGGCGAAAGCGTCGCCGTCAAGCAGTCGCATGCCGGGTCCTCGCGCCAGGCGCTTGCGATCAGGGAGGGCCTGCAGGCCGACGTCGTGACGTTCAACCAGGTCACGGACGTCCAGGTGCTCGCGGACAACAACCTGCTCGCGAAAGACTGGGCGTCGCGTTTTCCCCATTCGAGCTCGCCGTTCTATTCCGTGCACGGCCTGCTCGTGCGCAAGGGCAATCCGAAGAACATCCGCGACTGGGACGATCTCGCCAAACCCGGCGTCAGGATCGTGCAGGTCAATCCCAAGACCGGCGGCAACGGCCGTTACGCCGTGCTGGCCTACTACGCGTACGGCCTGGAGCGGTCCGGCGGCGGCGCGGCCAAGGCCCGGGCGTTTCTCAAGAGCGTGCTGGCCAACGTCGCGGTTTTCGAAAGCGGCGGACGGGCCGCCACCACCGCCTTCACCGACCGGGAAATCGGCGACGTGCTGGTGAGCTTCGAGTCGGAGACCCTGTTCCTCGCCAGCGGGCCGGACAGCAAGTACGAGGTCGTGACACCCTCGGTGAGCATCCTGTCGGAATTTCCGGTCGCCATAGTGGATTCGGTCGCAGGCAAGCGCGGGACAGCGGTGCTCGCCAAAGGGTATCTCGATTTTCTCTATACGCCCGCCGGCCAGGAAATCATCGTCCGCAACTTCTACCGTCCGCGCGACGCCGGGGTGGCCAAGCGCAACGCCTCCAAGCTGCCCCCGGTCAAGGCCCTTGAAGTCGGGACCGTTTTCGGCGGCTGGGGCAAGGTGACGAAGGAATTTTTCGCGAATAACGCCCTCGTCGACGTTCTCCTCAAGGAAATCGCCGCCGACCGACGCTGAAAAAGAAGAAGCGCTTGCGCTTGAAGCGCCCCGGGGTGCTTCCCGGCTTTGGCGTCACGCTGGGAAGCACCGTTCTGTTTCTCAGCCTCGTCATCCTGCTGCCGCTCGGCGCGCTGGTTCTCAAGGCCGCGGGGCTGTCCTGGGCCGATTTCTGGGGCTACGTCAGCGATTCGCGCGCGGTGGCCACGTACCGGGTCACGCTGGTCGCCGCGCTCGTCGCCACCATGTTCAATGTGATTCTGGGCGTGCTCACGGCGTGGATACTCGTGCGCTACGAGTTTCCCGGACGCCGCCTGCTGGACGCCGCCGTGGACATTCCCTTCGCGTTGCCGACGGCGGTGGCCGGGATCAGCCTGTCGGCCCTGACGGCGCCCGCCGGGCCGATCGGAAGTCTGTTCGCGCCGCTGGGCTGGCAGATCGCCTATGCCTTCCCCGGCATCATCCTGGCGATGACGTTCACCAGCTTGCCGTTCGTCGTGCGGACCGTGCAGCCCGTGCTGGCCGACCTGGATCCCCACTCGGAGGAGGCCGCCCGGATTCTGGGCGCGGGCCCCCGGACGATTTTCCGGAAGGTGATCCTGCCGGAGCTCGTTCCGGCCATCCTGGCCGGTCTCTCGCTGTCCTTCGTCCGCAGCCTCGGCGAGTTCGGCGCCATCGTCTTCATTTCCGGCAACCTGCCGTTCCAGACCGAGGTGCTGTCGCTGCTCATTTTCATCCGCGTCGGCGAATTCGATTACCCGGGGGCCGCCGCGCTGGCCACCGTCATTCTCGCGTTCGCCCTGCTGGTCCTAGTCGTGATGAACGTCATCCAGGGCCGCCTTTACAGGAGGATCGGCGGGTGAGCACGACCGCCGACGGCCGTTCGCGCCGCGAGCCGATCCGCGGCCGTCCGGACCGGATCGCGCTCGTGGCGCTGGGCGCCGGAGCCGCCGTGGCGCTGATCGCGCTTCCGCTGATCACCATTTTTTATTACGCGCTGCGCGACGGCTGGCCGGCTTACATCGGCTATCTGTCGGAGCCGTCCACGCGTCATGCCATCGGCCTTACGCTCCTCGCCGCGGCCGTCGCGGTGCCGGTGAACGTCGTGTTCGGCGTGACCGCGGCATGGGCCGTCGCGAAGTTCGATTTCCCGGGCCGCCGCCTGATCATCAGCCTGATCGAGCTGCCGCTGTCCATTTCGCCCATCGTGATCGGCGTCGCCTATCTTTTCGTGTTCGGCATGCAGGGACTCTTCGGCCCCTGGCTCGCGGAGCACGGGGTCCGTCTCGTGTTCTCGATCTCCGCGATCCTGATCGTCACCACCATAGTCACCGCGCCTTTCATCTTCCGCGAGGTTCTGCCGGTGATGCAGAACCAGGGAACGAGCGAGGAGGAGACGGCCCTCACGCTCGGCGCCGGCGGCTGGAAAACCTTCGTCAAGGTCACGCTGCCCAACATCAAATGGACGCTGATCTACGGCGTTTCGCTGTGCTTCGCGCGCTCCCTGGGCGAGTTCGGTTCGGTGGCCGTGGTCTCGGGAGCGGTGCGCGGGGCGACGAACACCATGACGCTGCAGATCGAGCTGCTGTCCCACGACCGCATCACGACGGGCGCCTTCGCCGTGGCGTCCACCCTGACGTCCATCGCGGTCGTCACCATGCTCGTCAAGCTCTGGGTCGAGCGTCGCGAAGCAGCCGGACAGGCGGCCGTGGCCGCCGGTAAAACGACATGACGGATTCAGGACCGTACGACGACCTGATCATGGATCACATCAGGAACGCCAGAAACTTCTACGTTCTCGATGGGCCGGACCGGGAGGGAAGCGGCGCCAATCCGCTTTGTGGCGACGAGCTGAGGGTCTTCATGAAAGTCCGCGGCGAGCGCATCGAGACGGTTTCCTTTCAGTGTACGTGCTGTGGCATTTCCATGGCATCGGCTTCCGTACTGACGGAGCAGGTCGCGGGCCGGGACATACGGGATGCGAAGCATTTCATTCGCGCGTTCCGCGAGAAGTTGGCGTCCGGCAGCACCGATGCCGAATCTTCGATGCCGGCAATACAGGCGATACTGGCCACCGTCAGGAAGTACCCGGCGCGTGCGCAGTGCGCGGCTCTGGCGTGGACGACGCTGGATGCCCTGCTGTAGGCGGGCCGGGCCGGGGCTCTTTCTGGATAGGGTGAGTAAAACACGCTACAATTCAAGCTTTTAAGCTTGAAGTCGTATGCGCGTCACGCGCGGCATTCCCGCCGCTGCAGCCACCCCGGCTGCGCTCACCATCGGCAACTTCGACGGCGTCCATCTCGGTCACCAGGCCATGCTGGCCGAACTGAAGCGCGCGTCCGCCGGGCTGGGACTGCCCGCCTGCGTGATGACGTTCGAGCCGCATCCGCGCGAGTTTTTCGCCCCCGACAAGGCGCCGACGCGCCTGACTTCGCTGCGCGAGAAGCTGGAGCTGCTCGCGGCCTGCGGCGTCGACCGCGTTCATGTCTGCCGTTTCGACTACCGGCTCGCCCAGACCACCGCGGAGGATTTCATAGAGCGCATCATTGCCCGCGGGCTGATGGCGCGCTGGGTGCTGGTCGGGGACGATTTCCGTTTCGGCGCGCGGCGCGCGGGCAGCCTGGTGATGCTGAAGCAGGCCGCCCCGGCCATGGGTTTCGAGGTCGCCGCGATCGCGAGCGTCATGCTGGACGGCGAGCGCGTGTCGAGCACCGCGTTGCGGCAGGCGCTGGAGACGGGGGATCTCGACCGCGCGGGACGGCTGCTGGGCCGGGCGTATTCGATCAGCGGGCGCGTGGTCGCCGGCGACGGGCTGGGACGCAAGCTCGGTTTCCCGACCGCCAACGTGCAGATGACGCGCAACCGGCCGCCGTTCACCGGTATCTACACGGTGAGGCTGCATGGCGCGGCGGACGAGCCGCTCGACGGCGTGGCCAGCCTCGGCGTGCGCCCGACGGTGAAGCAGCAGGGCGCGCCGGTGCTGGAAGTGCACGCGCTCGATTTCACGGGTGATCTCTACCGGCGCCACGTCCGGGTGGAATTCCTGCACAGGCTGCGCGACGAGGAGAAATACGCCGACCTCGCCACGCTGACGCGTCAGATCGCGCTCGACGTCGAGAATGCAAAGACATACTTCGAAACCGCAAAGACGCAAAGACGCAGAGGCAACGCGAAGTAATCTTCATAATGAAATCAAAAGAAGAGCTTAATCGGCTCAGCAACGCGGTGATTGGGTGTGCTATCGAAGTTCATCGGGTGCTGGGGCCGGGGCTCCTCGAGTCCGCGTATCAGCAATGTCTGGCATGGGAGCTTCGGCGGCAGGGACTGTCGGTCAAGGAGCAGGTTTCCGTCCCGATCCGCTACAAGGAACTTGATGTTCCCAATGCTTACCGCCTCGACATATTGATCGAAGACGAGTTGATCGTAGAGCTGAAGGCGGTAGATAGAATGAGCCAGTGCATGTTGCACAGATACTGACCTACTTGAAGGTGAATGGATTACGGTTAGGACTGTTGCTCAATTTCAATGCCGAAGTTATGAAAAAAGGCATCAAACGTGTCGTCAACAATTTATAGTTTCCTTTGCGCGGGCTTGGCGTCTTTGCGCCTTTGCGGTTAATGGTTTTTCATGGCTGATTACAAGAAAACGCTGAACCTGCCCGACACGAAGTTCCCGATGCGCGGCGACCTCGCGAAGCGCGAGCCGCTGATGCTGAAGAGCTGGCAGGAGCGCCGGTTCTACGAGCGCATCCGCAAGGCGCGCAGCGGCCGCGAGCGCTTCGTGCTGCACGACGGGCCGCCGTACGCCAACGGCGACATCCACATCGGTCACGCCGTCAACAAGATACTGAAGGACATCATCGTCAAGAGCCGCACGCTGGCGGGGTTCGACGCGCCGTACGTGCCGGGCTGGGACTGCCACGGCATGCCGATCGAGGTGCAGATCGAGAAGACCCACGGCAAGAACCTGCCGGCGAAGGAGACGCAGAAGCTCGCGCGCGCCTACGCGACCGAGCAGGTCGAGCGGCAGAAAAAGGACTTCATCCGCCTCGGCGTGCTGGGCGACTGGGACCGGCCCTATCTCACGATGGCCTACCGGAACGAGGCCGACGAGATCCGCGCGCTCGGCGTTCTGCTGAAGAAAGGCTACGTCTACCGCGGGCTGAAACCGGTCAACTGGTGCTTCGACTGCGGTTCCGCGCTCGCCGAGGCCGAGGTCGAGTATGAGGACATCAACGATATCGCCATCGACGTCGGGTTCCCGATCTTCGAGGAAGATCGGGAAAAATTGAAGCAGGCTTTTTCGCTCGACAAGTTGCCCGAAGGCCGGATTTACGCGGTCATTTGGACAACGACGCCGTGGACGCTGCCGGGCAACCAGGCCTTGAACGCGCACCCGGACTTCGACTACCAGCTCGTGTCGACCGAGCGCGGCCTGCTGATACTGGCGGCCGAGCTCGCCACGGCCTGCCTCGACCGGTATGGCCTGGCCCGGCGCGACGTGCTCGGTGCCTGCAAGGGATCGGCGCTCGAGAAGATCCGTTTCAAGCATCCGTTCTACGATCGTTT
This sequence comes from uncultured Streptomycetaceae bacterium, assembly GCA_964433375.1. Taxonomy (GTDB): domain Bacteria; phylum Pseudomonadota; class Gammaproteobacteria; order Burkholderiales; family SG8-41; genus SG8-41. Next base: position 11,774 of record CAYSRR010000013.1, read on the forward strand.
GTCTCCTGTTTATCTGGGGGAATACGTGACCCTGGATACCGGTACCGGCATCGTGCATTCGGCGCCGGCCTACGGCGTGGAAGACTTCCAGTCCTGCCGCCGCTACGGCATGAAGGACGACGAGATTCTCACGCCGGTGCTGGGCGACGGCAAGTACGCCGCCTCGCTGCCGCTGTTCGGCGGGATGATGATCTGGAAAGCCAACCCGAAGATCATCGAGAAGCTGGCGGAGAGCGGCGCGCTGCTGCACCAGGAGAGCTATCGCCACAGCTACATGCATTGCTGGCGGCACAAGACGAAGATCATCCTGCGTGCCACCGTGCAGTGGTTCGCCGGCATGGACGAGGTGCCGGGCTACAACGGCGTGAAGCCGGCCGAGCCGCTGCGGGCCACCGCGCTGCGCGGCGTCGAGGCGACGCGGTTCTTTCCGGCCTGGGGCAAGGCGCGGCTGCACGGCATGATCGCGAACCGGCCCGACTGGACGCTGTCGCGGCAGCGCCAATGGGGCGTGCCGATGCCGTTCTTCATCCGCAAGGAAACCGGCGCGCTGCATCCGCGCGCGCTCGACCTGCTGGAGCAGGTCGCCAAGCGCGTCGAGCAGGGCGGCATCGAGGCCTGGCAGTCGCTCGATGCCGAGGAACTGCTCGGCGACGACGCGGCGCTCTACGAGAAGGTGAAGGACACGCTCGACGTCTGGTTCGATTCCGGCTCGACGCACTACACCGTGCTGCGCGGCTCGCACCGGGCGGAGGGCGCGTTCCCGGCCGACCTCTACCTCGAAGGCTCGGACCAGCACCGCGGCTGGTTCCATTCGTCGCTGCTGGTGGCCTCGATGATGGACGGCGCGCCGCCGTACCGCGGATTGCTCACCCACGGCTTCGTGGTGGACGGCGAAGGCCGCAAGATGAGCAAGTCGAAGGGCAACGTCATCGCGCCGCAGGAGGTGGCCGACGAGCTCGGCGCCGACATCCTGCGCCTGTGGGTGGCGGCCACCGACTATTCGGGCGAGCTCTCGATCTCGAAGGAAATCCTCAAGCGGGTGGTCGAGTCGTACCGCCGCATCCGCAACACGCTGCGTTTCCTGCTGGCCAACACCGCCGACTTCGACCTGAGGCAGGGCAAGCTGCCGGTGGACGAGTGGCTGGAGATCGACCGCTACGCGCTGGAGCTGGTGCGCGACCTGCAGGACGAGGTGACGGCCGAGTACGAGCGCTACGAGTTTCACACGGCGATCAAGCGGCTCGTCGCCTTCTGCTCGGAAGACCTGGGCGGGTTCTATCTCGACATCCTGAAGGACCGCCTGTATACGACGCGGGCGGATTCGGGGCCGCGGCGCTCGGCGCAGAACGCGCTGTGGCATATCGCCAACAGCCTGCTGAGATTGCTGTCGCCCATCCTGAGTTTCACGGCGGAAGAGGCCTGGGAGGTTTTCAGGGGGACGTCGGAGCGCAGCATCTTCGAGGAAGAGTGGCACACGCTGCCCGGCGCGCGCATGGAGCAGTCCCTGATCGACGCCTGGCGGGATGTCCGCAATACGCGGGAGATCGTCAACAAGCAGGTCGAGGAAAAGCGCGTGCAGGGGCTGGTCGGCTCCTCCCTGCAGGCGGAACTGGACATCCATGCCTCGGGCCCCGTTTACGAGTCCATGAAGCGCCTGGGGGAGGACCTGAAGTTCGTATTCATCGCTTCGCGCGCCACCGTGCACGAGCGGCAGGGCGCCGGCATCACCGTGGACGTGACGCCGAGCGCCCACAGGAAGTGCGAGCGCTGCTGGCACTACCGCGCCGATGTCGGCGCGGACGCCGCGCATCCGGACATCTGCGCGCGCTGCGTCGCCAACCTGTATGGCGCGGGCGAGCCGCGGCAGTACGCGTAACACCCTGAATGAAACCGCCGATGAACGCCGATAAACGCGGATGGACCGAACCCCGCGGAGCGTCTTGCGAGATTCACATCGGCGTGTATCGGCGTTCATCGGCGGTTTCGTGCCGTTTCGGGGCGGACGCATGACCCGGTGGCTCGCGCTCGCGGCGGCGATCGTGGTCGCGGACCAGGTCACCAAGTACGCGGCCGTCCAGTACTTTGCTTCCAACCCGCCGTTCGCCGTCACGCCTTTCTTCAACCTGGTGCTGGTCTACAACACCGGGGCCGCCTTCAGCTTCCTGTCGGACGCGGCCGGCTGGCAGCGCGGATTCTTCATCACCATCGCGCTCGCGGCCTCGGCCTGGATCGTGTACCTGCTGCGCAAGTACCCGCACCAGCGCCTGTTCGCCCTGGCGCTCTCGCTGGTGCTCGCCGGCGCGATCGGCAACGCGATCGACCGCATCGCGATCGGCGCGGTGGTGGATTTTCTCGATTTTCACGCGTTCGGCTGGCACTGGCCCGCGTTCAACGTCGCCGACTCCGCCATTTCCTGCGGCGCCGTGCTGCTGGTCTGGGACGCGCTGCGGCCGCAGGCCGGGCACAAATAACCGCAGAGGCGCGGAGGCGCGAAGGAGTCGCAAAGGTAGCCACAATGCATTCGTTGATTTCTTTGCGTAATCTTTGCGCCTCTGCGTCTTTGCGGTTGCTTGTATAATCACGCCATGCAGGTTCTGCTCGCCAATCCCCGCGGCTTCTGCGCCGGCGTCGACCGCGCGATCGAGATCGTCGAGCGCGCGCTCGCCATCCACGGCGCGCCGATCTACGTCCGGCACGAGGTCGTTCACAACAAGTTCGTGGTCGCGGACCTGCGGGCCAAGGGCGCCATCTTCGTCGAGGAACTGGCCGAGGTGCCCGAGGGTGCAACGGTCATATTCAGCGCCCACGGCGTGTCGCAAGCGGTGCGGCGCGAAGCCGAGGCGCGCGGGCTGAAGGTGTTCGACGCGACCTGCCCGCTGGTGACCAAGGTGCACGTCGAGGTCGAGCGGATGCGGGAGGCCGGCCGCGAGATCGTCATGATCGGCCACCGCGGCCACCCCGAGGTCGAAGGCACCATGGGGCAGAGCGCGGGCGGCATGTACCTGGTCGAGAAGCCCGGGGACGTCGAGCGGCTCGACGTGAAGGACGAGAACAACCTCGCGTTCGTGACCCAGACCACGCTGTCGATGGACGACGCCCAGTTGACCATCCAGGCCCTGCGCAGCCGCTTTCCCGCCATCGTCGGGCCGAAAAAGGACGATATCTGCTACGCGACG
>CAYSRR010000013.1:14959-23663 GCA_964433375.1 uncultured Streptomycetaceae bacterium
ACCGCCAGGACGCGGTGAAGGCGCTGGCCCGGCAGTGCGAGGTGGTCATCGTCGTGGGCTCTCCCAACAGCTCGAACTCGAACCGGCTGCGCGAAGTGGCCGAGAACCAGGGCATCACCGCCTACATGGTGGACAACGCTTCCGAGCTGGCCCCGTCATGGGTGGCCGGCAGGAGCATCGTCGGCGTCACCGCGGGCGCTTCGGCGCCGGAAGTGCTGGTGCAGCAGGTGGTCGAGCGGCTGCGCGCGCTCGGCGCGGAACGCGTGACGCCCCTGGCGGGCATAGAAGAGAAGGTCACTTTTTCGCTGCCGCGCGCGCTGGCCGCGTCGCGCACGGCGGTCGAAGACGCGTAAAGGGCGGCCCCCTGTTACAGTCGCAAGCCCCGGGCGCCCTGCCCGGATTGCTCGCAGCGGCCGCCGGCCATTACAACCGCGGCGAGCTCGACGACGCCGAGCGGCTGTGCCTGCGCATGCTCGAACTCGACGAACGTCACCCGCAGGTCCTGCATCTCGCGGGCCTGATTTGCATGGGGAAGAGCGATACCCGGGCGGCCCAGCACTGGCTCGAGCGCTCGGTGGCCTCGCGGCCCAGCCCGGAAGTCCTGGTCGACCTCGCCGCGGCCCTGATCCGGAACTGGGAGCTGGACAAGGCCGTGTCGTGCTGCCGGCAGGCGCTGGCGGTCGCACCCGATTTCGCGGAAGCCCATTTCAACCTCGGCACGGCCCTGCACTGGCAGCAGGAATTCCAGTCCGCGGTAGTCAGCCTGTCGGAGGCCGTCCGGCTGAAGCCCGATTTTTTCGCCGCGCGCGTCAATCTCGGCCGCTCGCTGCTCGGCACGGGACGCTATTCCGAGGCGCAACGGGAGTTCGAACAGGTCCTGTCCGTCGATCCGTCGCATGCGGGGGCGCTCCTCTTCCAGGGCATCTGCCATCACGAACAGGGCGACTTCGGCAGGGCGGTGACGTATTACGACCAGGCCCACGCCCTGAGGCCCCAGGCGACGGATATTCTCGGCAACATGGCCAACGCCTACCGGGACGTCGGCAATTTCGAACGGTCGGACGGGATATTCGAACGCATACTCGCCGTCAACCCGGATTACCCGGAAGCCCGCAACGACTACTCTCACGCGCTGCTCGCGCGCGGGCTCTTCGACCGCGGCTGGGAGCTGTACGAGGCGCGCTGGGAGGCGAATGGCTGGAAGGATCGCGAGCTGTACAAGCAGCCGTTGTGGAACGGTGAGCCGCTGTCGGGCAAGCGGCTGCTGGTGTGGGGGGAACAGGGCATCGGCGACCAGATGATGTTCGCGAGCCTGCTGCCGGAGCTGCTGACGCAGCCGTCGTCCAGCGCCGTGGTGGTGGACGAGAAGCTGGTGCCGCTGTTCGAGCGCTCGTTTCCCTCGGCGCGGATCGCCGCGCGGCGCGGCGAGATGCATGCGGCGCTGCTGCAGGAGCCGTTCGACTACCAGGTGCCGATCGCGAGCCTGGGGCGGCATTTTCGCAGGAGCTACGCGGATTTCCCGCGGCACGCGGGGTATCTGCGCGCCGACCCGGCGAAGGTCGAGGCGTGGAGAGGGCGGCTGGCGGCGCTGGGACCGGGGCGCAAGGTGGCCATTTCATGGCGTGGCGGGTTCGTGGGCACGCGCCAGCATCTGCGCTCGATGGACCTGGAGTCGTGGCTGCCGATCCTGAAGACGCCGGGGCTGGAGTTCATCAGCCTGCAGTACACCGACTGCGCGCGGGAGCTCGCGGCGCTGCGGGAGAAGCACGGAGTAGTGGTGCACCACTGGCAGGAGGCGATCGACGATTACGACGAGACGGCGGCGCTGGTGTGCGCGGTGGACCGGGTGGTGTCGGTGTGCACGGCGCTGATCCACCTGACGGGGGCGCTGGGCCGGGCGGCGTGGATCCTGGTGCCGGCGGTGCCGGAGTGGCGCTACATGCGGGAGGGCGAGCGCATGCCGTGGTATCCGGCGGCGCGGCTGTTTCGCCAGGACAGCATCGGTCGGTGGGAACCGGTGATCGGGTGCCTCGCCGGGGCGCTCGGGGACTACTCCGCGCGGGGCGAATAGCCGCGGCGGCTACTCGCCGGGCTCGGGCTTGGGCAGTTTCGCCGGCGGCTTGTGCGCTTTGCCGGTTTCCTGGCGGATCGGCCCGGGCAGGGACCCGGGCGGCAGCGGCTCGATGCCGCGGCATCTCGGCGGGTCGCTCTTGGGAACCGGCTGATAGCCCTTCTGGCAGTACTTGACGCAGAAGGCGCCGACGGGTTCCTCGTCCCTCATGCAACCCTGCCTGCCGTCGCGCAGCACCTTGCTCGGGTAGTACTGATCGTAGACGGGTTTTTGCGCGAGCGCATCCGCGCCCGGCGCCGCGGCGCAGATCGACGCGATCAGCATCAGGAGAAGTCGCGGGCAAGCCATCGCGCGTGCCGGAACTACCTGATGATCTCGCGCCACGACACGCGGCGCCCGGAGCCGCCGGCGCCGCCGATGTTGACGCCGACCGGCGTCTTGGTGCCGGTCGCGCCGGTCGCCACGCCCTTGAACACCCCGCTCGGCAGCCGCACCACGACCAGGCCCACCGTGATCTGGCCGGTGAACTTCGAGGCGACCTGCTGGCCCGGCGCCGAAGCGACGTAGGAGCCCGTCGCGTAGTTGAACTGGTAGATGAAGCTGTCGCCGCCGACGGTGCAGGCGTTGTTGTTGGGCACGTTGGACACCACCACGACCGTGCCCAGCACCAGTTGCGGGTCGAGGTTGACGCGCTCGCCGGGCGAGGTGTTGCCGGGGTTCAAGTCCACGAACCAGCCGAGGTTGTTGGTCCAGTTGACGGCGTTGTTCGAGACCGTGCGCGACGTTTCGTTGTCGATGAGCGTCTGCTCCACCAGGCCGCCGGGCAGGGCGAGCGAACGGATATTGCCGTGACCCGCGGGGGCCCCCGCGGCGAAATCGTCCTTGATCGCGTAGAACGACTGCTGGTAGGCCCAGTCCAGCGACAGGGTCGCGGGATCCACGAGGTCGTCCGTGCCGAGGTAGCGGCCGGTGCCGATAAAGATGGCGCGCTTGCCGTCGACGATGCCCAGTTCCGGGCGCGAGGTGATCGACTGCGGCTTGCCCGTGCCGTCCTTCAGTTCCGCGAGCTTGAGCGCCACCGGCGGGTCCACGCTCAGGTCGAAGCGCCAGACGTTGCCGAGCAGGTCGCCGCCGTAGAGCCAGGTCGCGGTGTTGTCGTTGTTGAAATTGTCGGCGAAGGCGCTGATCTTGGACAGGCCGGCCGGCGTGGTCGTGTCGCCGGCGCCGGTGTTCACCTTGCGCAGGATCTGCCCGGTGAACGCGTCGAGCACGTAGAGATAGCCCCGCCCGGTGCCCGGCGTGACGTTGTTGATGCCGGACGTGATGAGCACGACCCAGCGGCCGTCGAACGCGCGCTTGGTGATCACCGCGTTGCCGTAGGAGAGGCCGATGTCCGGGTCGGAGATCGCGCACAGGGTTTTGTCGGAGCAGATTTCCCACAGCCCCTTGGGGTTGTTCGGATCGGTGACGTCGAGCGCGTAGAAGCCGCGGCCGCCCTTGTTGAGCCCGCCCACCAGGATCGTCTTCCACGTGCCCGTCACGGGGGTGGCGGACGCATTGGTGACGTGGAAGGCGTCCATGACCTGGGGCGAGCCGTCCACCAGGTACTTGTGGGTGGTGTCCCAACTGTCGGTGGCGAGCCGGTGCAGGTCCGGGAAGATGATGCGCGGGACGTAGCCCCACAGCTCGCGTCCGCCGGCGGCGGACGGCGCGGACGGCGCGGTGGCGTTGGGGGTTTCCTCGCCGTTGAACGCGTGCAGCATGCCGTCGTTGGCGGCGATGTAGAGCACGCCTTGCCGCGTCGCGTTCGTCGCCTTGAACGCGTTGTAGGTCGGGCTGACGTCGTCCAGGAAGTTGAAGACCGGCGACCTCACGTAAGCCGGCGTGGCGTTGACCGGGTCGCCGAGCACGTGCTCGCGGTCGCGGAACACGCGCTCGGCCGGGTCGAGCTCGCCTTCCCAGCGGGTCTGGCCGCGCAGCCAGTTGACCATGTTCTGCCCGTTGTCGGCGAGCGCCTGCTGGGCGGCGTTCAGGGGGAAGGCGTACTGCGACAGGTTGAGGCCCTGGTTCTGGAAGCAGCCGCGCTCGGCGGTGATGCTGCAGACGCTGCTCGCGGTGTTGCCGGAGAGGTTGGCCCACAGGAAAGGCCGGAGCAGGGTGTTGGTGGCGCCGGTGTTGGCGGGGTCGAACTTGAAGATCGAGCGCGTGTCCGACGCCGCCGCGGTCCTGGCGTTGAGCAGCCCCTGCGCCTCCCACACGACGGCGGGCAGCACGTTGCCGGTGTTGGTGTCGATGCGCTGCGCCGTGATCTGGCCGTCCCACTTTACCGTGCGGAACGTCGAGCTGTAGATGAAGTTGTCGGTCTCGGTGATGTTCGGGCTGCTGGTCGCCGATGCCGATGCCGCCGCCGTCTGGATCTTCAGCGCGGAGAGCGCGCCCGACAGGCCGCTGGCGAGCGAGTTGGGGTCGGCGGCGCTGTAGAAGGTGCCGCGCCCGTTGACCGCGGCGTGCCACAGGTCGTCGAGCGTGGACGGCTGGCCCGACGACGGGATGGGCCAGTTGCAGGTCCGCCCCGCCGCCTGCCACGAGCAGGTGGTGTCCGCGTTGCGGATCTTGGCGAAGTCGCCGGTCGTGGCCGATTCGTAGTCCGTGCGGTAATCCATGAACCCCTTCAGACCCAGGCCGAGCGTGAAGGTGACCATGTGCTGGTGCGGCGCGACGTCCTTGTCGCTGGTCGGGACGTTGTTGGTGGCGATGCTCGCCGGCCAGTCGGCGGCCGGGCGGAGATCGGTCCTGTAGTAGTACAGCGCCACGTCGGCGAGCGTGTTGGAGGCGCCGCCGTAGCTCGTGTTCGTGCCCGGCGCGCCCTGCACCGTGGTCGGATTCGGTTTCAGCGTGACCGTGGGCGTGCCGGACGCGCAATTCGTGATATTGGTGAAGGTGTAGGATTTGACGGTCAACGTATTGGTGGTCTGGACGCCGTCGGTCAGGGTCACGGTCCGCTGGAGTACCCGTTCGCGCTGCTTGACGCGCCTGTTGCTGCCGGTGCACCCGCAGGAGGTCGTCGAGTTGTTCGGCGCGCCGATGGTATTGTTCCAGTTGCCCGAGGCGATCGTGGCCGAGCCCGAGCACACGAGCTGCTGCGTTTCGGTGATGGGGGTGACCGTGGTCACCGTCGAATTCGCTCCGTCGAGCGTGCCGGTCGGGCGGCTGACGTAGACCGGCGTGCCCGCCGTCGGCACGTTGTCCTGGTTGCCCACGGCGGCGTTATTGATGGCCACGGCGGGCGTCGCCATGCTGTCATTCCAGTAGCCGTCCGAGGTGAGCAGCGCGAAGTTCTGCTGGCAGGAATGCGTTATCGGGTCCTGCGACATGCCGCTGTTGATGCCGGTCGTGACCCCGGCGTAGTGACGGCCGACCCGCGACAGCGCCTGCCGCAGCGGCGTCGTGCCGGTGGTGGATATGTTGTAGAGCATGTCGTAGAAATCGCTCTTCTGCGTCGCGTTGAACGCGCCGATCGGCAGATAGCGCGTCGAGCTCGACGAGATGGTGCCGGGATTGATGGTGATGAAGCCGACGCGGTAGCGGTCGTCGATGGTCCTGAACGAGCGGCCGGTGGCGGTCTTCATCATCGACAGCCGGGTGCGGTAATAGGAATACCAGTTGGCGAAGTTCTGCAGCTCCTGCGCGTAGGTGCAGGTGGGGCCGGTGCCGCAATCGGGGCGCACCGCGGTCGCGCTCTTGGCGTAGGTCGCGACCGAGGAGGTGATGTCCACGCGCGTGAAGCGGCCGTAGCGGGGATAGACGTAGCTGGAGGTGAACGTCCGCTGGCATTTCGGCGTGGTGGAGCTGGCGGCGTCCGAAATGACGCCGGTGGCGGCGGCGTTGGCGGTGCCGCTGCAGTAGCGCACCGGCGCCGGGAACGGGAAGGCCGCGCTGGGGGTGGTCGCGAGCTGGCAGTTGATGAGGTTCTCGTCGCTGCAGTGCTCGTGCGGCGTGATGCGGAAGTAGTAGGGGTTGCCGTTGTTGGAGACGACCCGTTTCTGGTAAGCATTCCCGGTGGATGAGCCTTGAGGGTAGGCGCCACGGGTGGTGGTGTTGGCGGCGGCATTCGACCAGTAGAGGAAGTAATTACTGGCAACGTTGAGCGGCGGCGTCACCGTCGCCGAAACGTTGTTTCTGCCGTTGCGGCGGCAGAGGCTGGTGTTGGCGAGCTGCGCGGGGGTGGGGGCGTCGAAACTCGCCGTCATCGAACGGCTGGATCTGTTCGATTGCGAGACGGCGAGGTTGTAAGTGCCCTTTCCGCCGGTCCCGGTTCCGTTGGAAATGATCGTGGTCGTGGTGATCCCCGAGGCGCTGACCACGTACCCAGGCCCCAGCGTGCCGGACGAAATTGACGTTACCGTCAGGACAGATCCCGAGATGGAAGCGGTGAACGAAGCGGATCCGGGTACGCAGTAGTAGACCTCCGGGTATTGCGTCTTCAGGTTCCGGAGGTTGCCTTTGGTCCTGTCCAGGTAGTAGTCCCGGTAGGCGCTTTCCGGGTTGATGTCGCCGAGGCTTACGCCGGTGGCATCCACCGCCGGCGCGTAATAGACGTCGGGGTTGTAGTAGATCTGGTTGAACTGCGCGCTGTAGTAGGGTGGCTCGCCCCAGTCGGAAGGGTTGTTGCTGGCGCTGCACGCCGTGTTCGCAAGGCCCACCTTGCAACTGTTGGCGCCCGTGCCACAGCCCGTCAGGGTCTTGCAGTTCTGCCGGCTGAGATTGTCCGGCATGTAGTCCCACGCCATGCTCCCGGAATCATCCAGGATGTACATCAGGTTCGGCAGCACCGCGTCCGACGGCGAATTCGCGAGCGGCACGTCGGCCAGGTTGGCGAGTTCGGCGAGCGCCGGCCCGGTGAGGGCGGCCGCGAGCCCGCAGGACGCGATCATCGCCGGGATGAGCTTGCGTTTGCAGGCGAACTTGCGCTTGGGATGGGGTTTCATGCTCGTGTTCCTCAATGGGGTGCGGCGGCTCCGTTACACCTGGATCAGCACGGTCACCTGGATGACGCTGACGGTGTTGCGTGGCCCGTCCACGCGGCTGGTGATGCGGTAATAAAGCTGCGGTATGCCCTCGAATTGCGGCGAGCCCACGCTCATACTGCCCCCGGCGCTGCCGCCGCTGGAGGGATAGAACAGGCCGCAGACGTTCGCGGTCGTGGTTCCGGCGCAATTCGCGTTGTAGGGCACGTCCGCGCAATTGCACATGCGGTGGATCAGGTAGCGCACGACGTTGCCGGCGGCATCGGGGCTGCCGACCTGGCCGAATTCGTTGGGCAGCGACACGGCGTTGCCCCAGTTCGCGTCGTTGAACCAGTCGGGCTCGGTCGCGGTGCGGGACGAAAAATAGCCCGCCGCCGAGTTGGTGTTCTGCAGCGTGGTCTCCGCGCTGTTGGCGACGAGCCAGGCGTAGCCGGCCTGCGCGCCGCGGTCGGCTCCCATCAGGGCCGACTGCTTGAAGGCCATGTTGCCGGCAATGCCGAGCGCGGTGTCCACCGAGCGGATCATGGCGATGCCGGCGAGGGTCATCGCCACCAGCACGATCAGCGCGATGAAGAGAATGGCGCCGCCCTGGCGGCGCGGGGCGGCCGCTGCGAAGCGGCCGGGCAGCAGGTGTCGGGTTTTCATGCGAGCGGGAACCAGATCTGGTTGCGGAGCGGTATCGTGGTTTCGAAGACGCGGTAGCGGTACTGGCGCCAGTTGTTCGGGTCGGGCACGGCCGGCGCCGTGCCCGGCACGCACGCCGCGCCGGTATCCGCCGTGCCGTCCGCGTTCGTCATGACAAAATCCGCCGCCGTGCCGTCCCCGCGGATCCATTGCGGATTGGCGTTGCAGTGCGCCTTGTCGAATTCCGCGCTGCGCGAGAGCAGGGCGACGCGCAGCGCCAGGACCTGCGCCCATTGCACGGCGTTGGCGGGCGGGGTCGTATTGTAGGTGTCCACGGTTCCGTCGGTCGTGGTGTCCTTGCCGTATTCCGCCTGCAGTTGCACGATGCCGTCCATGATGACGACCGGCGTGGCGCTCGCCAGCAGGTTCAACTGCCGCAACTGGCCGTTCGCCACGTCGTAGGTGATCACGGAAGGTGCCGGGCCGAGGTTGTAGAGCACGCCGCCGCTGTTGCTCGAATTGCTCCATGGCGGGTAGTTCGGCTGGCCGGCTATGGTGGACAGGTTGTAGCGGGCGGTGTCGGCGTGCTCGATCTCGTCGGTCGGGTCGTCCGGCAGGCGGGTGATCTGCTGGAGCGTGCACGACGTGCCCGGCGAGGCCGTGTTGCCGACGAGGATCAGGTCGCCCACGGTGAAACCGAAACGGATGTTGACCTTGTGCACCGGCGTCGAGCCGGCGTTGCTGGCGGAATTCAGCCGCACCGGCGCCACGACCATGCTGGAGTCGCCGTACATGAAGGTCAGGCGGTCCGGCGCGCCGGACGCGCCATCGGTAATCCGGACGGCGGCCAGGCTGAACGCGGGAATCGGGTTGCGCGCCGGCGGACCCGCGTCGTAGGCCAGCACGTTGCAGCCGAGCAGCGCCGGGTGATTGATGCCGAAACCCGCCATGCGGGCGTCGCGCTCGATCGAGTACAGCGCGA
>CAYSRR010000014.1:0-23370 GCA_964433375.1 uncultured Streptomycetaceae bacterium
AGATCGAGCCGGGCATCGAAGGCCTGGTGCACGTCTCCGAGATGGACTGGACCAATAAGAACGTCCATCCCTCCAAGGTCGCGCAGCTGGGCGACGAGGTCGAGGTCATGGTGCTCGAGATCGACGAGGACCGCCGCCGCATCTCGCTGGGCATGAAGCAGTGCATGCCCAACCCGTGGGAAGAGTTCGCCATGAACCACAAGAAGGGCGACAAGGTCCACGGCCAGATCAAGTCCATCACCGATTTCGGTATTTTCATCGGGCTGCCCGGCGGCATCGACGGCCTGGTGCACCTGTCCGATCTTTCCTGGAGCAAGCCCGGCGAAGAAGCCGTGCGCGATTACAAGAAGGGCCAGGAAGCCGACACCGTGGTGCTGTCGATCGACGTCGAGCGCGAGCGCATTTCGCTCGGCATCAAGCAGATCGAGGGCGATCCCTTCAACAGCTTCATCCAGGCGCACGAGAAGAATTCCCTGGTCGAGGGCACCGTCAAGTCCGTCGATCCCAAGGGCGCCGTCATCCAGCTCGATTCCGACGTCGAAGGCTATCTGCGCGCGTCCGAAGTGGCGCGGGACCGGGTGGAGGACATCCGCACGCGCCTGAAGGAGGGCGACAAGGTCGCGGCGATGATCATCAACATCGACCGCAAGAACCGGACGATCAACCTCTCGATCAAGGCCAGGGACGTGGCGGAGGATTCCGAGGCGATGAAGAAGCTGGCCGCGGACAAGCAGGCCAGCACCGGAACCACCAACCTGGGCGCGCTGCTCAAGGCCAAGCTGGACACCGCCAACACCCAACAATAAACAAGCACGGGGGAGAGGGAGCACCATGACCAAGTCCGAGTTGATCGCGAAGCTGGCGGTGCGCTACCCGCAGCTGGTGGCGAAGGATGCGGAACTCGCGGTGAAAATGATCCTGGATGCCATGGGCAAGAGCCTGGCGCAGGGGCAGCGCATCGAGATCCGCGGGTTTGGCAGCTTCGGGCTGAATTACCGCCCGCCGCGCACCGGGCGCAACCCGAAGTCGGGAGAGAAGGTGCAGGTGCCGGCCAAGTACGTGCCGCACTTCAAGGCCGGGAAGGAATTGCGTGAGCGGGTGGATATCAAGAAATAAGCGCTGTCACGCAGCGCGGGACCGCAAGCGGCATCATCGAAAGATCGTGCCGTTTTTTTTCGCAGGTTGAAGCCGGGGTGGCTATGCAATTCCTGATCTGGATCCTCAAGTTTGCCCTGTTCGTGCTGGTGCTGGCGTTCGCGGTCAGGAACACCGACCCGGTGACGGTGCGATACTATTTCGGCGGCGAATGGCAGGCGCCGCTCGTGTTCGTGCTGCTGGTCGCGTTTTGCGCGGGCATCGCGGCGGGACTGTTCGCCAGTCTCACCCAGCTCATCCGCCAGCGCCGTGAAATCGCGGCGTTGAAGCGCGAGGCCATGCGGCGGGGCCCGGGCGGAGAGCCGCAGCCCGTCCGCCCCGACGGAGCGTGATGGAAATCGAACTCTGGTGGTTGCTCGCGCTGCCGTTGTTCTTCGCGCTCGGGTGGCTCGCGGCCCGTGTCGATATCAAGCAGCTGCTGCTGGAGTCGCGCGCGCTGCCGCGGTCGTACTTCAAGGGCCTCAACTTCCTGCTGAACGAGCAGCCCGACAAGGCGATCGAGGCTTTCATCGAGGTGGTCAAGGTCGATCCCCAGACCATCGAGCTGCATTTCGCGCTCGGCAGCCTGTTTCGCCGCCGCGGCGAGGTCGAGCGCGCCATACGCATGCACCAGAACCTGGTGGAGCGCCCCGATCTTGCCGCCGAGCAGAAGCTCGCCGCCCTGTTCGAGTTGGCCCAGGACTATTTCAAGGCCGGCCTGCTCGACCGGGCCGAGGAGCTGTTCGCCAGGCTCGAATCGACCCCGTACGCCGAACAGGCGTTGCGCTTCCTGCTGGAGATCTACGAGCAGGAAAAGGAATGGCACAAGGCCATCGGCATCGCCGGCAAGCTGGAGTCCGTGACCGGACGTTCCCACCAGAAGGAGATCGCCAACTTCTGCTGCGAGCTGGCGATCAACGAGACCATGCATTCGCGTCCCGATGCCGCGCGCCCCTTACTGGCCGAGGCTCTGGCGCACCACCGCCTGTGCGTGCGCGCCAACATGCTGCTCGGGGACATCGAGGCGGCGGCGGGCCGGCCGGAAGAGGCGATCGAGGCCTGGAAGCGCATCGAAAGCCAGAACCCGCATTATCTCGCGCTGGTCGCGGAGCGGCTCTATAACGCCTACAAGCAGCGCGGCATGGTCGAGGAGGGCGTCAACCTGCTGCGCGGCTACCTGAACAAGTATCCCTCGCCCGACCTGGTCAACGTGGTGTTCCAGGGCCTCCTTGAGAGCCGGGGCCCCGAGCCTGCGTACCAGCTGGTGAGCGACGAGCTGCGGCGCATGCCGACGCTGCTGGGGCTCGACAAGATGCTCGAGGCGCAGTTGCTGGAAGCGCCCGTCGAGCGCCGCCGCGACCTCGAGCTCGTCAAGCAGCTCGTCAACCAGCACACCCGCGGGCTCGCCATGTACAAGTGCGAAAACTGCGGTTTCAGGGCGCGCCAATACTACTGGCATTGCCCGGCGTGTGCGGCGTGGGAAACCTACTCGCCGCGCCGCACCGAGGAGGCACGTCAGCCCGCATGAGCATCAGTAACGATCCCCGCGTCATCGTCGCCCTCGACTATCCCGACGCAAAGGGCGCGCTCGCGCTTGCCGGCCGGCTCGATCCGAAATCGTGCCGCCTCAAGGTCGGCAAGGAGCTCTACACTGCCGCGGGACCCGCCCTGGTGAGCAGGTTAGTGCAGTCCGGCTTCGGCGTTTTTCTCGATCTCAAGTACCACGACATCCCGAACACGGTGGCGGGCGCCTGCGCGGCGGCGGCCGGCCTCGGGGTATGGATGATCAACGTGCACGCCCTGGGCGGACGCGCCATGATGAGCGCCGCCCGCGAGGCTTTGGCCGGGACGGCGCGGCCGCCGAAGCTCATTGCCGTCACCGTGCTGACCAGCATGGGCGCCGGCGAGCTGACCGAGGTCGGCATCGCCGGCAGCCCGCGGGACGCGGTGTCGCGCCTGGCGCGCCTGGCGCAGGCCTGCGGGCTCGATGGCGTGGTGTGCTCGCCGCAGGAGGCCGCGATGCTGCGCCAGGAATGCGGCAAGGCGTTCGCCCTGGTCACGCCCGGCATACGCCCGGCGGAAGCGGGCAAGGACGACCAGCAACGCATCGCCACGCCGCGCCAGGCGATCGCGGACGGCGCCGATTACCTCGTCATCGGCCGGCCGATCACGCGGGCGCCGGACCCGCTCGCGGCCCTGCATGCGATCAACGCCGCAATCGCGGGATGAAAGCCCGCTACAATTCAAGGATGAAGGCAGAAGGCAGAAGGCAGAAGGGCAGGGTTCCGGCGCGTCGCGCCGGTACTTCATCCTTCATACTTCATCCTTCTGCCTTGCGCGAAGCGCGGGTGCTGGTGGTGGGTGATGCGATGCTGGATCGCTACTGGGTGGGCGAGGTCGACCGCATTTCGCCCGAAGCGCCGGTGCCCATCGTCAGGATCGACCACGAGGAGGAGCGCCCCGGCGGTGCCGCGAACGTCGCGCGCAACGCGGCGGCGCTGGGCGCCCGGACGATCCTGCTTTCCGTCGTCGGCGCGGACGAGCCCGGCGCCCGCCTGGAGAGCCTGCTCAAGCGTGAGCGCGTCGAGCCGCGGCTCCACCACGACCGCGGCATCAAGACCACCGTCAAGCTGCGCGTGATTGCAGGCCGCAACCAGCAGCTGCTGCGGGTCGATTTCGAGACGGCGCCGGGGCACGAGGTGTTGGCTTCCAAGCTGCGGGATTTCGAGAAGTTGCTGGGCGAAGTGGATGCCGTCATCCTGTCCGATTACGGCAAGGGCGGGCTGACGCACATCGTCAGGATGATCAACCTGGCGCGCCGGGCGGGCAAGCCGGTGCTGGTGGACCCGAAGGGCGACGATTATTCGCGTTACAAGGGGGCGACGCTGATCACGCCCAACCGCTCGGAATTCACCCAGGTGGCGGGTGCCTGGAAGAACGAGCGCGACCTGGCCGAGCGGGCCCAGCGCCTGCGCCGCAAGCTCGACGCGAAGGCCTTGCTGGTCACGCGTGGTGGTGAGGGCATGACTCTGTTCCAGGACGGCAGCCGGCTGCACGTGGCGACCCAGGCGCGCGAAGTATCCGACGTGAGCGGCGCGGGCGATACCGTGATCGCGACGCTGGCCGTCGCGCTGGCGGGCGGCGCGCGCATGAAGGATGCCGTCCGGCTCGCGAACCGGGCGGCGGGCATCGTGGTCGGGAAGTTCGGCACCGCGGTGGTCACCCCGAAAGAGCTTTTCGGGAAGGACGGAAAGTGAAAGGGCAAAAGGCAAAAGGCAAAAGGCAAAAATTCCGGCACGGCGTGCCGGCGGGTCATCCTTCATCCTTCATCCTTCATCCTTCGGCCATCGGCGCATAAAGGCGGGCGGCGATGCATTACGTGGTCACCGGCGCGGCCGGATTCATCGGCTCCAACCTCGTCAAGGCGCTGAACGACCGGGGCGTGAACGACATCGTCGCCGTGGACGACCCGAAGCATGGCCCGGCGCCCGCCAATCTCGCCGACTGCGTGACCTCCGAGTACCTGGGCAAGAACGAGTTCATCGGCAAGCTCGAGGCGGGGGCGTACAAGGGGGCGCTGGCGTCCATCCTGCACCAGGGCGCGAACTCGGACACGACGGTGACCGAGCGCGAGCGCGCCGACGTGATGGAAACCAACCTGCATTACTCGGAGCGCCTGCTCGACTACTGCACGGCGGCGAGGATTCCCCTGATCTACGCGTCGTCCGCGGCGATCTACGGGGCCAGCCAGGAATTCCGCGAGGGCGGGCACGAGGCGCCGCTCAACATCTACGGCGACTCGAAGCTGCGGTTCGACCAGGCGGTGCGCAAGCGGGGCAAGACGCTCGCCGCGCAGGTGGTGGGGCTGCGCTATTTCAACGTCTACGGCGCTCGCGAGCAGCACAAGGGCCGGATGGCGTCGGTCGCGTTCCATTTCTTCAACCAGTACCGCGCCGCCGGCCACGTGCGGCTGTTCGAGGGCAGCGGCGGCTACGGCGACGGCGAGCAGCGCCGCGACTTCGTCTCGGTCGAGGACTGCGTCAAGGTGAATCTGTATTTTCTCGACTACCCGGGCCGGTCGGGCATTTTCAACGTGGGCACGGGCGCCGCGCAAAGCTTCAACGACGTGGCGGTCGCGACCGTCAACGCGTGCCGCAAGGCGGCCAGCGAGGAACCGCTGACGCTGGACGGGATGCGCGCCCGCGGCATCATCCGCTACATCCCGTTCCCGGCCGACCTCAAGGGGCGCTACCAGAGCTACACGCAGGCGGACATCTCGGCGCTGCGAGCGGCGGGGTACGACGCGCCGTTCCTCACGGTGGAGCAGGGGGTCGCGCGCTACGTGGAAAAGCTGTTGCGCGTATCATGAGCACATGAATACCCGACCCGTTTCCGATTTCCGCACGCTCGAAGACTTCGTCGGCAACACGCCGCTGGTGAAGCTGAAGCGCCTGCCCGGCAAGACCAGCAATGCACTGCTGCTGAAGCTCGAAGGCAACAACCCCGCCGGCTCGGTCAAGGACCGTCCCGCGTTCTCGATGATCCGGCGCGCGCAGGAGCGCGGCGACATCAGGCCCGGCGCGACGCTGATCGAGCCCACCAGCGGCAACACCGGCATCGCGCTCGCCATGTGCGCGGCGATGATGGGTTATCGCATGATCCTGGTCATGCCCGAGCACCTGTCCGTGGAGCGTCGCCAGAGCATGGCCGCGTTCGGCGCCGAGATCGTGCTCACCCCCAGGGAGGGGGGCATGGAGATGGCGCGCGACGTCGCCGAGAAGATGCGCGACGAGGGCAAGGGCGTGATCCTCGACCAGTTCGCCAATCCCGACAACCCGCTGTCGCATTACGAGGGCACCGCGCCTGAGATCTGGCGCGACACGCAGGGCCGCATCACGCATTTCGTGTCCAGCATGGGCACGACCGGCACCATCATGGGCTGTTCGCGCTTCTTCAAGGAGCAGAACCCGAAGATCCAGGTCATCGGCTGCCAGCCCACGGACGGTTCCCAGATACCCGGCATCCGCAAGTGGCCGAAGGAATACCTGCCGAAGATCTGCGACTGGAAGATGGTCGACCGCGTGATCGAGGTGTCGCAGTCCGATGCCGAGGAGACGACGCGCCGGCTGGCGCGCGAGGAGGGCATTTTTGCCGGCATCTCCTCCGGCGGCGCGCTGTGGGCGGCGATGCAGGTGCTGCGCGAGGTGGAAAACGCGGTGATCGTCTCCATCGTGTGCGATCGCGGCGACCGCTATCTTTCCACCGGTGTCTTCCCCGGTTGAAACCCGAATGGACAGGATTAACAGGATTAACAAGATCAAAACAATTAAACCCGGACTTCTTTCAATGGCTGTTTCGGGTTGATCCTGTAAATCTTGTAAATCCTGTCTATTTTTTATGGTTCCGGTTCTAGCTTTCGACATCGAGACGGTGCCGGACGTCGGCGGTCTGCGGGTCCTGCACGGACTGGGCCCGGAAATTCCGGACCGGGACGTTGCCGAGATGGCGTTCCAGCTGCGCCGCCAGGCGACGGGCGGCGATTTCCTGCCGCTGCATCTGCACCGCGTCGTCGTCATTTCCTGCGCGCTGCGGGACCGCGACAGCTTCAAGGTCTGGTCCATCGGCGGCGAGAGCGAAGGCGAGCTGATCCAGCGCTTCTTCGACGGCATCGAGAAGTACACGCCCCAGATCGTGTCCTGGAACGGCGGCGGCTTCGACCTGCCGGTGATGCATTACCGTGGGTTGATCCACGGCGTGAAAGCGCGCCGCTACTGGGAACTGGGCGATGACGACCGCGAATTCAAGTGGAACAACTACATCAGCCGTTACCATTCCCGCCATCTCGACCTGATGGACCTGCTCGCGCTCTACCAGCCGCGCGCCAACGCCCCGCTGGATGCGCTCACGCAATTGATGGGGCTGCCCGGCAAGGTCGGAATCGGGGGCGCCGCGGTCTGGGACGCCTACCAGGCGGGTAAGTTGGCGGAGATCCGGAATTACTGCGAGGCGGACGTCGTCAACACCTACATCGTCTACCTGCGCTTCCAGCTGATGCGCGGCGCCCTGACCGATCAACAGCACAAGGCCGAGTGCGACCTGGTGCGCACGACGCTGGCCAAGTCATCCGAATCTCACTGGAAAGAATTTCTCACGCGCTGGCGCGCGTGAGAAATTCTTAACGGGACGAAGCTGCCGGGTTAGAATCCCGCTACCGTTCTCACGGCGCACTTTGACTCCGCCGCGGCGGGCATCATGGAAACGCTCAAAGTCGAATCCCTGGATCAGGAAGGCCGCGGCATCGCGCGCCGCGACGGCAAGGCCATCTTCATCGAGGGCGCGCTGCCGGGCGAGACTGTCACTTATTCGGTCTATCGCAAGAAATCGAGCTACGAGCAGGCCACGGTAGTCTCGGTCATCCAGGAGAGTGCGCTGCGGGTCGCGCCGCGTTGTCGGCACTTCGGCATGTGCGGCGGCTGCAGCCTGCAGCATTTCGACGCGCGCGCCCAGGTGGCGGTGAAGCAGCGCGTGCTCGAAGACAGCCTGTGGCGCATCGGCCGGGTGCGGCCGGAGCAGGTCCTGCCGGCCATTCACGGGCCGGCGTGGGGCTACCGCCATCGTGCCCGCTTCGCGGTGCGCTACGTGGCCAGGAAGGGCGGGGTGCTGGTCGGCTTTCACGAAAAGCGCAGCAGCTATGTCGCGGATATGGACAGTTGCGAGGTGCTGCCCCCGCGCCTGTCCGCGCTGATCCGCCCTCTGCGAGACCTGGTCGGTGCGCTCTCGATCCGCAGCCGCCTGCCGCAGATCGAGGTGGCGCTGGGCGAGGGGGACGACGTGCTGGTGCTGCGCGTGCTGGAGCCCTTGCTGCCGCCCGATGTCGAGCTGCTGAACGGCTTTTCGAAACTGCACGGCGTACGGCTTTACCTGCAGCCGGGCGGGCCCGAGACGGCCGCGCCCCTGTCGGCGGCGGACGACGCGGATCTCCACTACGCGCTGCCCGAGTTCGATCTGAAGATACGCTTCTCCCCGACGGAGTTTACGCAGGTGAATCCCGCGGTCAACGGCGTCCTGGTGCGCCGCGCGCTCGCGCTGCTCTCGCCGCAATCCGGCGAGCGCGTGGCGGACCTGTTCTGCGGGGTCGGCAATTTCGCGCTGGCCATCGCGCGCAGCGGCGCCACGGTGGTCGGCGTCGAGGGCAGTGGCGCGCTGGTGCGCCGCGCGGAGCAGAACACGGAAGCCAACGGCCTGTCGGCGTTGGCGTCCTTCGTCGAGCGCGATCTCTACCGGTCCGCCGACAAGCTGCTGGACGGCCTGGGCCGCTTCGACCGCGTGTTGCTGGACCCGCCGCGCGACGGTGCGTTCGACGTGGTGCAGGCGCTGCCGGAGGACGGGCCGCGGCGCCTGGTATACGTGTCGTGCAATCCGGGAACCCTGGCGCGGGATGCCGGCGCCCTCACGCAGTTGCGCGGTTACCGGCTCTCGGCGGCGGGGGTGGTGAACATGTTCCCGCACACGGCGCACGTCGAATCCATCGCGGTCTTCGACCGCTAACCACCCCAACAAAAAAGGCACCGCAGGTGCCTTTTTTGTTACCCCTCCTTGGGAAGGAGGGGTGGTGAGCGTTGCGAACCGGGGTGGTTTCAGTCCCGCTCGCCGGTGAGCGCCATCAGGAGGTGCAGCAGGTTGGCGAAGATGTTGAACAGGCTCAGGTAAACGCCCGTCGTCGCCATGATGTAATTGGTCTCGCCGCCGTTGACGATGCGGCTCACGTCGTGGAGCAGGAACAGCGAGAACACCACGATCACGACCGCGGAGATCGTCAACGCCAGCGCCGGTACCTGCAGGAACATGTTGGCGACGATGGCGAGCAGGGCGACGATCATGCCGACGAACAGGAACTTGCCCATGAAGCTGAAGTCCCGCTTCGTCGTGATGGCGATGCCGGCCATTACGACGAAGATCGCGCCGGTACCCGCGGCCGCCATGCCGATCAATTGCGGCCCGTTGCTCAACGAAAGCGCCACGGCGAGCAGCGGTCCCAGCCACCAGCCGAGCAGAAAGGTCATGCCGAGCAGGAGCACGACGCCGAGTGCGCTGTTGCGGTTGGCGGCGATGGCGTACTGCAGGCCGATTACCGCGCCCAGCAGGACGAAAAAGCTCAGGATCGGGTTCTGCATGATGATGCTGCCCGTGCTGATGCCGACAAAGGCACCGGCCATCGTCGGCACCATGGTAAGAGCCAGCAGCAGGTAGGTGTTGCGCAGTACGCGCTGCTGCTGGAGCGCGATCCTGCCGGCACCGGCCTGGTATACGGATTGGTTCGGTTGCAGTTCAGGTTGCATTCATGCCTCCTTGTGAATTCCTAGGCTATAAGACTACCTAAAGGGTCCCGAAGTTTCAATGGCTTAAACGCCCGGTCCGATCCCAAGCGCTTGATAACGCGTGTAAACTAGCGCGCGCTCGTGACGGGATTGTTTCAGGGGAAGGGTGGCAGAGCGGTTGAATACACCGGTCTTGAAAATGCGCTCCCTGTTACCTGCATGGCGGGCGGGATGGGTTGCCCTCCAGAGGCATGATTCGGAGTACGGGGCTGCCCGGGCGCATTTCGGCGTAGGCTAACCTGACAAGGTTAAGCGCCGTCAGGCGCGGCCGGAGCCAAAACCGGCTACAGTGACGGTAAGGAGGGTTGGCAGAGCGGTTTAATGCGGCGGTCTTGAAAACCGTTGTGGGGCAACTCACCGGGGGTTCGAATCCCTCACCCTCCGCCAAAAAACAAGCGGGCCTAAAGGGCCCGCTTTTGCTTGAACTAGGTCTTTTTCCTGCCGTTGGTCTTCGACGCGGCCTTGCGCAGGCGGTCGTAGAGGCGGGGATTGGCCTGCTTGAGATAGGCGGCGACCTCGAAATCGCTGCCCTTGGCCCGGTGGAGGGCGATGCCCTCGATGTGCACCAGCCTCAGCAGTTCCCGCACGGGCTTGGGCATGCCGCGGCCGCCCTCGTAGCGCGAGCCCCCGCTCTGGGTGACCCCGATGCGTGACCAGAATTCCTGCTGGTTCAGGCGCAGGCGGCGCCGGATTTCACGCGGGTTCGTGATGCGTTCAAAAGGTTTCATGTGGGCTGCCATGCAAAGTGGATACAAAATGGACCGCCCGGGACATGAATGGTTCACGCTTATGCCGAGCGCATGGGCAGGAATGGGCCGCACCTCGTTTTTCCCCTAAAAATCAACTAAAATACGCGGCTTTTCGCCTCGCAATCCTCATGGCCCTGATCGTCCAGAAATACGGCGGTACCTCGGTGGGCTCGCCCGAGCGCATCAAGAACGTCGCCCGGCGCGTCGCGCGCTGGCATGCCAAGGGGCACCAGCTGGTGGTGGTGGTTTCCGCCATGTCGGGCGAGACCAACCGCCTGATCGCGCTCGCCCACGAGATCCAGGCCCGCCCCGACCCGCGCGAGCTCGACGTGATGGTGTCCACCGGCGAGCAGGTGGCGATCGCGCTGCTGTCGATGGCGCTGATGGAACAGGGGCTCCAGGCGCGCAGCTACACCGGCGGCCAGGTGAAGATCCTCACCGACAATGCCCACACCAAGGCGCGCATCGTCAGCATCGACGAAGCTCTGATTCGCCAGGACCTGGCCGAGGGGCGCGTCGTCGTCGTTGCCGGCTTCCAGGGCGCGGACGAGAAGGGCAACATCACGACCCTCGGCCGCGGCGGCTCGGACACGACCGGGGTCGCGCTGGCGGCGGCGCTCAAGGCCGACGAATGCCAGATCTATACCGACGTGGACGGGGTCTACACCACCGACCCGCGCATCGTGCCCGAGGCGCGGCGCCTGAAGACCGTCACTTTCGAGGAAATGCTCGAGATGGCGAGCCTCGGCTCCAAGGTGCTGCAGATCCGCTCGGTCGAGTTCGCGGGCAAGTACCGGGTCAAGCTGCGGGTGCTCTCCAGCTTCGAGGATGAGGGCGAAGGCACGTTGATCACTTTCGAGGAAGACCAGAAGATGGAACAGGCCAGCATTTCAGGCATCGCGTTCAACCGCGACGAAGCGAAGATCACCATCCTCGGCGTGCCCGACCGCCCCGGCATCGCCTACCAGATCCTGGGGCCGGTGGGCGACGCTAACATCGACGTGGACATGATCGTGCAGAACGTCAGCCACGACGGCATGACGGACTTCTCGTTCACCGTGCACCGCAACGACTTCAGGAAGACGCTCGAGATACTCGAGCCCGTGGTCAAGCACATCAAGGCGCGCGGCGTGGAGAGCGGCGACAAGATCGCCAAGGTGTCCGTGGTGGGCGTCGGCATGCGCTCGCACGCGGGCATCGCCAGCGCCGCGTTCCGCACCCTCGCGGAAGAGGGGATCAACATCGAGATGATCTCGACCTCGGAGATCAAGATCTCGATCGTGATCAGCGAGAAGCAGATGGAGCTCGCCGTGCGCGCGCTGCACAAGGCCTTCGGGCTCGAACAACCAGCATGAATGAAGCCGCCGATAAACGCAGATGGTCAAAGGCTTTATTTTAGTTGGCTAAAGTATTTCATCTGCGTTAATCTGCGTTAGGTGGCGAGATGGCCGAGTGGTTAGGAAATCGGACCGGTGTTGCGGCCCGATTTCCTAAACGGAGAGATGGCCGAGTGGTCACGGCGCAGCCGTCGTAAATCCTGGCGCCGCGCGCCTTCGACCACTGGTTGATGAAGAGTTGTGGTATGCAGTCGTAGTTCGTTGATTGAGAAGTAACGGAGAGATGGCCGAGTGGTCGAAGGCGCGCCCCTGCTAAGGGCGTATAGGACAAAATCCTATCGAGGGTTCGAATCCCTCTCTCTCCGCCAGTCAGGTGGTCCAGGTTCCTGAAATCCCTGGGAAGCGGTGGCAGGCCGTGGCCGCCTGCCCACATTCCTACCCACAGGCAGCCTATTGCGGCTTGGGAAGAGGCGCCTTCGTCTGTTCCTTCACCAGCTCGGCAACAAAAGTCGCGAATGGAATGATGTTGCCGAATGAGCTCGCTTGCTCGAGCGCTTTCATGTACTCGTTGCGCCGCTGAACGGGAATGACCGTCCAGACATATCCCGACGAGACCAGCATGAGGTTCATCAGGAACCGCGCCAGGCGGCCATTTCCGTCCATGTAGGGATGGATGTAGACGAACAGGAAATGGCCGAGGATCGCGCGTACGGCGGGCGCCTTTTCGGCTTCGAGAAACTCGAAAAGAACGGGCATGCATTCTCTCACGGCCTCCTTCGGGAATGGAACGTGCAGCGCTCCGCGAATGAAGACCTGGTCGTTGCGGAAACCCGCGAGATCCGCCGGCTTCAGGATGCCGGCTTTCACGCTTGGGCCGAAGAGGGCCTGGTACCAGCGGGACAATCCCTGTCGGAACACGGTGCCGGCATTGGCTCCCTCGAAAATGCGCGTGAGGTCTTCTTTCACGACGTTGTGCGCTTCGAAATAGCCCCGCGCGGCCATCGCATCGCGCATTCCGCGGTCCTGCTCGTTGCCGTCGGGATTCCAGTTTCCATCGCGAACCTTTCCGATCAAATCCGCGGAAACCCGATAGCCCTCGATGGACAGCGAGTGATAGGCATCGGTCACGTAGCGTGCCTCGACGTCTTCCAGGAGCGCGTCGATGTCGGCCGGAAGGGTTGCAGGCGCTGGAAAGGCCTTGAGTACCGGTTCGCGCGCCGCGGCCCACATCAGCCGCAGGCGCTGCACGTGGGGCGATTCCGGCCGTCCGCCGGGAAGCAATGAAGTTGGCGGACTTTCGAATGGATTGGTCTCGCTGCCGGCATAGCCGGCGCTGCGCATGGCACCGAGAATCTCGTCGGCCAGGGACGCCCTGCCAACCGCCCTGAATCCGCCGGCAATGCGTCCGGCCACGGTGGGACGCGTCCCGGACAGAAGCAGCCTCAGCACCTCCGACGCATCGGGGAGGGAGTTGAACGCGATCTGCGCCGACATCGGGCTATGGGTAAACAACGTCGGACTGGCGGTGACCAGCGCCGCCGGCAATTCCACCAGGCGCAGGCCCCCGCAGTCCGGGGCTGGCGATGCGGGCAGGAGTTCGGGGGCTTTGTAGATGAATAGCGAACAACCGTGAGGCAGCTCGACGGTCTGATTGGTGCCCTTCGTTGCCCAGATCTGGACTTGCCGGGGCAGGGTTCGCTCGCCGCTGCGGAGCAGGAGGGATTGCTCCGGGTTCACGTGCCAGCGGTCGCCAAAGCGCTTCCGCGAGTAGCCGGCGACGAATTCCCGCATGCTCGCGTACCACGCCGTGGTGTCGCCGCCGGATTCGCCCGGCCGGCTGGGGATGTACCAGCCGCGCAGCACTTTCTTCAGGAACCCGGCGCGTTGAAGGATCTCGCGATCCGACCGGGACAGTTCGCTGCCCGACAGGGCCTGCAGCCCTCGATCCTGGAGCACCTTGAGGGCGTCCAGGGCGGAAGCGAGCTTTTGGGTGGGAGAGGCCATGATGGAGGAGAAAGTTATACAAGAGTCTATTGATAAATAATACAAGAGTCAACTGAAATTCAATGCACGACTTAAGTGTTAATATTATGTTAACTAATGGTAAATAATTGACGTCTGATCAGGCAGAGGTAATCAGATTTACGCGAGCGAGGCGTCCAAGGGGGCGATCTCCGGCCAGATTCGCCGAGCCGGGCAGGGCTTGTCCGACTCCTCACTCCTCACCGGCCTTGAGGCTCACGTCCTGAGCCACCCACCTGCTTAGTATGGCGAGCCTTGCCCATTCCGGGCCTGCTCAGGAGGACTCCGCCATGCAGCCAGTCGCCGAAGCCCTGTCCCGTGTCACGCTGGGTGACCGGCCGGATTCCGGCAAGGTGACAAGTTGTTTCAGAGGTACCGGTTCGTTTTTATCCTGCCGCCAGCAGTCCGCACAACGCATCAACGCGCGGGTAGTCCCCGATGCGCCAGCATTCCGCCAGGATTTTTTCCGCGACGTCGGCCGGGAAGGCCGTCTGCAGTTGGCCCCGGGTCTTGTCGGTGATGTCCGCGTCGGCGAGCGGCCGGCCCACGCTGCCGCGGCAATGCTGAACCCCGGCCTGCAGGCTGCGGCCATCCTTCAGTACGACGCGCACTTCGGCGGCCTCGGGTTTCATGCTTTCCATCGCGACGTGGGTGACCTTGCGGCGTAGTTGCGCGATCGCCGGGTCGCGCACCACGGCGTCGGCGATTTGCGCGATGCCGGCCGTGCCGTGCACGAGCGTCGCCGCGGCCCAGTGTTGCATGCTCACGAGGCCCTGGCCGCGGTCCTTCGGCTCGACGAGGTTCGTGAGCTTCACGGCGAGCGGGTTGACCGTCAGCTCGATGCGCTCGATCTGCGCGGCCGCAAGAGGCTTCGCGCCCGCGATTTCCAGGCAGGCATCGATGATCGGGTGGATCACCACGCCGGACGGGTAGGGCTTGTAGGCGAGGGTGGTGATCTCGAAGGTCTTCCCGAGCCCGTCGAGCCCCGCGTCGAAGTTAGGCCGGGTGGCGAAAGATACGGCGAAACCCTTGGACCCCTCGATCATGGTGTCCGAGCACTCGAATCCGCAGGCGGCGAGCAGCGCCGCCATCAGCCCGCAGCGCGCGGCGTGCCCGGGGATCAGGTGGCTGCCCATCGTGGATTGCGATTCCCGGATGCCGGCCGCCTGGTTGGCGGCGAGACCGATGGTCGTCGCCACGCCGCTTTCGTCCAGTCCGAGGACTTTCGCCGCGGCCACCGCTGCGCCGATGCCGCCCAGCAGGCCCTGCGTGGACAGACCGACCGCGCACTCGGCCGGCGGCGTGCACAGGATGTTGCCGATGCGGCACTGGATCTCGATGCCGAGGATGAGCGCGTGCAGGAAATCCCGTCCGGTTACCGGGCGGCGCTCCGCGAGCGCCAGCAGCGCGGCGGCCACCGGGCTCGTCGGGTGGGCGACCGAGCGGTTGTGAGTGTCGTTGAATGCGAGCGCGGCCGAGCTCATCGAGTTGACGAGCGTGGCGTTGGGGGCGTCGAGCCGCTCGCGGCGGCCGACGACGGTGGCGTTCTTGGCGCCGTTGAACTCCGACAGCACCTCGATCATCAATTCAACGTCGAGCTCGCGCGAGCCGCCGGCGGCGCAGCCGGCCCAGTTGACGAAGGCGCGCAGGCCCTCGTGGCGGACCTCCGGCGGCAGGCCATCGTATTGCGATGCGGCAACATACCGCGACAAGGCTCGGGTGACGCCATTCATGCGTGTTGTCTCCTGGGGGTTGGACGGGCTGCGCTATCGTAGCGATAAAGAGGAGGGTTTGCAGGCTCGCCCGATTCCTTTACCATCCCCGGCTGGCGCTGGACCATAGACAATAAATCGACAGCCGAGGAGGAAACATCATGCGTCGCCATCTTGCTTCCGTATTGATAGCCCTGTCCGCCATCGCTGCCGCGGGCGCGGCCTGGGCGCAGGCGTACCCGGTTCGCCCGATCCGCGTGATCGTGCCGTTCCCGCCGGGCGGCAACGTCGACGTGTTCTCGCGGGTGCTCTTCAGGCATGTCGAGGAGGGCCTCGGGCAGCCGATCGTGATCGAAAACCGGGGCGGCGCCAACGGCATCCTCGGCGCCGAGATCCTCAGGAACGCGACGCCCGACGGCTACACGTACATGAATACCTCGTTCGGCCTCGCGGTCAACAAGTTTATCGTCAAGAAGCTGCCGTTCAACCTGGACACGGACTTCCTGCCGGTCACCAACGTCGCGATCGGCACCGGCTACCTGATGGTGGCGCACCCGAGCTTCCCGGCGAAGACGGTGAAGGAACTGATCGCGCTCGCGAAGCAGCAGCCCGGCAAGATCCGCTACAGCACGGCCGGCGTCGGCAACGGGCAGCATCTCGCCGGCGCGATGTTCAACCTGAAGGCGGGCGTCGACATGCAGCACGTGCCGTACAAGGGCGGCGGCCCGGCGGCGAACGCCGTGCTCGGGGGCGAGGTGCAGATCCATTACCCGGCGGGGTCGGTGGGCGTGCCGCACGTCAAGGCCGGGCGGCTGCGCGGCCTGGCGTTCACCGGGGCGAAGCGCCTGGTGTCGCTGCCGGATCTTCCCACCATCGCGGAAGCGGCGTTGCCGGGCTTCGTCGCGGACGCGGGCTGGCACGGCATGTTCGCGCCGCTGAAGACGCCGATGGCGCGGGTGACGCGCTTCCAGCAGGCCGTCCACAAGGCGCTGCAGGTGCCGCAAGTGCGCGACCATTTCGTCAACAACGGCTACGAACCCAGGGGCGAGTCCCCCGCGGTCTGGGCCAAGGCCTATCACGCGGACCTCAAGCGCCTGGGCGAGATCGCGAAGGCGGCGAAGATCGAGCCGCAATAATGCCAGGAGCGTGAGTCGTGATTCGTGAGTCGTGATTCGATTGCGTGGCGATTTTCCTCTCCCTGATTTCAGGGAGAGGGCCGGTGTGAAGAGACGTCGATTTACGAATTACGCCGTTTCGAGGCCGGCGAAGAGTTTCGATCCGAACTTTTCCCGGTACTTGGCCAGAACCGGCTCGACGGCTTTTATGAACGCGCCGCGCTCGGCGTCGGTGAGCCGGATCAGTTCGTTCTTCGCCGGGTCGAATTTCTTCATCATCTCCGCGTCTTCCGCCGCCGCCAGTTGGCGCTGGTAGGCGGTCGCTTCCTTCGCCGCCGCTACCACGGCATCCCGCACGTCCTTCGGCCAGCTTCCGTAGTGCGCGGCATTGCACACGAACGCGCTCGCGCCCCACAAGTGCGCGGTGAGCGTGATGTAGCGGTGGTGGTCATGCACCCCGAAGTTATAAATGTTGGTGAGCGGGTTGTCCTGGGCCTGGAAGCGGTCGCCGCCGACCTGTTCGATGAATTCCTTGATGTCGCATTTGATCGGCTCGAACCCCAGCGCCCGGAAGAGCTCGCCGTGCAGGTCGCTCATCTGGGTGCGGATGCGGATGCCCCGGCAATCCTCGGGCTTGCGGATCGGCCGCACGCGGTTCGAGAGGTAGCGGAAGCCGTTGTCCCAGTAGCCGAGCACGCGGACCGCCATCTTTTCGTCGATCCCGCGCCGGGCCGCCTCGCCGAACTCGCCGTCGAGCGCATTGAACACGGCGGTACGGTCCTTGACGACGAAGGGCAGCTCCAGGAGCTGCAACTCGGGCGCGGCTTTCGAGAAGCGCACGGTGGACATGTAGCAGAACGACAGCTCCCCGCGCTCGGTCATCGGCACGAGATCGCCCGACATCCGGCCGAGCTTGAGGACGCTGCCGATCAGCTCGAAGCGGATGCGGTCACCGAGCTGCCTGGAGAGGATCTCGCCGAAACGCGTCGCGGCCTGGTTGTGGATGGAGGCGGGTTCCTGGTAGCCGCCGAATTTCATGACGATCGGTGCGGTCATGCGGGAATTTCGCGGTGGACGAACTCGATGATCTTCTCGACGGCCGAGCGCGCTTGCGCCGAGTCGGGGTCGTTGGTGATGAATGCCTCGCCCATGCCCTCGAACAGGTGCAACTCCACGCGCCCGCCCGCCTTGCGGTAATTGGCGATGAAGCGCTCGCGGTTGGGAACGGGGTGCGCGACGTCGGCGGTGCCCTGGATGTAGATCACCGGCGGCAAGGGGGTTTTCTCGCCGCGCTCGAGCAGCAGCGTGGGATTGCCCTCGGCCATGGCCGCTTCGCCGTCCCGCCAGTACTGATCGTGGCATTGCACCCAGTTGTCCGCCTGCTTCTTGAGCGGGCCGCTCTGGCTGGATTTCGCGTACTGGTAGCGGCCCAGCGGGTCGATCACGGGCCAGCACATCACCGCGCAGCGCACCGAGGCGTCCGGGGCGGCAGATGAGACCGCCGTGTCGGGAAGCGGCAGGGCGGAATATCGCGGATCGTTCGGCCGCAGCGCCGTCAGCATGGCCTGGTGGCCGCCGCTGGAAACACCGAGGATGCCGATCAGGTCGGGGCGGGTCTTCAGTTCCCCGGCCCGCGCCTTGCACCAGCGGATCGCGTAGTTCACGTCCTGCAGCGACGCGGGATAGCCGGCGTCGGGCGGCATGCGGAAATCCAGCGACACGACGGTGACGCCGCTCTTCGCCAGCGGCTCGTCCGTGCCGGCGTCGCTCGTGCGGTCCTTGTTGCACCAGGCGCCGCCGTGCAGGTCGACGATCAGCGGGAACGGTCCCGTCCCGCGCGGCTTGTAAATGCGCGCGAGCAGCGGCTTGTCGCCGTGGCGGAGATATTCGACGTCCTCGACGTCGATTTCATATTGTGTCGCTATGGCTGTCGTCATAACTTGCTCCTCCTGTCGTCGGAAATCGCCGGGCCGAGTATATATGACGGGCGCCGCGGCGCGGTGGAGTTTGACGAGCCGCTGCCGCCCATGTCAACCTGCGGCCCGGGAAAAAGGAGGGTTGCATGAAGATCGGGATCGCCGGCACCGGAAGGATGGGTGCGGCCATGGCCCTGCGGCTGATGGACACCGGGCACGAACTCACGGTGTGGAACCGCACGGCGGAGAAAACGAAGGCGCTGGCCGCGGCCGGCGCGAAGGTGGCCGCGTCGCCCGCGGCGCTCATGGCCGCGACGGAGCTCATCATCACCATGCTCACCGACGACAAGGCCATCGCCGCGATGTACCACGGACCGCAGGGACTGCTGGCCGGCGACGTCCGCGGCAAGCTGTTCGTCGAGATGAGCACGGTGCGCCCGGAAGTCCAGACCGCCCTTGCGGCGGAAGTGCAAGACAAGGGCGGGGCGCTGATCGACTGCCCAGTGGGGGGAACCGTCGGTCCCGCGCGGGAGGGCAAGCTCTTCGGTTTTGCCGGCGGCACCGATGCCGACGTGGCGCGCGCCCGGCCGGTGCTCGAACAGTTGTGCCGCAGGCTCGAGCACGTCGGCCCGGTGGGCGCCGGGGCGCGCATGAAGCTCGCGATCAACCTGCCGCTGATGGTTTACTGGCAGGCGTTCAGCGAGGCGCTGGCGCTGTGCGCGCCGCTCAAGCTCGATCCGGACCGGCTCATCAGCATTTTTTCGGAAACCTCGGGCGGCCCCAACGTTCTGAAAGCGCGCGGCCCGGCGGTCGCCGCGGGATTGAGGGGGCAGGACAGCGGGCCGGTCACCTTCGACGTGGACCTGATCTGCAAGGACCTGCGGGTGATGATCGCGGAGGGCACGACGCTCGGCATCGATCTGCCGGTCTCGCAACGCTCGCTCGAGTGCTTCGAGGAAGCCGCGAAAGAGGGCATGGGGCCGAAGGACGGCGCGCTGCTGCCGGCGCGCTTCGTGAAGCGCGTCAAGTTGTGATTCGTGATTCGTGAGTCGTGAGTAGGGTCTAGAATAGGGGATCAGCAAAACGGATTTGCGCCGCGCGGCGGCATCGATGCCGTTGCGCACATGCCCGCGGCCCGACACCAACGGAGTTGAATCAATGAGCGGATTGACGGCCGAACTGGGCCGGTTTCTCGAGGGCATCCGGTACGAGCAATTGCCTGCGAGCACGCTGCCGCTCGTCAGGAACGCGTTCACCGACACGGTCGGCGTGATCATGGTCGGCATCACGGAGCCGGTCGTCGACATCGTGCGCCGGACGCTGGTGGCGACGGAAGGCAGGGGCGAGGCGCGCCTGTGCCTGTCCGCGCTCACCGCGTCGGCGCCCGACGCGGCGCTGGTCGGCGGGGCGGCCGGGCATGCGCTCGATTACGACGATCATTCCCTCACCGGGCATCCGAGCACGGTGCTGGTCCCGGCGATCCTGGCCGAGGGCGAGAAGCTGGGCTCGAGCGGCCGCGATCTCGTCACGGCGTACGTCGCGGGCTACGAGGTCTGGGCCGAACTGATCCGGCGCGATACCGCGCACCACAAGAAGGGCTGGCACCCGACCGCGGTGTTCGGCGTGGTCGCCGCGGCCGCGGCGGCGGCCGTGCTGCACCGCCTGCCTGCCGAGCGCGCCGTCGCCGCGCTGGCCATCGCGGCGACCCATGCCGGCGGGCTCGCGCCGAACTTCGGCACGATGACCAAGCCGTACCACGCCGGGCTCGCGGCCCGCAACGGGTTGACCTCGGCGCGGCTCGCCGCCGGCGGCCTGACGGCGGGGCGCGACACGCTGGAAAACGCG
The DNA here is from genome assembly GCA_964433375.1 of uncultured Streptomycetaceae bacterium. GTDB lineage: Bacteria > Pseudomonadota > Gammaproteobacteria > Burkholderiales > SG8-41 > SG8-41. The sequence continues at coordinate 20,209 of CAYSRR010000014.1, forward strand.
CAGGGCTTCCTCAACGCGTTCTCGCCCTCCAGCGCCGATCGCGAATCGCCGGTGAAGGTCGGCAAGGAGTGGTACCTGCCGTGGCAGTCGCTGTGCGTGAAGAAGTACGCCTCCTGCTACTTCACGCACCGCTCGTTCGACACCGCGGTGAAGATGCTGGCCGGCCGCAATCTCAAGCCGGACGACATCGCGGCCATCGAGGTCACCATGGGGATCGGGCAGGTGGTGGTCCTCGCCAACCACAACCCGCGGACCGGCCTCGAAGCCAAGTTCAGCGAGCAGTTCGCGATGGCCGCGGCCGTGATCCTCGGCCGCATGAGCGTGGACGTATTCACCGACGACATCGTGCGGCGCCAGGACATCCAGGCGTTCTTCCCGAAGGTCAGGCTGATCTCCGTGGAGGCGTTCGACGAGCGCGACCCGGCGCACTCGCCGACGGAGCGGGTGGTCATCCGGCTCGCGAACGGCGAGGTCCTCGACAGCGGCGAGATCGCGCGCATCCGCGGCCACGCCTACGACCCCATGGACCCGGCCGAGCTGTGGACCAAGTTCGCGGATTGCACGAAGCAGACGCATGCGGAGAAGGACGCGCGGCACCTGTTCGGCCTGCTGCAAAAGGTGGATGGCCTGTCCTCCACCCGCGACCTTCCGACCTGCGCCAGGGTGTTCGCGTCATGAGCGCCGATATCCACGTGCTGAGCGCGGGCGCGATCGAGCCCGGCCTGCTCGATGCCGTCGAGGTGTTCCGCGAGGAATCCGGCGGCGAGGTGGAGATCACGTGGGCGACGACGCCGGCGATCCAGCGGCGCATCGCCGGCGGCGAGAAGCCCGACGTCGTGATCGCGACCCGCGAGGCGATCGAGGGCCTGGCGAAGGAAAAGAAGATCGACGGTGGCCTGGCGGTGGAGCTGGGTCGCGTTGGCATCGGCATGGTGGTGCGCAAAGGCGCGCCGGCGCCGGACATCTCCAGCGTGGGCGCGCTCAAGTACGCGGTGCTCGACGCGGATTCCGTCGTCTTCAACCGCGCCTCGAGCGGGCTGCAGTTCGAGCGGGTGCTCGACGAGCTGGGGGTGCTCGAGCGCATCCAGGCGAAGACCGTGCGTTACGGCAACGGGCCGGCCATGATGGAACACCTGATCAAGGGCAAGGGCAAGGAAATCGGCTTCGGCGCCATCGTCGAGATCCTGATGTTCCGCGACAAGGGGCTGCTGCTCGCCGCGCCGCTGCCGCCCGAGCTGCAGCGCTACACGGAATACGTGGCGGCGCCGATGACGGAAGCGGGCAACGAGGAGGGCGCGCAGGCGTTCGTGCGCTACCTGGATACGCCGGAAGCCAGGGCCCTGTTCGCCGCGCGTGGAATCGAATAACGGAATGGAGAGAATGTGATGGCGCAGATTACCGTGGCGCGCGCCCTGGCGAAGCTGCTGGAAAAAATGGGCACCGAGGTCGTGTTCGGCGTGAACGGCCACGGCAACTGGGCGCTGCTCGACCAGCTGGTGCACGAGACGAAAATCCGCGGCGTGCCGGCGCGCGTCGAGGACCAGGCAGTGCAGATGGCCGACGGCTGGTGGCGCGTGCGCCGCGCCGGGCCGCTGCCCGTCGTGACGACCAGCGTCGGCCCGGGCAACATGAACATCGTGCCGGCCGTCGCCACCGCGTTCTACGAGTCGGTCGGCATGGTGGTGATCGCCAGCGCCGGCGCGACGCACTGGTTCGACCGCGGCGGCATCGAGGAGGCCTATCGTCACGGCCCCGAGGACTGGACCGCGGTGCTGAAGCCCATCACCAAGCGGGCGCTCATGATCACGCGGCCGGATAACGCGCTCGACATGTTCCTGCGCGCCTATCAGGTGGCCATCTCCGGCCGTCCCGGCCCGGTCGTGATCCAGATTCCGTTCGACATCCAGAACACGCTGATTCCGGACAGGCTGCCGGACCCCGGGCCGTTCATGCGCTGGCATCCGCCAGCGCCCGACCCGGACGGCGTGAAGAAGGCGGTCGCGTTGCTCAAGTCGGCGAAGCGTCCTTTCCTCGCGGTGGGCAGCGGCATCGCCAACTCGCGCGCCTGGGACGAGCTGCTGGCTTTCGCGGAAGCCGCGGGCATACCGGTCGCCACGACCGCGACCGGCAAGGGCGCGTTTCCCGAAGGCCACCGGCTCTCGGCCGGCTGCATCGGCCGCGCCGGCACCGGCCATGGCAACGCCGCGGGGCGGCGCGCCGACCTTGTCATCGGCGTCGGCACGCATTTCAGCGACATCGACACCGGCGGCTGGACGCTGTTCGACATCCCGGCACGCACGAAGCTGATCCATCTCGACATCGATTCCACCGAGCTGGGCCGCGCGTATCCGACGGCGGTCGCGTTGACGTGCGACGCGCGCCTGGGGTTGAAGGCGCTGACGGAAGGCGTCCGCAAGGCGGGCGTGAAGGAGCAGGGCGCCTGGCTGAAGGAAATCGCCGCCGAGAAGAAATCGTGGGAAGCGTCGGTGGCCGGCCAGCGCAGGTCGAGCATCGCGCCGCTGCATTACGCGCGCATCTGCCACGACACCGGCGAGGTGGTGGCGAAGGTGAACCCGAAGATGCCGGTTTTCTTCGACACCGGGCACCTGCTTTCCTTCGCGCCGCCGTTCATGAAGGCATCGTCGCGCAACGTCGCGCACAACGGCTTCTTTCACCGGATGGGCTGGAGCACGTCGGCGATCGTCGGCGCGAGCATCGCCGCGGGCAACAAGCCGGCGCTGGCCCTGCTCGGCGACGGCTCGTTTTTGATGGGCGGCACGGCGGTCGCGACCGCGGTCGAACAGAACCTGCCGGTCACGTGGGTGGTGTTGAACAACCGCTCGCTGCAGATCGAGCGCGAGCTGATGTTCCGCCTCTACGGCCGCGAGGCGTTCTGCGATTACCGCCGGAAGGGGCGGAAAGGGCTGTGGAACCCGGACCTGTGCCAGTGGGCGGAATCCATGGGGGCGCATCCGGTCCACGTCACCAGGGCCGACCAGTACGCGCCGGCGCTGCGCCGGGCGCTCGCTTCGCGCAAGCCGACCGTGATCGTGGTCGAGGTGTCGCTCGACATCCAGGGCTACCGCTCGATCTGGTATCCCTACCCGAACGATTTTCACCAGTCCTGGGCGCCGGGCCCGTTGCCTGCGGTTGCTGCCATAC
>CAYSRR010000015.1:0-22978 GCA_964433375.1 uncultured Streptomycetaceae bacterium
CAAGTCACCACCCTGCTGCCCCTCGCGTCCGGCAACATGCGCCTCGTGAGGCTCGTCTTGTAACTTGCGACTTGTAGCTTGTAACTACAGCGCAATCTTCTGCCTCTGCCCCGTCTCCGACGCGCGCACGATCGCGTCGAGCGAGCGGTGCCGCCGCACCGCATGGTCGAAATCCGTCTCGACCGGCGTGCCGCCGCGGATCGCCTTCGCGAAATTGACCCACATCTGGCCGACGTCGTAGGCGCGTCCCACCTTGCGCACTTCCTCCGGCACCCACTTCAACCGGTCCGGCACGGACAGCTCCTTCATTTCCTTGTCGTCCTTCTTGCCGCCCATGATCCTGCGGCTCGCTTCCTGCCCCGACTCGCCGCCGCCGATCATCATCAGCGTGCCTTCGCGGCCGTAGATCTCGAAGCGGTAGCCGCTGTTGTGATACGGCTGCACGCCGACGTTGACGCAGACCACCGCGCCGTTGCCGAGCCGGCCGTGGAGCATGACGTTGTCCGGCGCGGTGGTGTCCACCACGCGCCTGGTGTCGGTCTCGAGCCACTGCTTCACCTGCGTGCTGACCGCGGCGGAGACTTCGGCCAGCTCGCCCACGACCATGCACATCGCGTCGAACGTGTGACCGAACGTGATGGTGAACGGGTTCGCTCCCAGCTTCTCGTCGCGCTGCCAGGTGCGGTCCGAGGTGCGCGTGAGCACGCCGGCGTTCATCAGCGTCACGTTCACCGACAGCACTTCCCCGACGTAGCCCTCCCTGACCAGCTCGCGCAGGTACAGGTACGCGGGCGAAGCGCGCCGCTGCAGGCCGACCATCGTCGGCAGCTTCTTCCGTCGCGCCAGAGCCGCGAGCTCCTCGGCTTCCTTCGTGTTCGCGCCCAGCGGCCATTCGCAGTAGCAGGGCTTGCCCGACTCGAGCACGCTCTTCGCGAGAACGTAATGCGCCGGCACGCGCACGGCGACGAGCGCCGCCTCGACCTGCGGGTCCGCGCCGAGCGCAGCGACGTCGCCGTAGGCGTGCTTGACGCCGTACTTCTCGGCCGCCGCCTGCGCCGTGTCCGCGTGCGCCGTGCACACCGCGTAGAGCTCGGTCTCCGGCAGTCCCTGCAGCGCCGGCACGTGCGCCCACGGCCCCCAGCGCCCTCCCGCCCCGATCAGTCCCACGCGCAAACGTTCGAACGACGCCATGTTTTCTTTCCTTTCTGGTGTACCTTGAACCTTGTAACTTGTAACTTGAATCTGGTTCAGTAAAGCGCGTTCTTCATCCGCTCGTAGTGCCCGTCGTCGTACTGCTTGCCGTCGAACCGGGCGTTGGTCAGGTCGGAGACGATCGTGCCGGTGCTCGGCAGGCTGGCGCGCGCGATATGCCGGGCAGGGTCCCAGAGCTTCGAGCGGAAGATCGCGCGGGCGCACTGGAAGAAAACGGTATCGACGCGGACGACCAGCACCGTGCGCGGCAGCTTGCCCTCGACGCTGAAGCGCTCGAGCAGCGCCGGGTCGGTGCGGATCTCCGCGCGGCCGTTCACGCGCAGCGTCTCGCCGATACCGGGCACCAGGAAAAACAGCGCCACGCGCGGGTCGGCGATGATATTGCGCAGGCTGTCCACCCGGTTGTTGCCGCGCCGGTCGGGAACGAGCAGCGTCTTCTCGTCCTCGACCGTGACGAACCCCGGCGCGTCGCCGCGCGGCGAGGCGTCCATGCCGTCCGGCCCGCCGGTCGCCAGCACGAAGAACGGCGACGCCGTGATCAGCTTCCGGTAATGCGGGTGGAGGTAATCCACCTCCTTGTCCACCGCCGCGCCCGACGGAGCGCCGTAGAGCTTCTCCAGGGTTTCGACGTCGGTGATTCGATGCATGTCGTGCACGGTATCCATGGTTCTCCGTCCTATGCCTCGTGACCCGTGACCGGTGTCTTGCGACTTGCGACCAGTGACTTGTACCTTGCCTTCAGGCGGCGGCTTTTTCCCGTTGCGCGGGCTTGGCGACGCGCGCGAGCATCGCGGCGGCGTTGTGATGCAGGATCCGCTCGCGCGCATCCTCGCCGATCTGCGCTTCCGCGAGCGCCTTGCCGGTCCACTCGCAACCGAACTCCGTGCCATCGGTGCCGCACACGACGCGCTCGGCGCCGTACAGGCGCACCGCGGCCTCGATCGCGCGCGGGCCGAACGAGTTGCAGTCGACGTGCACGCCGGCGGCGCGCCGGAAGCGCGCCGAGGGCAGCTCCTCCTGCGGCGTGTCGAGCAGGCAGCGGTGGTCCATGCGCTCGGCCTCGTAGGGAATGTTCCCGCCGAGGTTGTGCAGGTAGATCGTCGCGTCGGGGTAAGGCGCGAGGATGTCGGTGAGGCACAGCGTCACCATCGCGGAGGACAGGCTCGCCTGCATGTCGAGCGTGCCGTTGCGGCGGCGCAGGTTGTCCGTGTCGCCCACGTGCTTCGGGAAAGGGTCGCCCGGCAGCGGGCCGTGGTGGATGAAGATCAGCGCGCGGTGCCGGTTGGCGACCTCGAGCAGGGGGCGCATCTTCTCCGCGTCCTTGCGCGTGAGGAAACCGTTCGCCGGCAGCTGGGCGCCGACCATGCCCGGCAGCGCCAGCGCGCGCTCGAACTCCCCGGCCGCGACCGCGATGTCCGTGAGCGGCAGCGCGGCGTGGGCGAGGAAGCGGCCTTCGTGCTCCCGGCAGATCCGGGAAAGAGCGTCGTTGACGAGCCGGCACAACGGCACGGATACTTCGAGCGGCTGGCCCTCGATCCAGCAGAACGAGCCGAGCAGCGACAGCACGCTCGTGCTCACGCCCTGGCGGTCCATCCTGGCGAGGTGAAAGGCAACGTCATCGAACGCTTTTGACAGAGGCTCGTCGCCGTACCGCGACTTCAGCACCTCGACGCCGTCCGGGTTGCGCTCGATGCGCGATCCCCCGGTCCGGACGCGCAGTGCGTCTGCCAGTTCGGCGGGCCTCCAGTGGGCATGCATGTCGATCATGGCGGGTCTCCCTGGGACGTCTGGCGGAAGTTTAACTCAGGTCCCGATGTATGGCAGACTAGACCTCTCAGACACTCAACAAGGCCATTTTCAACAAGGAGGAGGCAGACATGTCATTCAAAGGTATCGTGTTCCAACGTTCGATTACGGCGGCAGCGGGTTTTCTGCTGGTTCTTGCAGCCGCGCCGGCCGGCGCGCAGGCCTGGAAGCCGGAAAAGCCCGTGGAATTGCTCGTCTCCTCGGCGCCGGGCGGCAGCAACGACCGCATCGCCCGCGTCATCCAGCAGATTGCCCAGGAGCGCAAGCTGATTCCGGTGTCGATGTCGGTAATCAACCGGCCCGGCGGCAACCAGACCCTTTCGCGCACGTACATCAACCAGAACCCCGGCGACCCCCACTACTTCGACATCGGCAACCCGACGCTGATCGCCAACACGATCTCGGGTCTGCAGCAGTACACCGACTTTACGCCCATCGCGCTGATGGTGAACGAGTACACCGCCTTCAGCGTGCGCGCGGACTCGCCGCTCAACAACGCCCGCGACCTGGTCGAGCAGATCCGGAAGGACCCGGGCTCCGTTTCGATCGGCGTCAGCAACCGCGGGGGCACCAACCATCTCTCGATGTCACTCCTCGCCAAGGCGGCGGGCATCGATCCCCGGCAGCTCACGATCGTGGTGTTCAAGACCAACGCGGAAGGCCTGGCGGGGGTCATGGGTGGGCACATCCAGGTGGTCGCGTCGGCCGTCGGGACAGGCATGAGCACGATGCGGGGCGGCAAGACGAAGATCATTTCGGTCAGCGCGCCGCAGCGGATGGGCGGCGCTCTCGCCGAGGTCGCGACGCTGCGCGAACAGGGCTACGACGTGTCGCTGTCCAACTGGCGCGCCATCATCGGCCCCCGCGGTCTCGCGCCGGCGCACGTCAGCTACTGGGAGGGCGTGCTGGCCGGCGTGATCGCCACCGACGAATGGAAGGCCGTGCTCGCCAAGCAGTTCTGGGACGGCAATTTCCTGCGCAGCGCGGAATTCGGCGCGTACCTCAAGAAGGAATTGGAGCAGACCAGGTCCCTCATGACCGAACTGGGGCTCGCTAAATAGTCGCGAGTCGCAAGTTACAAGTTACAAGTTACAAGACAGGTTGCAGGATGCAAGGCGCGGTTCCTTGCATCTTGTAACTTGCATCTTGTAGCTTGATTCTTTCTCCCGATCACCCGTCGAGGATTCCGCATGCCCGCAACAGACATCACTGGCACCCTGGCGCGCTACATGGCGGAGGCGCGCGGCCGCGCGCTGCCGCCGCAGGTGGCGAAGGAAGGCAAGCACCGCATCCTCGATTCGCTGGCGGCGGTGGTATCGGGCGCGCACATGAAGCCCGGCGAAATGGCGATCAAGTTCGCGCGAGCGCAGGGTGGCACGCCGGAGGCATCGGTCCTCACCACGGACATCAAGACCACCGCGATCAACGCCGCGCTGGTAAACGGCATGTTCGGCCACGCCGACGAGACCGACGACTTCGAGCCGACCACGAAGGCGCATCCCGGCTGCTCCGTCGTCCCCGCCGCGCTGGCGATGGCCGAGCGCGAAGGCCGCTCCGGAACGGAACTGCTCAACGGCGTCGCCCTGGGGTACGACCTGTGCTGCCGCCTGCTGCTGGCGCTCGGCCCCGACCTCGTGCGCGGCAGCCACCGCAGCGCCGAGGGCACCAGCTCCACGTTCGGCGCCGTGGGCGCCGCGGCCTCTCTCGCCCGCCTCGACGAGAAAGGCATGCGCCACGCGCTCTCCTATGCCGCGCAGCAGGTGTCGGGCATCTGGAGCTGGGTGCGCGACGCCGAGCACGTCGAGAAGGCCTTCGACTTCTCCGGCATGGGCGCGCGCAACGGCGTCACCGCGGCGGTGATGGCGCAGATGGGCTTCAGCGGCGTGTGGGACGTGCTCGACGGCGAGCACAACGTGCTGATCGCGCTCTCCAGCGCACCGAAGCCGGAGGAGATGATCGCCGGCCTCGGCAGCCGCTTCATCATCACCGAGACCGCGATCAAACCCTACTCCGTCGGCTACCCGATCCAGGCCGCGCTCGCCGCCTTCCTCAAGCTGCATCGCGAGCACGGGCTCGCGCCGGACAACGTCGAGCGCATCGTCGTGCGGCTGCCGGAAGACGGCGCCCGCATCGTCAACGATCGCAAGATGCCCGACGTGAACTGCCAGCACATCATCGCGCTCGCCCTGGTGGAAGGCACGGTGTCGTTCGAGGACAGCCATTCCTACGAGCGGATGAAGGACCCGAAAGTGCTTGCCGCCAAGTCGAAGGTCGAGCTGATCGCCGACAAGGGCCTCATGGATCCGGCCGCGCCGCGCAGCAGCCGCGTGGAGGTGACGCTCAAGGGCGGCCGCGCCGTCAGCCACTTCATGCCGCACGCGCCCGGCACGAAGGAAAACCCCATGACCACCGAGGAAGTGAACGCCAAGGCGCGCTCGCTGATGGCGCCGGTGCTGGGCGCGGGCCCGGCGGAAGAAATCATCCGGCGGGTGAACGCGCTGGAAGCGGTGAAAGATGTCCGTGAGCTGAGCCCGCTCCTCGCCGGAGCGCACTGAAGTCGCGACTTGATTCTTGCTTACTCTTCTTCGCCTTTGAAGATCCGCCGGAACGCGTCGGCGATGCGGGAACCCGCATTGCGAACTGCGGCGCCCGCGAAGGCGACCGGCGACACCGAGGTCCTGGGCTTCGCGACCGGCCCGCTCACGGTAAACGGCATCGCGCCTCCGCCCTCGGCGAGGTGCAGCGTGCCGCTGGCTACGACCTGGCGGCGGTAGATCGTGGCCTCGCCCGTGGCGGAATACTCGCCCGAGCGCGCCTTGAGCCCGGTGTAGACCGCGCGCATGCCCTCCTCCGTGTTCTGCGTGTCCAGCTGTCCCGTCAGCTCCTGCAATTCGGTCTGGCCGGCGCGCTCCTTGCCGAGCGTGCTGATGGCCTTGTCCAGGTCGAAGCGCAGCACCGTTGCCGGGCTGACCGAAAACCGGGTGCGCGTATGCAGCGAGCGCGCCAGCTCGCCCACCGACTTGCCGTCGGCCGACAATACCGTCTGGCCCGACCCCTTCCCGCCCACGGGTGACCTCCGGTTGAAGGCGCTCACCGCGCTGGCCACCTCGATGTCACGCGGAGCCAGCCGGCCCCGCAGGCGCATGGCGCCGCCGGTGGCGGTCTCCAAGGCAACATCGCCGTGCAGCGTGCCGCCCCCTACATGGATGCGCGCCTGCCAGCGGTCGGCATCGCCCTCGCGCGCCAACTCCAGCGTGAAAGGGGGACTGATGTCCGGGCGGCGCAGTTCGGCGTGGCGGGGGCGCCAGTCCGCGTCGAAATCGATCTCGCCGTCATAGGCCACGGCAACGCCGCTGTAGGAAATCCACGTCGTGTTGCGAAACACGAAATGGTCCAGCGACAGGCTGCCATTCGCGCCGGACTTGCCCGCGACCGGCTTTCCGCGAAAGGCGCGCACCGAATTGCGCGGAAAGACGGCGTCCCGGATGACGATGCGATCGAGCACCAGCCTGCGATCCAGCAGGGAGCGGGCCCTGAGGTGCGCGGTAAGCTGCCCGATGACCACGGGTTGCGCCTGCTGCGTGCGGAAGTCACCGACCACAACGACAGGCCAGGGCAGCAGCGACCAGCGCACGGAGCCGAGGGTGACCTTCACGCCCAGCCGTTCTTCGGCCTCCCCCAGAAGCCGGGCGGCAATGTCCTTGTCGGAGGGCAGCCACCAGGCCACGGCAAGCCACGCCGCGCCCGGCACGGCGGCTGCAATTCCCAGACCGAGTGCCCACTTTTTCCCGCGATTCATGGCCGTTCATTGTGGCCCGTCCCCTGGAAATGCGATGTTCGCCAACGTACAGAACAGTTCACGGCAAACCGGGGACAGGCCGAACTGCCCGGGGGTTCCTTCCCCCTCACATTGCAGCTTGCAACTTTGTTCTTCCGCCTTCCGCCTTGTTATTGTCCTTCCGCTTTTCTGCTTGAAAATATCCGCGCTATGTTAGACAACGTACATACCGGATGTGTCACCAGGAATAGGGTTGGGGTAACCGGTTCGCGCCGCCGCTTCAACAGGCAACCGGGCGCCTTTTGTACTTCACCCTATGGAGGAAATGATGGAAAGCAATCGCTACAACGCCAACTGGTGGAACAAGGACAACGACTCGGCCTGGGACAACGTTAAAGAGGCCTTCCACCGGGATTGGGAGCAGACCAAGCACGACTTCGGCGCCAACACTCCCGATCTGAAACAGGACGTCCCCGACACGGTGAAGCAGGCGGTCGGCCAGCAGGCCATCCCGCATCCCGGCCAGCCGAACTTCGAGGAGCACGAGTCCGCCTTCCGCTTCGGCTACGGCGCCCGGCAGCACTACGGCGAGGACTATCCCACCTGGGACGGCCGGCTGGAGAGCACGCTGCAGAAAGACTGGTCAACGTCGAGCGATCCGGACGACTGGAAACGCTACAGCAAGTCCGTCCGGCACGGTTACGAGTTCCAGGTCAAGCGCTAGCCGCCATCGGTCGCAAGTCGAACGGGGCCTCCTGACGGAGGCCCTTTTCATGCTTCTTCCGCTTTTCGAATTTCGCCTTCCGCCTTCAGCAGCGCCTGCGGCATCAAGGTCCCGCCGAACACTTCCAGCGCGGCCGACTCCATGATCTCGGCTTCCCAGCTGTACCAGCGGTCGACGCTCTCCGGCGGGTGCTTCGCGGCGTCGCATAGCGCGGGATCGGTCACCACCAGCAGCTTGCGACAGGCGCTGGGCCGGGACTCGTAAACCCTGCACGCGCCGTCTTCGCCCAGGAACACGCAGGCGCGGTCGGCCCCCGGCTGCTCGCGCCAGGCGTCCATGTCGTAGCGGGCCTGGCGTTCGAGACGCGCGCGGTCGATCTCGATGCCGGCCTCGCGCGCGGCCTCGACCAGCAGCGCGGCCTCGTGCGGCCAGATTTCGACCGGCCCGTGGCAGCAATGGTCGCAGCCCTTGCCGCACCGAATGTCGCCGCTGGCCGGGCTGATCTTGCGGTCCCGCGCCAGCACCGCGTCGATGGCGGCGTGCACGTCACGCGCGACCGATAGAGACGCCGGGCCCGCGACCGCGCGGAACTCCCCGGCGTAGCGGTCCATCATCCTGCGCAGGTACGCCTGTTTCCGCTCGTCGCGCGCCCGCCTGTTCGCGGCGGCCTTTGAGTCGTCGGTCATGCCAAACTCATCTCAAGATTCAAGTTACAAGTTACAAGTTACAAGTTACAAGTTGCAAGTCTTGAAACTTGTGCCTTGTAACTGGCTATTTTGAGTCAAAACAGGGCAACTCGCTGCCTTAACATCTGTCTCAATGAAACTCGAGCCGTTATTCCCACCTTGGGGCGCTGGCGTGCCGGATAATGAACGCTCACAGGAGCCCCCCCATGAAAGACGAGTTGAACGAGCTGTTGAAGGGCCACGCCGCGAAGAAGCGGCGGGAAAAGGATTTCGAGGACGCCGAAGAAAGCCGGCACGAGAAGTTCAAGGCGCTGGCGTCGGACACGATCGAGAAGGTGATCGCCCCCGCGCTGTCGGCGCTGAGCCATGAATTGAAAGGCCATGGACATGAAGCGGACGTGTCCCTGGTCGCCAGCACGGACTCCTATCCGAGCGTGCACCTTTCCTTTCGCCTGATCGACCGGGACGAGCCGCAGGAACAGGCCAGCGCATCGCGGCTTTCCTTCTCCACGACGCCCGCCCAGGACAAGTTCGAAGTCCGCACCGAAATCTGGGGACGCGAAGGCAAGGAAACGGGCCTCGGCAATACCGGCAAGCCGGAAGTGAAGCCCATCGCTGAAGTCAACGCCGACTGGGTCACGAAACAGGCGCTGTCTTTCGTGGGCAGCGTGCTGGAAAGAGCCTAGGAGAAGTTGAAGTGGAGTTCGAGAAATCGAGTGCAGGGCGTTGAATCCCTGAGCGTATAAAGTCCGGCGAAACCTCCCCTGCCCGCGGGTGTCCAATTAGCATAGGACACGCGATGGAAAGGAGCTCGCCATGAGCCGCCAGCTTGCGCTTCCCCTCGATCCGGTCGCGGAGCCCGAATCCGCGCTGAAGCACGCCTGGTCCAGAACCCGCCTGCGGGTGCCGTACGATGTCGCGATACACGTTCCCGCCCTGGCGATCTGCCTGCGCAACATCGCCGCCGCCGAGAACCGCCGCAGGATACGCCGCGCCATCCGGTCGCGGCCGCGACCGCAGCGGCGCCACTGGCTGCCGGAAGAAATGCAGTAGCCGGCGCCGGCGCTCGGTTCGCCGCCGCAACCTGTTCGTCGACCGGGAGCGTGTTGCGCCTGCGCCGCCTGTCGCCGCCCACCGACCGCCGGTCGTCGCCGCGCGCAACATAGGCTCAGCTTCCTTCCATTCACGCATGATGCGTGAATTCCGTCACACCGGTTGTTGCGGCTGAGTCCTCTATACTGAAAACAGGACGCCGGCTTCGGGCCGGCATGACGGGAGAAACGATGGAAGCCTCTGTTACGACAGCGCCGAAAACCAGATCGGCAACACCGGAGCGCATCGCGGCGGTGATCCTGTTCGCCGAGACGCGCGGCTTCACGCGCACGTCGGCGATCCTGCCCGCGCCGGTGGTGCTGGCGCGCCTCGCCGAGTTCTTCGCCCTGGTCCGGGCAGCGGTCGAACGCCAGGGCGGCGCCGTGCGCAACGTGCTGAACGACACCCTGATGGCGTCCTTCTCGGGCAAGGCGGACGCGCGCCAGGCCGTGCAGGCGGCGCAGGAGATCCAGCGCGACTTCGCCCAGTTCGAGGAATCGTGGGAGCGCGATTACGGCATCCGCGCGGCGGTCGCGATCGGGCTGCACGCCGGCGATACCGTCTTCGGCAACGCGGCCGGCGCGATGCCCGGCCAGCCGCTCGTCATCGGCGACAGCGTGAGCATTGCCGAGCGCCTGCTGCACCGCGCCCGCGCCGGCGAGTTCGTGCTGTCGAAAACGGTGATGGACGCGCTCGCGGCGGCCGGGATCGCGCTCGAGGCCCAGGCGCTGCCGCCGCTGGAAATACCGCGCCGCGATCCGGTCCGCCTCTACGGCGTCATCCGCGACACGCGGCTCGACTTTACCTAGTCACGGGTCACGACTCGTGACCCGTGACCCGTGACTCGCGACTTCAATCCTTATTGCGGGTAATGCGGTAGACGGCCGCCGGCGGCAGGTTGGCGAAGGTTCTTCCGACGGACGTCGCGCTCAGGTCGAGTCGCGCCATGACTCGTGCCGGCACGGGACAGCGCATGCCGTAGGTGAATTGATAAAACGGGGCGCCGGGCCGCAGGCACCCGAACGCGGACGCGAGCACGGCGGTGATGCGGCGCGGCGGCATGGACAGCAGGGGCAACCCGCTCACGACCGCGCCGGCGGGTGTGCCGTCGAAGAGCGTCGCGCCGCGCAATCGCCCCGCGTCGAGCGTCAGCACCTGGGCGCGCGGAAACCGCTTCTGCAGCAGCCGCGCGAGGTTGGCGTCGGATTCGACCAGCGCGAGTTGCTCCTCGGGCACGCCGCGCGCGAGCAGCGCGCGGGTGAAGACGCCGGTGCCCGCGCCGAGCTCGATCACTGGCGCCTGCTCGTGCGAAATCCCGGCGGTGATCAGGCGGGCCAGCGCCTCGCTGGAGGGCGCGAGCGCCGCCACCCGCAGCGGAGCGCCGAGCCAGGCGCGCAGAAAAGTGAGACTGTCGACCAGCGCCGCGCGCCGTCCGCCAGCGCCCGCCGGCGTGAACGGCATGAGCGTGGCCATTTCCGTGCCCGTCAGTTCATCCGCCATGGCCGTCTGCGGCCCTGGCGCCAGGCTGCCTCGTTGCCGCTGTTTGTCCATATCCGTCACTGAATACACCTTACCATGCGCCGGGCATCCCTCGCGCGGAGTTTTCGGGCCGTTCAAACCAACTTGAAAACGGCCTTGGGGATTACGCCCGCGAAATCAATGAAGTTGACGGCGAAGTGGGCGAGCGCGAGCGCGACCACGGAGCGGGTACGCAGGTAAAACGCCATGAACACCGCGCCGATGGCGGCAGTGACCAACACCGAGTTCGAGCCCTGGCTCCAGTGGATGAGACCGAATGCGGCCGCCGAAATTCCGATGATGGCCGCCGGGCTGGCGGTATGGCGACGAATCACCGTGTACGCGTACGCGCGGAACACCAGTTCCTCGATAAATCCGACGAAGAGCAGGCCGACACCGAGATCGAAGCGGTTCCATGCATCGCTGCGGATCTCGGGCATGCCGCCGAGCGCGACATAGCCCGGCAGGCCGGCGAGTAGCGCGTAGGCATTCTGGTCGATGAGCGTGCCGATCAGCCCGGCAAACAGCAGCGTCGCCAGGAACGCGGCGGCGGGCTGGGACACCAGCCCGAAATCGGCCAGCGTCATGCGCCGGCTCGCGATCAACCAGGCGATCAGCGCCAGCGGGAACAGCTTCACCGCGACGTAGTCGATGGCCAGCCACCAGCGCCAGTCGGCGACGTAGATGCTGGCGAAGTCATTCAGGTAGAACGGCGCCGCCAGCACGGCGAAGACCGCGAGGTAACGGTCGTTGCCCGGACCGCTCATCGCGCGCGGCGGCATTTCAGGACTCGGCCTGCTTCAACGCGGTCAATTCCATCTGCACCGTCCCGGTCTCGTTGCTGAAATACAGCTGCCCTTCCTGGACCGTGCATTGCAACTGCATGCTGCGCGCGGCGAGCTTCTCCAGCTCCGGCATTGCCGCGGCCGGGATGCGCCACACCGCGAGGTTCTTCGCCCGCTCGAGTCGGTCGGCGAGCGGGGCCCACCATAGTTCCGCCCGGTTGCCGTAGGCATATACCGTCACCCGCCCTGCCCGGCCGCAGGCGCGCAGCAGGCGCTTGTCGTCCGGTTGCCCGACCTCGATCCAGTGCTCGATCACGCCGGTGAGGTCCTTCTGCCACAGGTCCGGCTCGTCCGTGTCGGACAGGCCCTTGCAGAAAACCAGGCGCTCGTGCGCGTTCAGCGCGAACGCCAGCAGCCGCGCCATCATGCGCTCGTCGGTCTCGGAGGGATGCCGCGCCACGGTCAGCGCGTGCCCGGCGTGGTAGTCGCGGTCCATGTCCGCGACCTGAAGGCTGGCCTTGCAGATCGTCGCTTTCAGCGCCATGCCGGTACTTTTGCCTTCTGCCTTCTGCCTTGCTCTTCAGCGGGCCGGGTAATCCACCCGGCGCGCGTGCCCGAGCTTGAACCGGCCGTCGAGGGCGTCGCGCATCCAGTCCGCGACGTGGAGGTAGAAGTCCGGCAGGCGCCCGCCGAAGGTGTGCGTCTCGTTCTCATAGACCCACAGCTCCTTCGGGCACTTCAGCATCTCGAACAGCCGCTCGCCGTCTTCCAGCGGGCACAGCTCGTCGAACTCGCCCATCGCCAGCAGCGTCGGGCACCGGATGTCCGCCGCCAGCGGCGACAGCGTCATCTGCTCGGTCATCGCGTCGAATGTGTCCTCGTCGTGGACGTTCGACATGTACATGTAGTTCGCGCGATACGCCGGCTTGCCGTGCTTGAAGATGGTGTCCTTCTGCCCGTAGACGCCCATCGCGCCGACCAGCGCCTTGACGCGCGGGTCTTTCGCCGCGATGCGCGGCGCCCAGTAGCTGCCCATGCTCCAGCCGTAGGCGCCGATGCGGCCGGCGTCGATGCCGGGCTGCTTCTCCAGGAAATCGATCGCGGCCGAGCCGGCGCGCTCGAAATTGTCCAGTGTCACCCACGTCTCGCGGACGTTACTCTCGCCCTGGCCGGGCCCGTCGATGGTGAGCGTCGCCATGCCGCGGCGCCGGAAATGGTTGTGATAGGGGCTCGGCATGTACTCCTTGATGGTGTCCATGCCCGGCACCACCAGCACGCACGGCGCCTTCGCGTCCCCGGGCGCGGCCTGCAGGATGCCGGGTATCGTCTTGCCGTTCTCGAACGGGATCTCGACGCGGCGCACGGGCGCCTCGCCGAACAGCTCGGTGAAGCGCTGGTAGCAGTGAACGAGCCGCTGGTAGAGCTCGATCTTGCGCGGCGTGTTGGCGTGGATCACCCCGCACGCCGGGCCATAGTAGAGGGCGGCGCGGTAATAGAACTCCGCCGCGCTCTCGCGATGACCCGCCGCTTCCGCTGCGCGCGCGAGCTCCTCTTCCTGGCGCGCCGTGCGCACCCACTCCTTCACCACGGCGCCGGGCAGCTTGATGCGCTCGGTGGTGCGCTTGACGTCGGCGGGACGGAATCCCCACTCGACGAACATGGCGGCGCGGAAGCCGAACACGTCGAGCACCTTGTAGAACTCCTCGGTGACCCACTTCTGCCCCTTGCGACCGTGATCCGCCACCGCTGCCTCCCGTTATTTTCCGGCCCGCGCAATTCCCGCCGGCGCCCGGCGGGGAATTCTCCCCCAGTATGGGAAACTTTCAAAGCGGCTTCGGGCGCTATTTGTTATTGCCGGTTTTTGCGCGATACTCATGCCTGTTTCGAAATCGAGGAGAACAGGATGAAAACAGCACACCCGCCGCGCACCGGCGCCCTGCTCGCCGCGGCCGCCCTGCTGGCGCTGCCCGCGGCAGCCCATGCCCAGGCCTACCCGGTGAAACCGATCCGCTTCGTCATCGCGTTCTCGCCCGGGGGCGCGGCCGACGTGCCGGGCCGCATCATCGGACAGCGCCTGTCGAAGAGTCTGGGGCAGCAGGTGATCGCCGACAATCGCCCCGGCGCCGGGGGCGGCATCGGGGCGGAGGTCGTGGCTAAGGCACCGCCCGACGGCTATACCCTGCTCATGATCTCCAATACGCACGTGATCAGCCGCTCGCTGTACAAGAAGCAGAACTATGACCTGTTTAAGGACCTCTCGCCCCTCATGCAGATCGGCGCGGCGCCCAATGTGCTGGTGGTGCATCCTTCCCTGCCCGCGCGCGACGTGAAGCAGCTGGTCGCGCTGGCGAAAGCGAGGCCGGGCGCGATCGATTACGCCTCCTCCGGCAACGGCAGCGCGCAGCACCTGTTCGCGGCGTTGTTCACCTCGCTCGCCGGCGTCAAGATGACCCACGTGCCGTACAAGGGCAGCGCGCAGGCGACCACCGACCTCATCGCGGGGCACATCCAGGTCAGCGTGCCGGGCATCAACAACGTGCTGGCGCACGTCAAGGCGGGACGGCTGCGCGCGCTGGGCGTGACCGGCAGCCAGCGCTCCGACGAGCTGCCGGGGGTACCGACCATCGCGGAAGCGGGCGTGCCCGGCTACGAAGCCATACTCTGGCTCGGCATCATGACGCCCGCCGGCACGCCGCGGGACATCGTTGCGAAGCTGAACGGCGAGATCACGCGGATACTGCAGCAGCCCGACGTGCGCAAGAGCTTCAGGGACATCGGCACCGACGCGGTCGCCACCGACCCCGAGACATTCGGCGCCTACATCAGGAGCGAGTTCGCGAAGTGGGCGAAGGTGGTGAAGGAAACCGGGGTGGCGGCAAACTGAGCGGCGCGCGGCGCCCGCGGGCGCCGCGTTACTTCTTCATCTCGATGAACTCGAGCTGAACGCCGTCCGGCCCCTCGAAGAAGCACACGCGTCGACCGCCCGACACCACGGTCTTCTCGAGGATAGGGATGCCCTGGGCCTCGAGGTTCGCCACGAGCACGTCGAGCTCGTCGGTGTCGATGGCGATGTGCTCCATGCCGTACTTCTGCTCGCGCTTCTGGTCTTCCAGGAACGGCGTGACGTTGAGGTGCAGCCCGAGCAGGTCGAGGCGGTAGCCGCCGCGCGGTGACTGGTTCAGGATCTTCGCGCCGAAGGTATCCACGTAGAATTTCGCCGTCTTCTCCGGGTCCCGGGTCTTGATGTGCAGGTGGTTCAGCTTCAGCGTCATCGGGCCCTCCTCCGGGCATAGGCACAGCCGGCAATTTACTCCAGTACGGCCCGCGGGCGGAAGCCGCTAGAATCACGCATCCACCGGGAGGAACCTGATGAAATTATTCGGCACGCCGGGCAGCCCGTTCGCGCGCAAGGTGCGCGTGTTTCTCGAAGAGAAGCGCATTCCCCACGAATACGTCGTCGAGCGCGGCTCGGCGCCGGGCTCGCGCGTGCCGCAGTTCAACCCCCTCGCAAAAGTCCCCACGCTGGCGCTTGACGACGGCCGCGGGCTCTACGACTCGCCGGTGATTGTCGAGTATCTCGATTCGCTGGGAACCGGGCCGCGGCTGATACCGGAGGCGTTCGCCGAGCGCATCGAAGTAAAGCGCTGGGAGGCGCTGGGCGACGGCATCGCCGAGGCGACGGTGGCGATCAATCACGACCTGCGCGAGCCGAAGGAAAAACAGCACCCGCCGGCGTGGCACGAGCGCCAGCAGTTGAAGATCGACCGCGGCCTCGCCGCCATGGAAAAGGACCTGGGCGGCGGCGAGTTCTGCTTCGGCGGCCGCTTCACTTTGGCCGACATCGCCGCCGGCTACGCGCTGGACTATCTCGACTTCGCGCTGCCGGGCATGGAATGGCGCAAGGCCCACCCCGCCCTCGCCCGCCTCGCGGAACGCCTCGCCGCGCGGAAGTCGTTCGTCTCGACAGCCCACGTCAAGGCGGCGTGAGGGGGCGCGGCCGGGACCACAGGTCGCCAAGGTCGCAAAGCAGTTCCACCACGTTGAGGACACGCTTGGCACGCTTCCATCGCGACCCTGATTTGGGAAGCATTGTTTCGCGCCCTCGGCGTCCTTTGCGTCCCGTAGTATTTCCTTCGCGGCCTTCGCGACCCGCAGTAAGATTCGCTTCGCCGTGAGACGCTGGAGAACGAACGATGGCTGAACTGGACATCAACGAAGTGTTCCGCGGCGGCGGGCGCTCGGTCGAGTTCCTCGACCAGATCAACAAGGCTTCCATCGTCATGCTGGCCGAAACCGGCATCGTGCCGCGCGCGACCGCGGCGGCGATCGCGAAGGGCATCGCACAGGTGATCGCGCAGGAGCGCTCGGGCACGCCGCGCGCCTCCGCCGACTACCTCGACTACGAGCCGAGGCTCACGGCCGTCGTGGGCCCGGATGCCTCGCGGTTGCACACCGGGAGGAGCCGCCAGGACATCGCATCGGCCATCGCGCGCATGAACCTTCGCGACGGGCTGCTAAAGGAGCTCGAGGCGCTGGCGGCCGCGCGTGAAAAGCTGCTGGCCGTGGCGGGCCGGCACGCCGAAACCATCATTCCCGCCTACACGCACGGCGTGCAGGCGCAGCCGACGACGTTCGCGCACTATCTGCACGCGTTCGCCGCCGCGCTGGGCCGCGAGGTCGAGCGGCTGCAGCAGGCGTACGCGCGCGTGAACCGCAACCCGCTGGGCGCCGCCGCGCTCGCCACCTCGAGCTTCCCGCTCGACCGCGACCGCCTTGCCGTGCTGCTGGGCTTCGAGGGGCTCGTCGAGAATGCTTACGACGCCAATCACCTCGCGCCCGTGGACAGCGCTCTCGAGGTCGCGGGCGCGCTCGCGATCGCCGCGGTGCAGATGGGACAGCTCGCGCAGGACATCCACGCGCAATACGCCGAGCCGCGCCCGTGGTTCATGCTGGCGGAAGGCGCGCTGACTGGAGTCAGCAGCATCATGCCGCAGAAAAGAAATCCCGCGGCGCTCGAGCAGCTGCGCGCGCAGTCGAGCATCATGCTGGGCGAGATACACACCGTGTTCCTGGTTTCCCACAACAACCGCACCGGCATGTTCGACTACCGCATGTACGACCCGGTGCCGTGCGGGCGCCCGCTGCAGGTGTTCCGGCTGTTCCAGCAGGTCGTGGACGGCATCGTCGTCGACAAGGAGCGCGCGCTGGAGGAAGTGAACGCGGACTACTCGACGACGACCGAGATCGCCGACGCGCTCTCGCAGCGCGCCGACGTGCCGTTCCGCATCGGCCATCATTTCGCGTCGAAGCTGACCGACTACGGCCGCGGGCGCGGCATCCGGCTGCGGGACATTCCCTACGCGGAAGCGGCGCGCCTCTACCGGGAGCAGACGCAGCAGGCCTTCCCGCTGTCCGAGGCCGGCTTCGCGGAAATCATCAGCGCGGAATACATGGTGCACGGCCGCCGCGGCACCGGCGGCCCGCAGCCGGCGGAAGTCGGCCGCATGCTCGCCGCCGAGCGCGAGAAGGTAGCCGCGGAGTTCGCCTGGCTGAAAGACCGCACCGGCGCCCTCGCCCGCGCCGATAGCGGGCTCGAACGGGCTTTTACCTCGCTCGCCGCCTAGCCGCCGATCTTTTTGAAGTACGCCTTGTTGGCGAGTTCGACCACGCTCAATCCCGCGGCTACGTCGCGGTTGCGTTCTTCCTCGCCCGCCGACAGCGCCTGGGCGCGCGCAAGCACCTCCGCGATGCGTGCACGCGGCACGATGCACACGCCGTTGTCGTCGGCCACCATCAGGTCGCCGGCGTTGACCGGCACGCCGCCGACCTGCACCGGGCCGTTGATCGCCACGGTCTCGACGCGCCACTTGCCGGTGATGAGGCTCACGCCGCGCGCCCAGATCGGGTAGCCGATCGCGCGCGCGGTGGCGACGTCGCGCGTCGCGCCGTCCACGATCGCGCCGGCCTCGCCCTGGCGTTTTCCCACGTTGGCGGAATTGCCGCCGAGGCTGGAGATGCCGGCGACGCCCTCGATCACCAGCACGTCGCCGGGTTGCGCCAGGTTGTGCGCCTCAATGTCTGCCTGGCCGGACTTACGGGCCATCGCGCCCAGCGTCGGCGGCACCGGCTGCATGATGTTGCGCACCGTCAGCGCCGGCCCGACCATGCGCGCGCCGGGCAGCATCGGCTGGAGCGTCGCCGCGGGAATTGCGCCGTGGATGCCCAGCTCATCCATCGCGTCGGACACCGTGCCGGCGAGATCGGTCAGCGCGAGGAAGCCGTCGATGACGTCCTTGCCCGGGCGCGGAATATCGCGCATCACGATGCGCGCGGGGTCGATCTTGCCGGTAAGTTTTTTCTCCGCCACGGGATTACCCGAAGTCGTACAGCTTCGCGGGATTGTCGGCGAGTATCTTCTTCTGCAACGCCGCGTCGGCCGTCCACAGCGCGAGGATGTCGAGCAGGTCGCCGTCGTTGGGCATGACGAAATTGGCGGGCATGTGGCCCGGCACGGCGGGATGCGGCCAGTCGCTGCCCCACACCAGGCGATCCGGCGCGGTGGCGATCAGCGCGCGCGCGAACGGCGTCACGTCGTCGTACGGGTACGGCAACTCCGACAGGCGGTACGGCGCGGACAGCTTGGCCCAGAATTTCCCTTCCTTCATCAGCGCGAGCAGCGCCTGGAAGCCGGGGTGGTTCACACCCGCCGCCGCCGGCACGTGGCCCATGTGGTCGAACACCACGTCCACCGGCAGCTTGCGCAGCCGCGGCGCGAGCTCCGCCAGATTGCGCGCATCGCAATGGAGCTGCACGTGCCACTTCAGCGCGGCGACGCGCGCGGCGATAGCCTCCAGGTCGTCGAGCAGCAGACCGCTCTTCGCGAAAAGGTTGACGCGCACGCCGCGGAAACCCGCCGCATGCAGGCGCTGCAGCTCCTGGTCGGCGACATCGGTCTGCACGACCGCCACGCCGCGCCAGGCACCCTTCAGTTCGTGGAGCGCGTCGAGCTGGCGCTCGTTGTCCATGCCGTAGACGCTGGGGGTCACCAGTACCGCGCGCTCGACGCCCAGCATCGCCAGCAGCGCGCGGTACTGCACGACCGTCACGTCCGGCGGCGTGAACAGCCGCTTGGGCGAAAACGGGTAGCGCGACACCGGCCCGAAAATGTGCGCGTGGCAGTCGACGGCGCCAGCCAGTGCCTTCAGCTTCGGCTTGCGCGGTAAGAGGTTCGGGCCGTCGCAGACCGGGATGCCGTCCCGATCCACCGGGACAACGGATTGCGCGGCGCTCATCGGGTCACTTCACCTCGCGCTGCGTCCGGATTTTCTTCGCCGCCGGGCGCTCCCAGCAGCGCGTGAACCAGGCCTTGAGCTTCGGCCACTTGCCGAGGTCGAGCGTGTGCGCGCGGTAGAGCGCGGCGGCGACGTTGAGATCCGCCACCGAGAACGCCGGCCCGGCGAGCCAGTCGGATCTGCCGAGCACGGCGTCGAGCGCGTCGAACGCCGGCACGATCTCGTCCCATGCCGCCTTGGCGACTTCCGGCTTGCGCTCGGCCTCGGCCAGGTCGGCGGTATGCCGGCAGTAGTTCACGATCTGCCGGTCGAGGCGGTCGGTCTCCCACAGGCTCCACTGGAGGACCAGGGCTTCCTGCTTCGGGTCCTTTGGCATCAGCGGGCTGCCGTGTTTCTTCGCCAGATAGAAATTGATCGCCATCGACTCCGACAGGATAAAGCCGTCGTCGTCGATCGTCGGCACGCGGGCATTGGGGTTGATGGCGCGGTATTCCGGCGTGCGCGTCTCCGGCGCGCGCGGCAGCCAGTCCTTGTGCTCGAACTTCAGGTCCAGCTCGGCCGCCATCCACAGTACGCGGATGGTGCGGGACTTGATGGAGCCGTAAATGCGCAGCATGGTGTACTCCTCCGGTTCGGTGGGTCGTGGAAGTTTACGCAAGGTCGGGCGGCGCGGCCATCGCCGCGCCGCCCTATTTCATCATGTGGTCCTCGGGCAGCCGGGCTTCGGGGTAAACTCGTTTCCCCTGGAGAGGAGGAACGAGAATATGGCTGCCGCCAACTACCTGCCGGATGTCCTCGAAACGACCGAGGCCGAGCGCCTCGACACCGGCTTCAGGTTCACCGAGGGGCCGCTGTGGCACCCGGACGGCTTCTGGTACTTCGTGGACCTGCGCAACAACCGCCTGCACCGCATCCGGCCGGGCCAGAAGGCGGAGCTCGTGCGCGAGACGGTCGGCGGCAACGGCACGACCTTCGACCTGAAGGGCAACCTGGTCCTGTGCGAGGGCGAGGCGCGCAAGGTCACGCGCATGACCGCCGACGGCAAGGTCGAGACCGTCGCCGAGCGCTACAACGGCGGCCGCTTCAACCGGCCCAACGACGTCGTGTGCCGCTCCGATGGCAGCCTCTTTTTCACCGATCCCGACAAGCGCAAGCCCTACACCGAGCGCGAGATACCGGGCCCGGCCGGCGTGGACAACACCTGGGACGGCGCGGCCGTCTACCGCGTCGCGCCCGACGGCGCGCTCACCCAGCTCGCGCTGTGCGAGTACCCCAACGGCCTCGCGTTCTCGCCGGACGAGAAGACGCTGTACGTCGCCAACACGCGCTCGACGAAATACATCCACGCGCTCGAGGTGGATGCGGGCGGCAGGATGACGCGCCGGCGCATCTTCGCCGACATGAACGAGGGCACGGAGCCCGGCATCCCCGACGGGCTGAAGGTGGACAGCCAGGGCCGCGTCTACTGCACCGGCCCGGGCGGCATCTGGGTGTTCGCGCCCGACGGCGGGAAGATCGGCATCATCCGCTTCCCCGAACAGGCGGTGAACTTCGCCTTCGGCGGCCCCGACCTCAAGACGCTGTTCTGCTGCGCCTATACCTCCGTCTACACGCTGCGGGTCAAGGTGCCGGGGAATCCGCATCCCTGGTACCGGCTGCGCCGCTGAAGGCGAAAACCCGTCACCGGGTATTGCCGTCGGCCGGCTCCTGCGCTTCCTCTTCCCAGGAATAGCGCTTGCGCGGCGGGACGTCCACGTGCCGGAGCGCGATCGCGAGCACGAAACCGATCAGCGCGGCGCTGAGGTGGGTCTCCCAGGAGACGCCGGGCCTGATCGGCAGCACTCCCCACACCAGCGTGCCGTAGAGAAAGCACACCAGCAGGGACGCGGCGATCGCGCGCCGGTCGCGCCGGATCAGGCCGGAGACCAGGATGTAGCTGAACAGTCCGTAGACCAGCCCGCTGGCGCCGACATGGGTGGACGGGGCCCTGGCGAACAGCCACACGACGACGCCGGGCCCCAGATAAACTGCCGGCAATACCTTGAGCGCCGAGCCGGGATAGAGGTACAGCATCCCCGCCCCCAGCACCAGCAACGGCACGGAGTTGGCGAACAGGTGCGGAAAACCGCCGTGCAGCAGCGGTGCGAGCAGGATGCCGGGCAACCCGGCGAACTCGCGCGGCCGCACGCCGAAGCGCCCCGGCTCCAGGCCCAGCCCCCAGTTCAGCAACTGGACCAGCCAGATCAGCGCGACGAAACCCAGCGCGATTTTCACGGCCAGCCGGAAGCTGGCGCGTGCCCGCTCGGAACTGGTATAGGCCGGATCGGGAATATCTATCAGCATCACCGCACTTTACACCAGGGGTCGAGCGCTTCGCCGGCCGCGTCGCTGCCCCGCGCTGGAAACGGATGGGTCCGGCGTCTTCACGGTTTGGCGTCGCTTGCGGTATAGCATTAGACTTCCGCCACCGGTTACACCTCATGCCGATCGAGCCGAACCAACTGTCCGCCGCCGAAGCCGCGCGCCGCATCGCGGCCGGCGAGCTGAAGAGCGAAGCCCTCGTCGCCGCCTGCCTCGCGCGCATCGCCGCGCGCGAGCCCGAAGTGCGGGCGTGGGCGTTCCTGGAACCCGAGGCCGCGCTCGCGCAGGCGCGCGCGCTCGACCGCGAGCGGCCGCGCAGCGCGCTGCACGGCGTGCCGGTCGGCATCAAGGACGTCATCGACACGGCCGACCTGCCGACCGAGTACAACTCGCCGATCTACCGCGGCCACCGGCCGCGCGCGGACGCGGCGTGCGTCGCCGTGCTGCGCCGCGCCGGCTGCGTGATCCTCGGCAAGACCGTCACCACCGAGTTCGCCAACAACCACCCCGGCAAAACGCGCAACCCACGCAACCCCTCGCACACGCCGGGCGGCTCCTCGAGCGGATCGGCCGCCGCGGTGGCGGACGATATGGTGCCGCTCGCGCTCGGTACGCAGACCGGCGGCTCCACCATCCGCCCGGCCGCCTATTGCGGCGCCGTCGGCTGCAAGCCCAGCTTCAACAGCATCAACCGCGCGGGGCTCAAGTTCGTCGCCGAATCGCTCGACACCATCGGGCTGTTCGCGCGCGGCGCAGAGGACATCGCGCTCCTGCTCCACGTGCTCTCGGCGCGCGCCCTTCCGGACTTCAAGGCGGTAGCCGGCCGCAAGCCGCGCGTCGGCCTGTTCCGCACGCCGCGCTGGCGCGACGCGGATGCGACGGTGCAAGGCGCCATCGAGGGCGCAGCCGCCCGTTTCGCGCAAGCGGGTGCGACGGTGACCGAGTTCGCTCCGCCGCAGGACTACGACCGGCTCTACGACGAGCAGGCGAGGCTCATGTGCTTCGAAACCGCCCGCGCGCTGGCGTGGGAACACGCCCACCACGCCGCGCAACTGAGCAAGTCGCTGCGGTCGCGCATCGAGGACGGCTGGGCGCGGCCGCGCGCGGACTACGACAACGCGAGACGGATCGCGCGCGACTGCCGGCGCCGCTTCGCCGCGGCGATGCAGGACTGTGATTTTCTCCTGACGCCGGGGACGACGGGCGAGGCGCCGGCGACGCTGGCGACCACCGGGGATTCCCTGTTCAACCGCGTGTGGACCCTGCTCGGCGTGCCGTGCGTGACACTACCGTTCGGCACAGGGCCGAAAGGCCTGCCGCTCGGCGTTCAGCTCGTGGGACCTTTCGACGGCGACATGGAACTGCTCGCGTGGGCACGTTGGGCGGAGCAGGCGCTTTCCTGAGCCGGCGGAGAAAAAGGTGTCAGGAACCCTTTTTACTGACGGTTATCCGGTAACAGGTTTCTGAAAAGGGTTCCTGACACCTTTTTCAAGGCCTGGAGGATCCGTGAAACGGGAAACGTGGGCACGGCGCGATTTTTCGATTCCCGATTTACGATTCCCGATTCACGAGATTCAGCATGTCGACATCGCTCCTGCTTCTGAACACCCTGTTCGGCTACCCCGCGTTCCGCGGCGCCCAGGCGGAGATCATCGAGCACGTGGCGGCGGGCGGCGACGCGCTGGTGCTGATGCCCACCGGCGGCGGCAAGTCGCTGTGCTACC
>CAYSRR010000016.1:0-22540 GCA_964433375.1 uncultured Streptomycetaceae bacterium
CGAAGCGGTCGCGGTTGGCCCAGCCGGGGTTGGCGGGGTTGTGCCGGAGATGGTCGTTCCACAGCACCTCCGCGATCTCCGCCATCCCCATCGGCATGCCGGGATGCCCGGAATTCGCCTGCTGTACAGCGTCCATCGCCAGCGCGCGGATCGCGTTGGCCAGCTCGACTCGGGCATTCATTCGGATCTTCCTTGCGGGAGGGTACAAACGGTGCACCCATTATAAACGGGCGCGGCGGGCAGCGGTGCGGCGGGCTCACTCCGGCTCGCCGTTGTCGCCCTTGCGGGAAAGGCGGATGCCGAGCTGTTTCAGCTTGCGGTAAAGATGGGTGCGCTCGAGCCCGACCGACTCCGCGACGCGCGAGATGTTGCCCCCCTCGCGCGCGATGTGGTACTCGAAATAGGCGCGCTCGAAGGCGTCGCGCGCGTCGCGCAGCGGCAGGTCGAGCGCCAGGTTGTGCATGACCGGCAGGCCCGCGGCCGGCACCGGCAGAGCGAGCGTGACTTCCTCGACCGGGATCTGCTCGGCCGGGCTGGTCAGCGCGAGGGTGCGCACCAGGCTTTCGAGCTGCGCGAGATTGCCGGGCCAGTCGTAGTTGCGCAGCGCGTTCAGTGCCGCGGTGGTGAACTGGCGCGGCGGCGTCTCTTTCGCTTCCACCATGCGAGAAAGCGCCAGGTTGGCGATTTCGGGCACGTCCTCGCGGTGCTCGCGCAGGCTCGGCACCCGGATGGCGGCCGCCGCCAGCACGCTGTAGAGCCGGCTGTCGAAGGCGCCCTGCGCCACCCGTTCCGCCAGGTCCTGCGCGGCGCCGCTCACCAGCCGCACGTTGTAGCGCTCGAGCTTGGAGGCGGCCAGCAGCAGGCCTTTCTGCTCGACGCGCGAGAGGTCCGCGACCTCGCGCAGAAAGAGAGTGCCCTCGCGCGCCTGGTTGAGGAGATCGAGCGGCGCCTCGGCCAGCAGCGCGGTGGTGTCGGGCGCGATCCACGGCGTGTTGCGCTGGTGCAGGAAACGCGCCGCCAGTTCCAGCCCGCAGCCCGGCTCGCCGGTCAGCAGCAGCGGCGTGCGCAGGCTCATGACCCGCTCGAGGCGCTGTTTCAGCTCGACGATCAGCGGCGCGCGCCCCAGGCTCGCCAGCGACAGCGGCAATTGCGCCTGCTCGCTGCCCTGTTTCAGCGCGCGCCCGACCGTGGCGAGCAGTTTCTGCAACGCGATCGGTTTCTCGAGGAAATCGTAGGCGCCGATGCGGGTCGCCTCGACCGCCGTGTCGATGGTGCCGTGGCCCGACATCATCACCACCGGCATGGTGAGCAGACCCGCCGCCGCCCATTCCTTCAGCAGCGTGATGCCGTCGGTATCCGGCATCCAGATGTCGAGCAGCACCAGGTCGGGACGCGCCTGGCCGCGGAACGCGCGCGCCGCGCCCGCGTTCTCAGCCAGGCGCACCTGGTAGCCCTCGTCGGAGAGGATCTCCGAGAGCAGCTCGCGGATGCCGATTTCGTCGTCTACGACCAGGATCTGCTGCATAACCGCGGAAGAGTGTCCTTTAAGTGTATTACACCTGTGCCCGCGCGGACGGCCTGCGCGAGACATCGATCGCGGCCTGCGGCAGCTGCAGGGTGACGCGCGCGCCGCGCGGCGCGACATTCGCGATCCCGACCGTGCCGCCGTGCTCCTCGACGATCTTCCTGACGATGGCGAGCCCGAGGCCCGTGCCCTTGGGCTTGGTGGTGACGTAAGGCTCGAACACGCGCTGCATCACCTGCTCGGAAAAACCGCTGCCGTTGTCGGTGACGGTCAACTGCACCATGTCGCCCGCGGCCGCGCTGGCGACGACGATGCGTCGTTCGGCGGTATCGGCCAGCGCGTCCTGGGCATTCTGCATCAGGTTGTGTATCACCTGCCGCAGCTGTGCCGCGTCGCCCACGACCGGCGGCAGCGCGGCGAGCTCGAGGCGCACGGCGTCGCCCAGCGAGGATTCGTAAAGCGTGAGGACTTCGCGCGTCAATGCATTCAGGTCGAGTTCGCGCATCGAGGGCTCGGGCGTGCGCGCGTACTGGCTGAATGCATCGACCATGTTCTTCAGCGCGGCGACCTGGTTGACGATGGTCTGCGTCGAGCGCGCGAGCACGTCGGCGTCGGCTTCCGCCAGCTTGCCGGTGAGCTTCACCTGCAGCCGCTCCGCGGAGAGCTGGATCGGCGTCAGCGGGTTGCGTATTTCGTGCGCGAGGCGCCGCGCCACCTCGGCCCAGGCCGCTGTGCGCTGCGCCTCGGCCAGGTGGGTGATGTCGTCGAACACCACCACGCTGCCGCCTTCGGCGCCGGGCGGCAGCCGCGTGCCGCGCAGCAGCAGCAATTGCGTCCGGCCGTGCAGCGCGCGCTCGACCTGCTGCTCCCAGCCGGCGGCGCCGGCGCGTCCGAAGGTTTCCGCGATCTTCCGGCCCAGCTCGGCAACGCCGGGGGCCGGCGCGGGCCAGTGCCGCGCGGGCGCGCCGAGCAGCGGGGTGAAATCGATGCCGAGTATCGTGCCCGCGCTGGGGTTCGCCGCGCGCAGGTTCAGCTCCTCGTCGAACGCCAGCACCCCGGCGGACAGGTTGGCCAACAGGCTTTCGAGATAGGCCTTGGCCTGCGTCAGCGCCGCCTGGTGGCGCTCGGCCTGCGCCCGCGCCTCGGCGAGCTGCAGCGTCATCGTGTTGAAGGACTGGGTGAGCACGCCGATCTCGTCGCTCGAGACCACCGCCGCGCGCTGGCTGAAATCGCCGCTCGCCACCGCGCGCGTGCCTTCCACCAGGGCGGCAATGGGCGCCGACAACCGGTCCGAGAGCACGAAAGCCAGCGCCGCCGAGGACAGCAGCGCGAGCAGCAGCGTGAGCGTCAACGTGATCCCGTAGAGACGCTTCAGGCCGCGGCGGGAAAGCGTGAGTTCCTGGTATTCACGGTAGCCCGACTGCACCGTTTCGGCGTCCTGCGCGAGTTGCTTCGGCACCGGTTGCAGCAGTTGCAGCACGCGCAGTTCGTCGGTGAGGCTCGCCACGGCCACCGGCGCCAGCGCGCGCAGGTAGAGCCCCTTGTCGGGCAAGGCCTCGACCGCGCTGTAGGGTTTGCGCGCGCGTATCTGGTTCAGCGCAACCGCGCCGGGCAACTCGGGCAGCAGGCCCACCTGCTCGTTGCCCGAGAAAACCAGGACGCGGCCGCGCTCGCTGAACAGGGTCGCCTCCTGCACGCCAGCCTGCTCGCGCAGCGTGTTCAGCGCCGCCGGGTGCTCGGCGGCGGGGCGCGTCGCCAGCGCGAGCGCCATGTCGTCGGCCTTGGCGGTCAGATCCTTCAGCGCGCTCTCGAGCACGTTGCGCCCGAGGTTGATCCCGCCTTCCAGGGCCTTGTCCACGCGCACCTCGAACCAGGACTCGATCGAGCGCGCCAGGAACTGGACCGAGATGCCGTAGATCAGCGCGCCCGGCAGCACCGCCATCAACGAGAACATCAGCACCAGTCGCAGCGTCAGTTTCGAGCCGAACACGCCGGCCTTGAGCTTGCGGCGCAGCGTCACGAGCTGGTAGGCCACCAGCGCGGTCAGCATCACCGCGACCGTGCCGTTCAGCGCGAGCAGCAGAGGGTAGCGCTCCGCGAACGAAACCGGGTTGGTGCTCGAGGCGGCGAGCAGGAACACCGCGACCGCGACCAGGCTCACGCACAGGATCAGCACGTAGCGCACCACGGCGGCGGGCAACGCGGGCTTGACGTGCGGCGCGGCGACGCTCATGGCGAGACGGTCCAGCGGTGCCAGTCGGAGCCCACGCTCCATTCGCGCGAGCCGACCGCGCTGATCTGGAATGGCCGCGGCAGCTGCGAACTGTCCAACCGCATGCGCAGCGCGGCGATGTAGGACGTGCCCTTGTCCAGCGCGGTCGGCTCGGCGATGTCGGAGAGCCGCACCCGGGACAGGAACGCGAGCGCCTCGGCCTGCGAGGGGAAATTCTGGTAGAGGGCGCCGACGCCGACGCGATACTGGCGCGTCAACGCGTTGTAGCCCAGGCGATACTGCTGGCGCTTGCCGGCTATTTTCTCGTTCAGCCAGTACCAGCGCGGCCGGATCAGCTCGAACTCCAGCATGAAATACAACGGCACACCCTTGTTCAGCGCGTCTTCCAGAGTGTGGGTGAGCGTGATGTCGAACTCGGCCTCGAGGAAATAACCTTCTTCGGCCGCGACCAGCGCCGCTTTCCGGACTTCGATGCCGTCGGCGGCGCGGGCCGGCGCCAGGGCGCAAAGGCCGAGCAGGAGCACGCCCAGCGCGGCGGCGATCCAGCTAGGACTTCTGCAGGAGCGCGTAGAAGAAGCCGTCATGCCGTCCGTCCGGAAGCAGTTGGCCCGCTGGCAATTGTCTATCGTTGTCGACCGCGGGAAGTGCGAGGCGCGCCGCGTCCCGGTGGCGTTCCAGAAATCGTGCAATCTGTTCGCTGTTCTCTTCGCGGAATACGGAGCAGGTTGCGTACAGCAATTTACCACCACTGGCCAGCGTCTGCCACAGCGCATCGAGCATGCGGCCCTGCGTCCGCGCGAAGCGCGCGAGATCGGTTTCCCGGCGCAGCCACTTGATGTCGGGATGACGCCGCGCGACACCCGAAGCGCTGCAGGGCACGTCGGCCAGGATGCGGTCGAACGGCTTGCCATCCCACCAGGACGCCGGCTCGCAGGCGTCGCCGCAAACCACGCGCGCGGTCAGCCCGAGCCGCTCGAGATTGGCGCGCACCCGCTCCAGCCGTTCGGCGGAGCTGTCGAGCGCGGTGAGTTCCGCGCCGGCCTGTTCCAGCAGGTGGCCGGTTTTCCCGCCGGGCGCCGCGCACGCGTCGAGGACGCGCTGCCCGTCGCGCAGGTCGAGCAGCGGCGCGGCGAGCTGCGCCGCCGCGTCCTGCACCGACACCAGCCCTTCGGCAAGCCCGGGTATGCGCCCGGCAGGCAGCGCCTTGTGCAACAGCACCGCGGATTCGCCGCAGATTTCGGCCCCGATGTCCTCGCGCGCGAGCCGTTCGAGGTATTGCGCCACGCTCGAGCGCCGGCGGTTGACGCGCAGCGCGAGCGGGGGATGGGTGTTGTCCGCTTCCAGCGCCGCCGCGAAGCGCGCCGGGTACTGCGCGCGCAGCTTGTCGATCCACCACTGCGGGTGGGAGTAGCGCGCGGTTTCGCTGCCCTGCACCTGCGCCTCCAGCGCCGCCCGCCTGCGCAAGTAATTTCGCAGCACCGCGTTGGCAAGCCCCTTCGCGGAAGTCAGGCCGAGTCCCCGGCAGGCGCGCACCGCCTGATCGACGACGGCGTGCGGCGCCGCGCGCGTGCATTCGAGCTGGTAGAGCGCGACCAGCAGCAGCGGCCGCAGCCGCGCATCCTTGAGCGGCTTCTCGAGCAGGGCGTCGAGCAGCGCTTCGTAGCGGCCGAGCAGGCGCAGCGTGCCATAGGCCATGTCCTGCACCGCCGCGCGGTTGCGCGCATCGAGCTGCGCATGCCGTCGCCAGGCCGCCGCCAGTTCGGCATCGAGGCTGCGCCCGGCGAGCACGCCACCGATGACGGCCGCCGCGAGACGCTGCACTTCAACAATCATGGCCGGAGCCGAATCGCGCGCCGCGCTCGATTCTGAATCCGGACAGAAAGGCCTGGGCTGCAAGCCGCCTTCCGCCCGCGCGCTGCAGCTCGCTGATCCGCAATGCGTCCTGGCCGCAAGCCACCACGATGCCGTCCGGCTCCGCCGCGATCACGGTACCCGGCGCGGCTCCTGCACCCGGCACGACGCCGGCGCGCCAGATCTTGAGCGCCGCGCCGGCGAGCCAGGCCTGCGCGCCGGGCGCTGGATCGAATGCGCGCACCTGGCGCTCGATCTCCACCGCGGCCCTGCGCCAGTCGATGTCGGCCTCACCCTTGACGATGCGCGCGGCATACGTCGCCGCCGTGCCCTCCTGGGCGCGGGGCGCCGGATTCGTGGCCAGCGCTTCGACCAGCAGCCCGGCGCCGAGCGTGGCGAGCTTGTCGTGCAGCGTGCCGGTCGTGTCCGCGGATTCGATCGGGATGGCCCGCTGCAGCAGCATCGCGCCGGTATCGAGGCCTTCGTCCATTTGCATGATGGTGACGCCGGTTTCGGCGTCGCCGGCCAGCAGCGCGCGCTGGATCGGCGCCGCTCCCCGCCAACGGGGCAGCAGCGAGGCATGCACGTTGATGCAGCCGCGCGCGGGCAGCACGAGCAGCGCCGGCGGCAGCAGCAGTCCGTAAGCCGCCACCACCATGGCCTGCGGCCGCTGCGCCGCGACCGCGGCCTGCGCCGAGGGATCCTTGAGGGTGGGCGGTTGCAGCACGGCCAGGCCGTGCTTTTCGGCCAGCTGCTTCACCGCCGGCGCCTGCGGCTTGCGGCCGCGGCCGGCGGGCCGGTCGGGCTGGGTCAGCACGAGCGTGACTTCGTGCCTCGCGGCGAGCAGCGCCGCCAGCGATACTGCCGCGAATTCAGGCGTGCCTGCGAAAACCAGTCTCATGGCAGCCGCCGCGGCCCGGGGCAAGGGGGGATCATGAACGCGCTGCGAAGTCGTGGAAGAAACCTACCGTTTCGCGCACGGGGCGATGCGCGCGCGACGGCGGCGTTCAGCGCCCGCGGCCGTCAGAGCGCCGGCCGTCCGGCATCCGGCGCCGGCTGGCGCCGTTCCTGTTTCTTCAGCCGGGCGCGGATGCGATTCTGTTTCAGGCGCGACAGTTTCTCGACGAAGACCTTGCCCTCGAGGTGGTCCATTTCGTGCTGGATGCACACGGCGAGGAGCCCCTCCGCTTCCAGCGTGTACGGCCGGCCTTCCGCGTCCAGCGCCCGCACCGTGACGTGCTCGGCGCGTTGCACCTTTTCGTATATGTCGGGCACCGACAGGCAGCCTTCCTCGCGATCGGCCATGCCGCTGGCGGCGAGCAACTCCGGGTTGACCAGGACGCGCAACTGGTCGTGAGTTTCCGAGAGATCGATCACGATGACGCGCAGATGCACATCCACCTGTGTTGCGGCCAGACCAACCCCGGGCGCAGCGTACATGGTCTCCGTCATGTCACTGATTAATTTACGTATTTCATCATCGACCCGCTCGACGCGGGCCGCGACTTTGTGCAGCCGTGGATCAGGGTAGTGCAAAATGGGCAGTAGCGCCATGGAAAAGCTTGCTAATTTAATCAACTAGATGCAGAATTTAAACCAAACTCTCGGGCGCAGCGCCGTTGCAAGGGCTGCGCCTTATTAATCTTAATTGGGGGCGTTCCATGCGTAAAACAATTATATCCCTGATTTTGTTGATGACTCCGCTCCTGCCGGCGCTCGCCGCCGATGCCGGAGCCCTGAAGGAGGACGCGCCCGACCGCTACATCGTGGTTCCGGGCGACACCCTCTGGTCCATCTCGGGACGGTTCCTCAAGGACCCCTGGAAATGGCCCGAAGTGTGGAAGCTGAATCAGGAGCAGATCAAGAACCCCCATCGCATCTATCCGGGCGACGTCGTCGTGCTCGATCGCTTCGGGCAGCAACTGCGGCTGATCCAGGGCCAGGAAGGGGCAGCCAGCAACGTCGTCAGGCTCTCGCCCCGGGTGCGGGCCCAGCCGCTGAAGGACGCGGCGATCCCGGCGATCCCGCCGTCGGCCATCGAGCCCTTCCTTTCCCGCCCGCTGGTGATCGGGCCGAACGAGCTCGACAACACGCCGGTCATCCTCGCCAACCAGGAAAACCGCGTCGCGATCGGCGCCGGCCATATCGCCTACGTCACCGGCATCACCAAGGAGCAGGGCAACGCCTGGCAGATATACCGGCGCGGCGACGCGCTGGTCGACCCGGAAACCAACGAGCTGCTGGGCTATCTGGCGGTCTACCTCGGGGAAGCGCGGGTGCTCAAGTTCGCCGATCAGAGCACCGTGGAAATCACCAAGTCGCAGCAGGAAATCTATGCCGGCGACAACCTGCTGCCCGCGGAGAAAGAACGGCCCACCTTCTCCTACGTGCCGCGCGCGCCCTCCAAGTCGGTGCGCGGGCGCATCGTGTCCACTTACGGCAACCTGGGCGAAACCGGCCCGGCCGGCATCGTGGCGCTGTCCAGGGGTACGAAGGACGGCCTCGAGGTCGGGCACGTGCTCGCCATCCTGCGCAGCCAGAGCACGGCGCAATACGAGACGCGCATGGCGCCGCTCTACGGCCGGGAAGGGCTGAGCGGCAGCGAGAGCCCGCGGACGTACTACGCCGAGCAACTGACCTCGCGCGACAGCCCGTTGCTGGAAGGCGGGAGGCCGATCCGGCCGGAAGACGCCGCCAAGCTGCCGGACGAGCGCTACGGTCTCGTGATGGTGTTCCGGACGTTCGATCGCGCCGCGTTCGGTCTCGTGATGCAGGCCTCGCGGCCGGTCGCGATCAACGACGTCGTCGTCAACCCCTGATTTCCTCCCGGGAGCCTGCCTCCCGGGCCTTACTCCTCCGCGCGCCGTTGTCGAACGGCGCGCGCCTTTTGCCGTCGCGACATGCCGCTCGACGAGGATCTTACCGCCTGGCTCAGGCTGAGCCTCGTCCCGGAACTGGGCAGCGGGAATCTGCGACGGCTGCTCTCCGCCTTCGGCGGCCCCGCGGCCGCGCTGTCGGCAAGCCGCGGCGAGCTGTCGCGGCATGTTCCCGCTGAGGTGGCCGCCGCCATCAAGCAGGGCGCGCCCGAGGAAACCGTCACCGGCGCCGCCGCCTGGCTCGAGCAACCCGGCAACCACGTCGTGACCCTCGCCGACAGCGGCTACCCGCAACAACTGTTGCAGATACCGGACCCGCCGCCGTTGCTCTACGTCAAAGGCCGCGTCGAGCTGCTGTCTCGCCCGGCGCTGGCGGTAGTGGGCAGCCGCCATGCAACCGCGCAAGGCATGGCCAACGCCGAGTCTTTCGCCCGCACGTTTTCCGACGCCGGCCTGACCGTGGTGAGCGGCCTCGCCCTGGGCGTCGACGCCGCAGCGCATCGCGGAGGGCTCGCCGGCGCCGCCAGCAGCATAGCGGTGCTGGGCACGGGCGCCGACATCGTTTACCCGGCCCGCAACCGCGCGCTGGCACACGAACTAGCCGCGCGCGGCGCGCTCGTCTCGGAACTGCCGCTCGGCACGCACCCGCTCGCCGGGCATTTCCCGCGCCGCAACCGCCTGATCAGCGGCCTGTCCCTGGGCTGCCTGGTGGTGGAGGCCGCGGCGGCGAGCGGCTCCCTGATCACCGCGCGGCTCGCGGCGGAACAGGGCAAGGAGGTATTCGCCATTCCCGGCTCGATCCATTCACCGCTCGCCAAAGGCTGCCACGCGCTGATCAAGCAGGGCGCCAAGCTCGTGGAAAGCGCCCGGGACGTGCTGGAAGAGTTGCGGATGCCCGCGCCTTCCCCGCCATCGCTCGCGGACCTTGCCGATGGCGGGCATGCGCTCGTTCTACTCGATGCGCTCGGCCACGATCCCTGCGATGCGGACACGCTCGCCGCGCGCAGCGGATTATCCGCCGCCGAGACCGCGGCTTTGCTCACGCAACTCGAGCTGGATGGGCGCATCGAAATATTGCCGGGCGGCTTGTATCAGCGCGTGCACCGCTAGTGTCTTCCGAGCCCTTGCATTTCGCGGCGCTTGCCTGGACGGTTTTTTGTACTTATCATCTTGCGCTCTTTTTGCCACGCCTCCGGGTCCGCCGCGCGAATGGGTAAACAACTGATCATCGCCGAGAAGCCTTCCGTCGCGAACGACATCGCGCGCGCGCTTGGCGGTTTCACCCGTCACGGCGAGTACTTCGAAAGCGACGATTACGTGCTTTCCTCCGCGGTCGGGCACCTGCTCGAGTTGACCGTGCCGCCGGAACACGACGTCAAGCGCGGCAAATGGTCGTTCACGCACCTGCCGGTGATCCCGCCGCAGTTCGCGCTCGCGCCGATCGAGCGCAGCGAACCGCGCCTGAACGTACTGCTGCGCCTGCTCAAGCGCAAGGACGTGACCGGCCTCATCAACGCCTGCGACGCGGGCCGCGAGGGCGAGCTGATCTTCCGCTATATCGTCCAGCACGCGAAAACGAAGAAGCCGATCCGGCGGCTGTGGCTGCAGTCGATGACGCCGGCCTCGATCCGCGAGGGCTTCGAAAGCCTGCGCCCGGACCAGGACATGCTGCCGCTCGCCGACGCGGCGAAATGCCGCTCCGAGGCCGACTGGCTGGTCGGCATCAACGGCACGCGCGCGATGACCGCCTTCAATTCCAAGGAAGGCGGGTTTTATCTCACCACCGTCGGGCGCGTGCAGACCCCGACGCTCGCCATCCTGGTCGAGCGCGAAGAACGCATCCGCGCCTTCAAGTCGCGCGATTACTGGGAAGTGCAGGCGAAGTTCGGCGCCAGGGCGGGAGAGTACGCCGGCCGCTGGTTCGACCCCGCCTTCAAGAAGGACGACGACGCCGAGCGCAAGGCGGAGCGGCTCTGGAGCGCTTCCGAGGCCGAGGCCATCACGGCTTTTTGCAGCGGCAAGAGCGGCATCGTCAACGAGGAAACCAAGCCCTCGACGCAGATCTCGCCCCTGCTGTTCGATCTCACGAGCCTGCAGCGCGAGGCCAACGGCCGCTTCGGCTTCTCGGCGAGGAACACGCTGGGGCTGGCGCAGGCGCTGTACGAGAAGCACAAGGTTCTCACCTACCCGCGGACCGATTCGCGCGCGCTGCCGGAAGACTATATCGGCACCGTCAAGAAAGCGATGGACATGCTGGGCGAGCAGCGGGAATACGCGTCGTTCGCCAAGACCGTGCTGAAGAGCGGCTGGGTGAAGCCCAACAAGCGCATCTTCGACAACTCGAAGATCAGCGATCACTTCGCGATCATCCCCACCCTGCAGGCGCCCAAGCACCTCTCCGAGCCGGAGCAGAAGCTCTACGATCTCGTCGTGCGCCGCTTCCTCTCCGTGTTCTACCCGGCGGCCGAGTACCTGCAGACCACGCGCATCACCGAGGTCGGCGAGCATCATTTCAAGACGGAAGGCCGCATCCTGCAAGCGCCCGGCTGGCTCGCCGTCTACGGCCGCGCCACCCAGGACGAGTCCCAGAACCTGCCGGCCGTGACGGCGGGGGAGAAGGTCGAAGTCGCCGAGGTGAACACCGTCGCCAACCAGACCAAGCCGCCGGCGCGCTATTCGGAAGCGACGCTGCTTTCCGCGATGGAAGGCGCCGGCAAGCTGGTCGAGGACGACGAGTTGCGCGCCGCCATGGGAGCGAAAGGCCTCGGCACCCCGGCCACGCGGGCCGCCGTCATCGAGGGGCTGATCCGCGAGGCCTACGTCGTGCGCGAAGGCCGGGAACTGAAGCCGACCTGGAAGGCCTTCCGGCTGCTGCTCGCCCTGCATCACTTCGGCGTCACCGAGATCACCTCGCCCGAGCTGACCGGCGACTGGGAGCACAAGCTGAAGCAGATGGAAACGGGCGCGCTGAAGCGCGAGGTTTTCATGGACCACATCGAGCAGGTGACGCGCGACCTGGTGGAGCGCGTCAGGAACGGCGATATCCCCGATGAAGCCTACGCGACGGTTGATGCCCCTTGCCCGAAATGCGGCGGCGTGGTGCAGGAGAATTACCGCAAGTTCCAGTGCCAGCAATGCGATTTTTCGCTATGGGTCGTCGTGTCGGGCCGCGAATGGGCGCCCGAGGAAATCAGCGAGTTGATCGAGAAGCGTTTCATCGGGCCGCTCAACGGCTTCCGCAGCCGCATGGGCAAGCCGTTTTCCGCGGGCATCCGGCTGAACAACGAGTTCCGCATCGAATTCGACTTCGGTCAGGCCCGACTCGAGGAAGAAGCCGCCAATCCGCCCGACTTCAGCAACCAGGAAAGCCTCGGCCCCTGCCCGAAGTGCAGCTCGCGCGTGTTCGAGTACGGCACGGTCTACGTCTGCGAGAAAGCGGTCGGCGCCGAGCGCAGCTGCGATTTCCGCTCGGGTAAGATGATCCTGCAGCAGCCGATCGAGCCGGCCCAGATGCGCAAGCTGCTCACCACCGGCCGCACCGATCTGTTCACGCGCTTCATCTCGAAGAAGGGGCGGCCGTTCAAGGCCTACCTGGCCAAAACGGCCGAAGGCAAGGTCGGTTTCGAATTCGAGGCGCGCAAACCGAAGGTCGAAAAAGCCGCCGCTCCGGCACCCGTGACGGCAGAACCCTCAGCGCCCGCCAAGAAAGCAAAAGCGCCGGCCACGACCAAGGCCGCGACCGCCGCCGTGAAACGGGCGAAAACGACCGCTAAACCTCCGCGCTCTGCGGCGCCGAAAGCCAAGGCCGCAGCCAAACCCAGGCGCAAGGCCGCCTGATCTGACGGCTGACAGCTAGATGTCGAGATTGCGAACGCCGAGCGCGTTGGTCTCGATGAAGTTGCGCCGCGGCTCGACCAGGTCGCCCATCAAGGTGGAGAAGATCTCCCCGGCGGTGATGGCATCCTCGATCTGCGTCTTCAGCAGCCGTCGCGTTTTGGGATCCATGGTGGTTTCCCACAACTGCTCCGGATTCATCTCGCCCAAGCCCTTGTAGCGCTGGATGGCCACGCCGCGCTTGACTTCATCCAGCAGCCAGTCGATCGCCTCGCGGAATTGCCTGACGGCGTGCTGGTGCTCGCCGCGCTTGACGTAGGCGCCGTCGGCCAGCAACCCTTGCAGGACTTTCGCCGTGCGCTGGATCTGCTCGTAGTCCCCGCTCTGCACGAAATCCGCGTCGATATGGCTGTGGTGCACGATGCCGTGCTGCGTGCGGCTGACCAGGAGCACGTAACGCTCGGTCTTCTCGTCGAATTTCGCTGCGACTTTCATGCGCGACGGGTCGAGCAGCCCGGCCAGCACGCCGGCGCTGGCCCGCGCGGCCGCCTCGTCCGTCAGATCCAGCGCCGCCGGCTGGCGCAGCAGCGCATGTAGCACGTCCTCGTCGATCAGGCGGCTCACCCGCTCGATCACCGCCTCGGCCAGCAGGTACTCCTTGGCGACCTTCTCCAGCGCGTCCTTGCTGAGCGTCTGGCCGCCGACGCCGGTATGGAGCTCGGCTTCCGACAGCGCCAGGTCGAGGAGGAACTGCTTCAACTCATGCTCGTCCTTGAGGTAGCGCTCGGTCCTGCCGTGCTTCACCTTGTAGAGCGGCGGCTGCGCGATGTAGACGTGCCCGCGCTCGATCAGCTCGCGCATCTGGCGATAGAAAAACGTGAGCAACAGCGTGCGAATGTGCGAGCCGTCCACGTCCGCGTCGGTCATGATGATGATGCGGTGGTAACGCAGTTTTTCCGGCGAGTAATCCTCCTCGCCGATGCCGGTGCCGAGCACGCTGATCAGCGTGATGATCTCCTGCGAGGACAGCATCTTGTCGAGCCGCGCACGCTCGACGTTGAGGATCCTGCCGCTGAAGGGCAAGATCCTGGAACTTGCGGTCGCGGCCCTGCTTGGCCGAACCGCCGGCGGAGTCGCCCTCCACGATATAGAGCTCGCACAGTGCCGGGTCACGCTCCTGGCAGTCGGCGAGCTTGCCCGAGAGTCCGAAGGAATCCAGCACACCCTTGCGGCGCGTCAGCTCGCGCGCCTTGCGCGCCGCTTCGCGCGCGCGCGCCGCCTCGATGATCTTGCTGCAGATGATGCGCGAATCCGCCGGTTTCTCGAGCAGGAATTCGCCCAGCTTCTGGGCGACGATTTCCTCGACTACCGGGCGTACTTCCGAGGACACCAGCTTGTCCTTGGTCTGGGAAGAAAACTTGGGCTCCGGCACTTTCACCGAGAGCACGGCGGTGAGCCCTTCCTTCATGTCGTCGCCCGCGGTCTCGACCTTCGCTTTCTCCGCGAGCTTGCTGGACTCGATGTACTGGTTCAGCGTGCGCGTCATCGCCGCGCGCAATCCCGTCAAATGGGTGCCGCCGTCGCGCTGGGGAATGTTGTTGGTGAAGCACTGCATCGATTCCTGGTAGGAATCGTTCCACTGCATCGCCACTTCCACGACGATGCCGTCCTTCTCGGCCCTGGCGTAGAAGACATTCGGGTGCAGCACGTTCTTGCTGCGGCTCATGTACTCGACGAAGCCCTTGACACCGCCGGTGAAGAGGAATTTTTCCTCCTTGGCGCTGCGCTGATCGACCAGGTTGATGTCGAGCCCGCTGTTCAGGAACGCGAGTTCGCGCAGGCGCTTGGCCAGTATCTCGTAGTGAAACTCGATGTTGCCGAAGATTTCCTTGCTCGGCAGGAAATGCACTTCCGTTCCGCGCCGCTCGCTCTTGCCGGCCGCCTTCAGCGGCGCCTGCGCTTCGCCCAGGCGGAATTCCATCTGGTAAAGCTGGCCGTCGCGGCGTATCGACAGGCGCAGCCACTCCGACAGCGCGTTCACCACCGAGACGCCGACGCCGTGCAGGCCGCCCGCCACCTTGTAGGAATTGTTGTCGAACTTGCCGCCGGCGTGCAGCTCGGTCATCACCACTTCCGCGCTCGAGCGCCCCTGTTCGTCGCCGGGATGCGGGTCGGTGGGGATGCCGCGGCCGTTGTCGACGACGCTGACCGAGTTATCGGTGTGGATCGTCACCGTGACTTCGGTGCAGAAGCCGGCCAGCGCCTCGTCCACCGCGTTGTCGACGACCTCGAACACCATGTGGTGCAGCCCGGTGCCGTCGCTGGTGTCGCCGATGTACATGCCGGGACGCTTGCGCACCGCCTCAAGGCCCTTGAGCACCTTGATGCTGCTGGAATCGTAATCTTCCGCCGTGCGTTGCTGCTCTTTTTCGCCTGCCTGCGCCGTCATCTGTGCTTTCAGTGGAAATCCTAGATCCGCATCGGCATGACCACGTAGCGGAATTCGCTGTTGTCCGGCACGGTAATCAGCATGCTGCTGTTGGCGTCCCCGAACGAGCATTCGACACTGTCGCAGTGCACGTTGTTCAGCACGTCCAGGAGATAGGTGATGTTGAAACCGATATCGAGGGCTTCCCCGGCATAGCCGATTTCCAGCTCTTCCTGCGCTTCCTCCTGCTCGTTGTTGGTGCAGGAAATGCGCAGGCTGCCCGCAGCCACCATCCAGCGCACGCCGCGGAACTTCTCGTTCGACAGGATTGCCGCGCGCTGCAGGGACTGCAGCAGTTCCTGGCGCTTGATGGAAAAGCTTTTCTGGTAATTGGTCGGCACCACCCGCGTGTAGTCCGGGAACTTGCCGTCAATGATCTTCGTCGTGAGCACGATGTCGCCGAAGGAGAAGCGCACCAGGCTCGCGAAAATCTCGATGGCAACGGCCTCGTCGCCTTCGCCGAGCAACCGGCCCAGTTCCTGCACCGCCTTGCGCGGCAGAATGACCTCGCGCTTGTCCTGCTGCTGGCCCAGCGGGCGCGCAGCATAGCTCAGCCTGTGCCCGTCCGTGGCAACGACCCGGACCGTACCGCCTTCCAGCACCAGCAGCAGGCCGTTCAGGTAATAACGGATGTCCTGCTGGGCCATGGCGTACTGCACCAGCATCAGCAGCTCGCGCAAGGCTTTCTGCGGCATCGAGACCTTGGCTTGCGCCGCGCCGGGGTCGGCCATGGCCGGGAAATCCGCCGCCGGCAGCGTCTGCAGGTTGAAACGGCTCTTGCCGGCGCGCACCTGGAGACGGTTGTTCTGCACGTCCAGCGTGGCCTCGGTTCCTTCGGGCAGCGAGCGCAGGATGTCCTGCAGCTTGCGCGCGGATACGGTCAGGCTGGCGTCTTCGTCCCCACCCTTGCCCGCCTCCGCGCTGGTCGCCACCTGGATCTCCAGGTCGGTCGCAACCAGCGACAGGATTTTCTTCTTGCGTTCGAGTAGAACGTTGGAAAGGATCGGCAGCGTGTGCCGTTTCTCCACGATGCCGGTAACGGCCTGCAGGGGCTTGAGGAGCGCATCACGTTCAAGTTGCACGAGCTTCATGGTTTAGGTTCTATCTAAAAGTAAGAACTCTAATAAAGAGACGCTTTTCCTGTGGGCAAGACCGCCGGCCCGGGAAGGAAGCGCGTTTGCGGGAAATACAAGGGTGTGCAGAAGCCGGTAAAAGATGTGGGAAGTTTGTGGACAAAAATCCCCCGATGACGGTAACGCGCGGATATCCACAAATAACACAGCGGTCATCAACTTCTCAGTACGTTGAGCAGCGAGTTGAAATCCCGGGTGAGCTCGCTGTTGGTCGTTTTCAGCAGCGCGATCTTGCGGCACGCGTGCAGCACCGTCGTATGGTCGCGCCCGCCGAACGCATCCCCGATGTCCGGCAGGGAGAGCTGGGTCAGTTCCTTGGCCAGCGCCATCGCCATCTGGCGGGGCCGGGCGACGTTGCGGCTACGTTTCTTGGAATACATCTCCGAGACCTTGATCTTGTAGTAATCCGCGACGGTTTTCTGGATGTTCTCGATGGAAACCTGGCGGTGCTGTATCGCCAGGAGATCGCGCAGGGCCTCGCGGCACAGTTCCGCCGTCAATTCCCGCCCCGAAAAACGCGCGTAGGCGAGCACCCGCTTCAGTCCCCCCTCAAGCTCGCGCACGTTGGACTGGATGTGCTTGGCGAGAAAAAACGCCACCGCTTCGTCGAGCCTGACGCCTTCGGCCTCCGCTTTCTTGAGCAGGATGGCGACGCGCATCTCCAGTTCCGGGGGTTCCACCGCAACGGTCAGGCCCCAGCCGAAACGGGAGATGAGGCGGTTTTCGATGCCCGCGATTTCCTTGGGGTAGGAGTCGCAGGTAATCACCACCTGCTTGTGCGCCTCGATCAGGGCGTTGAACGCGTAGAAAAACTCTTCCTGGGTGCGGCTCTTGCCGCTGAAGAACTGGATGTCGTCGATCAGCAACAGGTCGAGCGAGTGATAGTAGCGCTTGAAATCGTCGAAGGCCTTGTGCTGGTAG
The DNA here is from genome assembly GCA_964433375.1 of uncultured Streptomycetaceae bacterium. Lineage (GTDB taxonomy): Bacteria > Pseudomonadota > Gammaproteobacteria > Burkholderiales > SG8-41 > SG8-41. The sequence goes on from CAYSRR010000016.1 coordinate 16,862, forward strand.
GCGCGCACCACGTCCGACACGTACTGCTCGGCGTGGATGTAGCGGATCTTGGTCTCGGGCGACTGCTCGCGCAGGCGGTTGCCGATGGCCTGGATCAGGTGGGTCTTGCCCAGGCCCACGCCGCCGTAGATGAACAGCGGGTTATAGGCGGCGCCGGGCCGTTCCGCCACCTGCGCCGCCGCGGCGCGCGCCAGCTCGTTGGCCTTGCCGGTGACGAACGTATCGAACGCGAACGCGGGGTTCAGGCGGGACACCTCGCGGCTGCTGGGCTTGGCGCCCCGGTCTTTCTGGGCCGGGAGCGGCGGCAGCGCCGGAGCGGCGGCGGCGAGCTCCCTGTCCGCGAGGGTCAGCTGCACTTCGACCGGGCGCTTCAGTTGTTCGCGCGCGAGCAGCTCGATGCGCGGGAGAAATTTGTCGCGGATCCACTGTTGCACGAAGCGGTTGGGCGCGACCAGCGTCAGGCGGTCGCCGTCGGCGTGGAAACGCAGCGGCTTGATCCAGGTTTGATATTGCTGGGGTGGCAGCTCCTTCTCGAAGCGGGCCAGACAGAAGCGCCAGAAGCTGTTCATCGGCGTCGCGTTGGAGTTGGAATTCGGACCCGGACGAAGGAGAGTTTTCAGGCTTGGATTTTATCCTTTTTGGGAGCGGTTATCCACAGAAAAGGGGCCGCGACGACGCGAAAACGCAGCGCAATAAAAGGTTGACATGACCGAGAGTTAAAGGTTGTAATAGCGCGCTTTTCAGCCGGCGGACCGACCCAGATGAAACGGACATACCAGCCATCGAAAACGCGCCGCAAGCGCACCCATGGCTTTCTCGTGCGCAAACGCACCCGCGGCGGGCGGGCGGTATTGCGCGCCCGCCGCGCCAAGGGACGCGCACGGCTGAGCGTCTGAACGCCGGGCCCCCGAGCACGCTGCCGCGAGCAGCGCGTCTGCTGCGGCGCGAGCACTACACGGACGCGCTGGCAACCGGGGCGGCGGCAAGACGGCGCTATTTCACCTTGTTTGCCAGGCCCAATGGCCTGCCTCTTGCTCGCCTCGGCATCATCGCCAGCAAGCGGGTAGCGTCCAGGGCGGTCGATCGTAATCGCGCCAAGCGATTGGTGCGGGAGGTCTTCCGCAAGCTGCGCCACCGGCTGGGAGGCGTGGACCTGGTGGTGGAGTTGCGTCGTTGCCCGGGGCAAGGTTTTAACCAGGCGGCGGGCGCGGAAATCGCCCGGATGCTGGAAGAATTCGCCGCAAGGCCCGCTGGCTGAAGCAGCAATCCATTTGGCAAACACGGTTATGGATTCACAACGCCTCATACTGTTTTTCGTTTTCTCGTTCTCGATCTTCCTGCTGATGGACGCTTGGCAGCGCGACCAGCAGCCGCAGCAGCCCGTGGCGCAGTCGTCGCCCGGGACGGAGGCCAAGAGCGCGCCCGCCGCCGCGCAGGTGCCGGTACCCAGCAAGAAGCTCGCGCCGCCCCAGGCGACCGTGCCCCAGCAGACGCAGCAGGTGCCCGAGAAAAGCACGACGGTCAGGGTCGAAACGGACCTGTTCGTCGCGCAGATCAGCACGCAAGGCGGCGACCTGCGCCATCTGCAGTTCAAGAAGCATCGCGACACGCTCGACAAGAGCAAGGATTTCGTGCTGTTCGAGACGTCTCCCGAGCGCACCTACATCGCGCAGGCCGGGCTGATCGGCAACGGATTGCCCAACCACCAGACGGCGTATGCCGCGAGCGGCAGCGCCTACCAGCTCGCCGACGGCCAGGACAGCCTGGAAGTGCGGTTGACCGCGCCAGCGGCCGAAGGCGTGCAGGTCGACAAGGTTTACCGCTTCCGCCGCGGCAGCTACCTGATCGACGTCAGCTTCGAGGTCACGAACAAGGGCGCCGCGGCGATCCAGCCGTACGCGTATTTCCAGATCGTGCGCGACGGCAAGCCCCCGGTCGGCGATTCGGCGATGCTGCCGACGTATACCGGCGTGGCGGTCTATACCGAGCAGGAGAAGTTCCAGAAGCTCTCCTTCGAGGACGTGGCCAAGGCCAAGACCGCCTACCCGAAGAACAGCAACGACGGCTGGATTGCGGTCATCCAGCATTATTTCTTCAGTGCCTGGGTGCCGAAGAACGGAACCCCGCGCGAGTTTTACACGCGCAAGCTGGATGAAAATCTCTACGCGGCAGGCGTGATCGTGCCCGATGGCACCCTCGGCGCCGGCGCCAGTGCGACCATCACCGTGCCGCTTTTCGCCGGTCCGCAGGAGCAGGAGCAACTCGCGAAGATCGCCCCCGGCCTCGATCTGACGATCGATTACGGCATGCTGACCGTGATCGCGGTGCCGCTGTTCTGGGTGCTGGCCCGGCTCTACGAATGGACGGGCAACTGGGGCGTGGCGATCATCCTGCTGACGATCATCATCAAGCTGCTGTTCTATCCCCTGTCCGCCGCAAGCTACCGCTCGATGGCCAAGATGCGCGTGCTGGCGCCCAAACTGCAACGGTTGAAGGAGCAGTATGGCGACGACCGCCAGCGCATGCAGCAGGCGATGATGGAACTCTACAAGACCGAGAAGATCAACCCGCTCGGCGGCTGCATGCCAATAATAGTACAAATACCTGTTTTTATTGCTCTTTATTGGGTTTTGCTGGCCAGCGTCGAGCTGCGGCATGCGCCTTTCATGTTGTGGATAACCGATCTGGCCACGCCGGATACGCTTTTCGGCACATGGTTTGGAATGCCGATTGGTCTACTCCCGATCCTGATGGCCGCGACGATGTGGATACAGACGATGCTCAACCCGGTGCCGCCGGATCCCGTGCAGGCCAAGGTGATGAAAATCATGCCGATCGTGTTCAGCGTCTTCTTCTTCTTCTTCCCGGCCGGCCTGGTGTTGTACTGGCTGGTGAACAACGTGCTGTCGATCGCGCAGCAATGGCAGATCACGCGCACGCTGGAGCGCGGGGCCGCGACCAAGAAGCACTAAAGCCGGGCCCATTCCCTGGCCCGCTGACCGGGCCCTAGCAGGGGTGATGAAAGAGAACGACACCATCGCCGCCATTGCAACCGCGCCCGGAGCGAGCGGCATCGGCGTGGTGAGAATCAGCGGCCCGCGCCTCGATTCCCTGGTCACGACCCTCGTCGGGAAAACCTTGCCGCCGCGTCACGCGGTGCTGGCCGGATTCCGCGACGCACGGGGCGAGATGATCGATCAGGGCATCGCGCTGTTTTTCCCCGCGCCGCATTCCTACACCGGCGAGGACGTGCTCGAGCTGCAGGGACATGGCGGCCCGGTGGTGTTGCAGCAATTGCTCAAACGCTGCCTGGACCTGGGCGCGAGGCTGGCGCAGCCAGGCGAATTCACGCAACGTGCTTACCTCAACGACAAGCTCGACCTGGCCCAGGCAGAGGGCGTCGCTGACCTGATCAGCGCCGCTACGGCGGAGGCGGCTCGCGGCGCCATGCGGTCTCTGCGCGGCGCGTTCTCGCGGCAAGTCGGGGAGCTCGTGGACCGCCTGATCGAATTGCGGGCGCAGGTCGAAGCCACGCTGGATTTTCCCGACGAGGAAATCGAGCTCCTCCGGCAGATCGACGGGGCAGGCAAGCTCGATTCGATACGTGCCGGACTGGACGACCTGCTGTCCGCCTCGTACCAGGGCAGCCTGCTGCGAGAGGGGATACAGGTGGTGCTGGCAGGTCAGCCCAATGTCGGCAAATCGAGCTTGCTCAACCAGCTCGCCGGCGAAGACCTGGCCATCGTGACCGAAATCCCCGGGACGACGCGCGACGCGGTCCGCCAGAGCATCAATGTCGGGGGTATACCCACCCATATCATCGATACGGCCGGCCTGCGGGAATCCGACGATCCCGTCGAGCGCATGGGCATCGAGCGAACCTGGGCCCTCATCGAGAAAGCGGATCTGCTGGTGTTGCTGATCGACGCAACCCGGGGCGAGAGCGATGCTGACCGGGATATCGTGAGCAGGCTTCCGGCGGCCTTGCCTTGTATCCGGGTGATGAACAAGATCGACTTGCTGACAGAGCCAGCCGCCGTCGCCAGACGGGTAGGCAAGCAGACCGTCTGGCTTTCGGCCAAGGCCGGGTCGGGCATGGACCTGCTGAGGGAAACCCTGTTGGAGGCCGTGGGTTGGCAGGGTCATCCGGAGGGGTTGTTCATGGCGCGCGAACGCCATCTTCAGGCCCTGGGCAAGGCCCGTGGCTGCCTGGAGAACGCCGCGAAGCAAGTCAGGCACCTGGAGCTGTTTGCCGAAGAGCTGAGGCAGGCTCAGGAGGCCCTGGGGGCCATCACGGGGGAATTCACCCCGGACGACTTGCTGGGCGAAATATTCAGTCGGTTCTGCATAGGTAAGTGAGTCCAGCCGGTTGTTTCACGTGAAACATGGCGTAAGCATCGTTGATGCTGCGTCGCAGCAAGCGGGGTTTCACGTGAAACAGGCGCTGGGCAAGTTCTGCCTCCCGGAAAATTGCTGTATCATGGCGTCCTCGCTGGTCGGTCCCGGATATATTGATGCAACTAATTGATAAATATGATGTTATTGTGGTTGGCGGCGGCCATGCCGGGACCGAGGCCGCGCTGGCGGCCGCCCGCATGGGTTGCGAGACCCTGCTGCTGACACACAGCATCGAGACTTTGGGGCAGATGTCGTGTAACCCCTCCATCGGTGGCATAGGCAAGGGCCACCTGGTGCGGGAAATCGACGCGCTGGATGGCGTGATGGCTGCCGCGACGGACGAAGCGGGCATCCAGTTCCGGATACTCAACTCGCGCAAGGGGCCGGCGGTGCGCGCAACGCGCGCCCAGGCCGACCGCGTGCTCTATCGGCAAGCCATACGCGGCCGCCTGGAGAGCCAGCCGCGGCTGCGCGTTTTTCAGCAGGCCGTCGACGACCTGCTGCTCGAAGGCGATCGCGTCACGGGTGTCGTTACGCAAATCGGGCTCCGGTTTTCCGCGCGCACGGTCGTGCTGACGACCGGGACTTTTCTCGCCGGATTGATCCACGTGGGTCTCAGGAATTACCAGGCGGGCCGCGCCGGGGACCCGCCAGCGTTGACGCTCGCCCAGCGGCTGCGTGAACTGAAGCTGCCCGTGGGACGACTGAAAACCGGCACGCCGCCGCGCATCGACGGGCGCAGCATCGACTTCTCCGTCATGACGGAGCAGCCGGGGGACGAGCCCGCGCCGGTCTTCTCCTTTCTCGGTCGGCGCGAGCAGCATCCGCGGCAGGTGCCGTGCTGGATCACGCACACCAACGCGCGCACGCACGAAATCATCCGCGCCGCGCTCGATCGCTCGCCGCTGTATACCGGCGTCATCGAGGGCGTCGGGCCGCGCTATTGCCCCTCGATCGAGGACAAGATCACGCGCTTCGCGGGTAAATCCTCTCACCAGATTTTCCTCGAACCGGAAGGTCTCACGGTCGGCGAGTACTATCCGAATGGCATCTCGACCAGCCTGCCGTATGACGCGCAACAGGAACTGGTGCGCTCGATCCGCGGTCTCGAGCAGGCGCACATCACGCGGCCCGGCTACGCCATCGAGTACGACTACTTCGATCCGCGCGGGCTGAAGCGTTCGCTCGAGACGAAAGCCATCGGCGGTCTTTTTTTCGCCGGGCAGATCAACGGCACCACGGGTTACGAAGAAGCCGCCGCGCAGGGATTGCTCGCCGGCA
>CAYSRR010000017.1:0-9008 GCA_964433375.1 uncultured Streptomycetaceae bacterium
CGTGGTGCATCCCTCGCTCCCGGCCAAGAGCATCAAGGAACTCATCGCGCACATGAAGGCCAATCCCGGCAAGCTCAATTACGGCGCACCGGCGCCCTCCAGCGCCAACACGCTGGAGACGATCATGTTCCTCAGCGCCACCGGGACCAGGGCCGAGCAGATCGCCTACAAGGGCGGCGCCGGGCCGGCGACCATCGGGCTGCTGGGCAACGAGATCCAGTTGATGTTCGTGACGTTTTCCTCGGTCGTCTCTTTCGCCAAGCAGGGGCGGCTGCGCATGCTGGGCGTGGTGTCACCCGAGCGCAACCCCGCCTACCCCGAGATTCCGACGATGCGGGAACAGGGACTGAACATGGTCGTCGGCTCCTGGCAGGGCCTGTTCGTGCCCCAGGGCACACCCAGGGCGGTGGTTGGCAAGCTCTACAAGGTCGGCGTCGACATGATGAAGGATCCCCGGGTCACCAAGCGCCTGGGTGAAAGCGGGATCACCATCATCACCAGCAAATCGCCGGCGGACTTCACCGTTTTCCTGAAATCGGAAACCGAGCGCTTCGGCAAGGTGATCCGGGACAACAACATCCGCACCGAGTAACTTTTTAAACAGGAACTGGAGAGAAAGATGGCGAATTTCGGCATAGCAGGACTGGACTGGCAGCAGCGGGTCAACTGGGAACGGATGCGCAACTACCGCCTGGAGCGCGCGCGCGCGCAGATGAAAGCCGCCGGTCTGGGAGCGATGCTGCTGATGTACGACGAGAACGTCCGCTACGTGACGGGGACGCTGACACCGGGCTGGAACAAGCTTAAACCCGGCTTGCGCTACGCATTGCTGTGCGGGGACGACGCGCCCGTCCTGTTCGAGCAGGGCGACATCGGTTTCCAGATCCAGCGCCATTCGCCGTGGATACCGAAGGACAACGTGCGCTGGTCCTACGCCTGGATCAAGGGCGCGGCGGGCCCCGCCTCGATCCAGCAGGTCACCAAGTTCACCAACGCCATCCTGCAGGAGATGAAGAAGAGTAATGTCTCCGGCATGAAGCTGGGCGTCGACTTCATGGACATCAACATGATCCAGGTGTTCAAGGACAAGAAGATCGACTGGGCCGACGGCATGACGCCGATGATGGAGGCGCGCGCCATCAAGAACGTGGACGAACAGGAGTGCCTGCGCATGGTGGGCGCGATCGGTGACGGAGCCCACTGGGAGTTCATGAAGTTCCTCAAGCCCGGCCGCACCGAGAACCAGTTGACCGCCCATATCATGGAATACCTCTACTCCATCCCGGGCATCGAGGACGTCGAGGACGTGATCGTCTCCTCCGGCCCGAACACCTGGCCGAACTGGCGCAACTTCTCCGACCGCATCGTCAAGCCCGGCGACATCGTGTTCATGGACCTCGCCGCGCTCACCTGGAACGGCTACAAGTCGTGCTACTACCGCACCTACTGCGCCGGCAAGGAGCCGACCCAGGAACAAAAGGACGTGTACGCGCTCGCGTTGAAATGGCTCTACGACTCCATCAAGCAGGTGAAGGTCGGCACCACCACCCGCGAAATCGCCTCGAAGTGGCCTTCCGCCAAGGAAGCATGGGGCTACGCGGAGGAAGATCAGGCTGCGGCCAACCTGTGGGGTCACGGTCTCGGCCTCGCGCAATACGATCCGCCGGTGATCTCGCGCATCTGGTCCCTCGATTTTCCCGTGGAAATCAAGGAGGGCATGGTGTTCGCGCTGGAGACGCAGCACGGCAAGATGCACCAGTGGGGTGTGCGCATCGAGGAGATGCTGATCGTGCACAAGGACAAGGTGGAGATCATCTCCAACTTCCCGGTCGAGCAGATCACCGTCGTCGATCCGATGCCGGGTTATTCGACCCTCTCGGGACGGTAAGCCATCCCCCGGCCACGGCGGGCGCGGCGATGTCGCGGTGCCCGCCGTGATTGTTTTTTCAGCGCGATGGGAGAAGGACCGATAAGCGATATGAACCACCTGATCCATCCGCTCTCCGCGCCGGAAGCAACGGATGCCGCGCGCGTCGGACCCAAGGCCGCCAATCTGGCCGCGCTGGGCCGTGCCGGGTTGCCCATACCCTCCGGCTTTTGCCTCACCGCCGCGGCCTACCATGCCCAGATCGCCGCGCTGGGTCTCGAGGAGACCGCCCGCGCAGTCTTCACGGCCGAGGATGCCCAGGCGCGCCGCGCCGCCTTGCAGATGCGCATGCAGCTGATGGAGCGCCCGATCATCCCGGAACTACAGGAACTCCTGCTCGCCTCCTGGCGCGCGCTGGTCGGGCCGGCGGGCAGGCCCGGGGTCGTGCGCTCCAGCGCCCTGGTCGAGGACCGCAACGGGTCCAGCTTCGCGGGGCAATTCGAGAGCTTTCTCGGCCTGGACAACGAGACCGACCTGCTGACCGCCGTGCGCGCGTGCTGGGCCGCGTTGTGGGCCCCGCGCGCGCTGCGTTACATGGCGACGCACGATCTCGACCCTGCCGGCACCGCAATGGCGCTGCTGATGCAGCCGCTGGTGGCGGCCCGGACCGCGGGCGGCGGCCTGAGCCGCACGGCCGAGGGCGGCATGCTGGTCAACGCGACGCCCGGCCTGGGCGCCGCCATCGCTCAAGGCGAGGTCGCACCCGACCGCTACGAACTCGACCGCGGCGGCAAGCTGCGCGAGAGTCACGCCGCCATCGAATATCATCAACCGGGCTGCGCCCACCTGCCCCGCCTCGCCCGGCCGCCCGCGAAGAAGCGGCTGTGCCTGAAGCCGGCGGAAGTGGAAGAGCTGGGGCGCTACATGCTCGCGGCCGAGGCGCTGATGGGCATGCCGGTCGAGATCGAGTGGGCTCTCGACGACAAAGGCATACAGCTGCTGCAGTCGCGTCCGCTGCATTTCGATGATCAACCGGCCCACGTCCCAGACCAGATCTGGCTGCGCCAGCCGCGCCTGAGGGGACAACCCGCCGGCGTGGGCTGGGCCACCGGGCGCGCTTGCGTGGTGAACTGCGAGTGCGAGATTTCCCGTCTCGCGCCGGGCGACATCCTGGTGACGAAAATGGCCGGTCCGGCCCTCGGCCGCGTGCTGGCGATCGCCTCGGGCGTGGTCTCCGAGCTGGGCGGCAGCACCTCCCACCTCGCCTCTCTCGCCCGCGAGCGCTGCGTGCCGACGGTGCTGGGCGTGCCCGGCGCCACCCTGCAGATACCCGATGGCGTGCAAGTGGCCGTGGACGGTGTCTCGGGCATCGTGCGCTGGATGAAATCCGGCGGCTAGGCCGCCGGATTTCATGATCGAACGCCGAATCACGCTTTCGAAGACGGACCTGGAGGAAAAGCCATGACCAAGCCGCGCATCTTCATCACCCAGCCCGTGGCAGCCGGCGCGATCGAGCGGCTGCGCGCGGTCGCCGACGTCGAGCTGAACCCCGACACGCTGCACAAGGTCACCAAGAGCGAGCTGCTCGAGAAGGTCCCACAGCTGGATTTCGTGTTCTGCCTGCTGCACGACAAGATCGATGCGGACATCATCGCCGCCGGCAAGCGCCTGCGCGCCATCGCCTCGATGAAGATTACCCCCTCCGACATCGACGTGGCCGCAGCCACCGCCCGCAAGATCCCGGTGACGGTGATCGCACCGATCGTGACCGAAGCGACCGCCGACGTTCACTTCGCGCTGCTGCTGGCCGTGGCCCGGCGCGTGGTCGAGGGCGACCGGCTGGTGCGGGCCGGGGTCTTTCCCGGGGCGCAGTCGGCGCACCTCCTGGGCGCCTGGGTGCACGGCAAGACCATCGGCCTGATCGGGGGCGGCGGCCGGATCGGGCGCGCAGTCGCCAAGCGGGCCCAGGGCTTCTCGATGCGCACGCTCTACTGGACGCCGCGCCGCAAACCCGAAAGCGAGGAACGGGAGGCCGGCCTCGAATACGTGCCGTACGACCGGCTGCTGTCGGAATCCGATTTTGTCTCGGTCCACGCGCCTCTCAACGCCGAGACGCGCCACCTGGTGGGAGAACGGGAACTGCGTCTCATGAAGCCGACGGCCTTTCTCGTCAACAGCTCGCGCGGCCCGATCGTGGACGAAAAAGCCCTGGTCCGCGCGCTGGCCGAACGCCGCATTGCCGGCGCCGGTCTCGACGTTTACGAGAACGAGCCCCTGGTCGAGCCCGAATTGCTTGCGATGCAGAACGTCGTGCTCACGCCCCACCTGGGCAGCGCGGTCACGGAGCTGAGGGAATCCATGGCCAACGTCGTGGTGGACAACATCATGGCGGTGCTGGAAGGCCGGCAACCGCCGAACTGCTGGAACAGGGAAATTTACCAATAGGAACCGAACATGACGGCCAAGGCTAAAGTCGTGCTCACCGATTACGTCTGGGAATCCCTGGACGTGGAGAAGAAGATACTCGACGGGATCGGCGACCTCGTGCCGATGCAGACCAGGAAGCCCGAGGAATTCCTCGGGCAGGCCGCTGACTGCGACGCGCTGCTCAACACCTACGCCGGCCCGATCACGGCCGACGCCATGGCGAAAATGCCCAGGTGCAGGATCATCGCCCGCTACGGCATCGGCGTGGACACGATCGACCTCGACGCCGCCACCGCGGCGGGCATCATCGTCACCAATAACCCCACCTACTGCATCGAAGAAGTCGCCGAGCACACCATGGCGCTGCTGCTCGACAGCGCCCGCAAGATCGCGTACTACGACCGGCAGGTGCGCGCCGGGACCTGGGCCGTGCCGCCCGGCAAGCCGCTATACCGCCTCGTCGGCCGCACGCTCGGCCTGGTCGGATTCGGTAACATCGCCCGCCAGGTCGCGGTGCGCGCGGCTTCTTTCGGCATGAACATTCTTTATGCCGACCCCTTCGTGCAGGAAGGCCAGTTCAGCGAGCCCGGCAGGAAAGCCGAGCTCGACCGGCTCTACGCGGAATCCGATTTCGTCTCCGTCCACCCCCCGCTCACGCCGCAGACGCGCGGCATGATCGACGACGCCGTGTTCTCGAAGATGAAGCCCGGCGCCATACTGATCAATTGCGCCCGCGGACCCGTGGTGGACACGGCGGCGCTAGTGCGCGCGCTCGACGCGAAGAAGATCGCCGGCTGCGCGCTCGACACCACCGATCCCGAGCCGCTGCCCGATCCCCACCCTCTGCGCGGGCGCGACAACGTCATCATCAACCCGCACGTCGCCTGGTACAGCGAAACCGCGATGGTCGGCCTGCAAGCCGGCGCCCCGAACGAAGTGCGCCGCGTGCTGACGGGCGAGTGGCCGGTCAACGTGGTGAACAAGGCGGTCAGGGGGAAAAACCGCGCGGGGCTTTGATGCGAGTGATTGGGTGATTTAGTAATTGAGTGATTCACTCTCTTTCGATTATCCGCCACCTAATCACTTAATCACCAAATCACCAGGATACGGATGATCAACGCCGCGATCGTCGGCCTCGGCTGGTGGGGCAGGAACATCGTCCAGTGCGTCCAGGGCAGGAGCGGCAAGCTGCGCTTCGTCCACGGCGTCAGCAAGGAAATGGACGCCGCGCTGCCGCTCGCGGAAGCGAACGGTTTCACGCTGAGCGATGACCTCGAGCAAGCGCTGGCCGACAAGCGCGTCGAGGCGGTCGTCCTCGCCACCCCTCATTCCCTGCACGCCGACCAGATCGTGCGCGTGGCCGCGGCGGGCAAGCCCGTGTTCTGCGAAAAGCCGCTGTCGCTGAAGCGCGCCGACGCCGAGCGCGCCATCGCTGCCGTCGCCAGGGCCGGCGTTCCGATCGGCGTCGGCCAGAACAAGCGCTTCTGGCCCTCCATGGTCGAGCTGCGCCGCGTCGTGGCCAGCGGCATCCTGGGCAAGGTCATGCACATCGAAGGGCATTACAGCAACGAGAACTCGGGTCTGCATTTTTCCGCCTGGCGCGAATCGCCGGACGAGTCCCCCGGCGGCGGCATGACGGGAACCGGGATACACCTGCTCGACGCTTTCGTGGGCCTCGGCGGCGCCGTGGCGGAAGTCAGGGCGCAGGTCGTCTCCTTCCGCCCGGGGCGCGATCCGCGCGATTCCGCCTCGGTCATGTTCCGCTTCGCCAACGGCCTCTCGGGCTATTTCGGGCTGGTGCGCGCCTCGCCCTTCTACTGGCGCGTGCACGTGTTCGGCGACGAGGGTTCGGTCGAGGCGATCGGCGAGACCGAGGTGATCGTGCGCACGAAGGGCGGCAAGGTGGACCGCAGGGAATTCCCCAAGGTCGACTCGCTGCTCGCCGAGTTCGATGCTTTTGCCGACGCGGTCGCCGGGGGCGCGCCCTACCCCATCACGCCGGCGGAGATGGTCAACACGATATCGGCGTTTGAAGCCGTCATTGAATCAATGGAAACGGGCTCGCCCGTTTCCATAAAATAAAAAAGCGGGCCGGATGGCCCGCCTTTTTTCCAGAATGTTGCCGCCCGTTTACAGCGAGCGTTCCAGCTGGTCGCGCAGATCGTACAGCTCCTTCGGCATGCGTGACTTGAGCTTGTCGTAGAGCTCCGTGTGGTCCTTCACTTCCTTGCGCCAGGCCACGGGGTCCACTTTCGTCAGTTCCTCGAAGCGCGCGCGGGTAAAGCCGTCGAGCCCGCTCCACTCGAGATCCTCGTAGCGCGGCTGCAGGCCGATCGGCGTCTTGACCGCCTGTGCCCTGCCTTCGACGCGGTCCACCACCCACTTCAGCACGCGCATGTTGTCGCCGAAGCCCGGCCAGATGAACTCGCCCTTTTCGTCCTGGCGGAACCAGTTGACGCCGAAAATCTTCGGCTGCTGCTTGAGGCTTTTGCCGATCTTGAGCCAGTGATTGAAATAATCGCCGTAGTGGTAGCCGCAGAACGGCAGCATGGCGAACGGGTCCCGTCGCACCACGCCCACTTGCCCGACGATGGCCGCGGTCGTCTCCGAAGCCATGGTCGACGCCAGGTACACGCCGTGATTCCAGTCGACCGCCTCGGTCACCAGCGGAACCGCGGTCGCGCGGCGCCCGCCGAAGAGGAAGGCGCTGATCGGCACGCCCGACGGGTTCTCCCAGTCTGGATCGACGCACGGAATCTGGCCCGAATACATGGTGAAGCGCGCATTGGGATGCGCCGCCTTGCGCCCGGAATCCGGCGTCCACGGCTTGCCCTGCCAGTCGATGAGTTCCTTCGGCGGCTGCTTCGACAGGCCTTCCCACCACACGTCGCCGTCCGGCGTCAGCGCGACGTTGGTGAAAATGGTGTCGTGCGTCACCGCCTCGAGGCAGTTGGGATTGGTGAACTCCGAGGTTCCCGGCGCCACGCCGAACGCGCCCGCCTCGGGATTGATCGCGTAGAGGCGCCCGTCCTGGCCCGGCTTGATCCAGGCGATGTCCTCGCCGATGGTGGTGATCTTCCAGCCCTTGTCGCGGAACACCTTGGGCGGCACCAACATCGCCAGGTTGGTCTTGCCGCACGCGCTCGGGAACGCCGCCGCGATATAGTGCTTTTTCTTCTCGGGAGTCTCGATGCCGAGGATCAGCATGTGCTCGGCGAGCCAGCCCTGCTCTTTCGCCATGATCGAGGCGATGCGCAGCGCCAGGCACTTCTTGCCGAGCAGCGCGTTGCCGCCGTAACCGCTGCCGAACGACCAGATTTCCTTGGTCTCCGGGTAGTGGACGATGTACTTGTTCTCCTTGTTGCTCGGCCACACCGCGTCCTTCTGGCCCGGCGCGAGCGGCGCGCCCACGCTGTGCACGCACGGCACGAAATAGCCGTTCGCGCCCATCACATCGAGCACCTTGCGGCCGATGCGCGTCATCAGCTTCATGTTGACGACCACGTACGGCGAATCGGTCAGCTCGACGCCGATGTGGGCGATGTGGGAGCCGAGCGGCCCCATGCTGTACGGGATCACGTACATCGTGCGCCCGCGCATGCAGCCGTCGAACAGCTTGTCGAGCGTCGCCCGCATCTCGGCCGGCGCCACCCAGTTGTTGTTGGGCCCCGCGTCCTCCTTGTTCCCGCTGCACACGAAGGTGCGGTCTTCCATGCGCGCGACGTCGTCGGGATCGGAACGCGCCAGGAAGCAGCCGGGACGCTTCTGCTCGTTCAGCTTGATCAGCATGCCGCTGGCGACCATCTCGCCGCACAGCCGGTCGTACTCTTCCTGCGAGCCGTCGCACCAGACAATACGGTCGGGCTTGGTGAGTTGCGCGATCTGCGCGACCCACGCCTTCAGCCCGGCGTGCTTGACGTAGGCAGGCGCTTCGGAGGTAGTAACGGCCAGGTGGGCCGCGGTGGCGGGTTGATTCATGATTTCCTCTCCGGAACGCGGAATTAATCTTTTAAAAACAAAGGCAAAGCAACCGTTCCGGGTTGCCTTGCCGTTTCGGCCGATTGTACACGAAAACCCCCGGTTCCTGCACCGTCCGGGGTGCGGCTGGACGTGCTGCGCTTAGACCCTGTAATTAAATGATTTCTTCACGCGGCGCCCGTCGCGGAGCCGCGCCGCGAGGCGAGCCAGACCAGCCCCGCCCCCGCGAGCAGCAGGAACGGGATCGCCGAAAGATTCATGACGGTCCATCCCTGCAGTGTGAACAATGCCCCGGAGGACAGGGAACTGATCACCAGCATTATGAAAATGGCCGCGTCGTTCACCCCCTGCACCTTCGCGCGTTCCGTCGGCGCATGCACTTCGGTCAACAGCGCGGTCGCGCCCACGAACATGAAATTCCAGCCCACCCCCACGAGCACCAGCGCCAGCCAGAAATTCATGACCTCGACACCGGCAAGCGCTATGACCACGCAGCCCGCGTTCAACGCGACGCCCGCCAGCATGATGGTCAGCACGCCGAACCGCTTGATCAGGTGGCCGGTGAGAAACGACGGCGCGAACATGGCCACGAAGTGCCACTGGATGACGAACGCCGCCGCGGTAAACGGGTGGTTGCAGGCCACCATGGCGAGCGGCGTGGCGGTCATGGTGAGATTCATCACGCCATAAGCCACCATGGAGCTGAATACCGCGACCAGGAACGCCGGCTGGCGCG
>CAYSRR010000017.1:9018-22514 GCA_964433375.1 uncultured Streptomycetaceae bacterium
TCGCCCAGCGGGCGTCCCGGCTCCTTGCGTTCCGATTCCGTCAGCGGCGGGATGTCCAGCCAGCGCAGCACGATCAGCGACAGCACGGCGAAGACGACCAGGGAAAGATAGGGGCCGATGTACCCGTTCCCTTCGACAAGGTCCCGGGTCAGCTTGCTCGTTTCCGGGCCGACGAAGCCGCCGACGATGCCGCCCGCCAGCACCAGCGATATCGCCGTGCTCTTGTAATCCACCGGCGCCAGGTCGGCGGCGGCGAACCTGAAATACTGCCCCGCGGCGAAGTAGCCGCCGAGCACCAGCACGCCGAAGCACAGCAGCCAGAAATCATGATAGTGAACGGCCGCGGCGCACAGGATCGCGCCGGCAATCGAGCAGAACGCACCCAGCGTGAAACCGGCGCGGCGCCCGTAGCGTTTCATCAGGAACGAGAGCGGCAGCGTGGTCAGCGCCGAGCCGAGGAAATACGCCGTCACGGGCAGCGTCGCCAGCGCCTTGTCGGTCGCCAGCGCATACCCCGCCAGCGCGTTGACCGTGACCAGCACGGAGTTGTTGGTCAGCAGCAGCCCCTGGCAGATCGACAGGACCGCCACGTTTTTTCGCGCAGCATTCACAGCCATCAGGAATACCAGGCGTCAGTGGGGTCGCGAAAAAACGAATGACGACAGCAAGACCCCTTTTGTCTTTCGCCGTGTTTGCGCATTAGACGCAATTTCAGTGTTTCTGAAATTGCGTCTTGCCGAACAGGATGTCCCACGACTTGTCGCTGTGCGGCTGGGAATGGGCGGCCTGCACTTCGGCGAGCGTCGTCAGCGCGCGCTGCACGGCCGGCCGGGCGTTGATCTCGTCGAACCAGCGCTTGACGTTCGGGTAGCCGGAGATCTCGACGCCACGGGCGTCCGCGCCCCGCAGCCACGGAAAGCAGGCCATGTCCGATATGGAGTATTCGTCGCCGGCGGTATACCGGGCCTCCGCCAGGCGCCTGTCGAGCACGCCCGTCAGCCGGTTCGCCTCGCTGGTGTAGCGGTCGATCGCGTACTGTATCTTCTCTTTCGAATAGCGGCGGAAATGGTTGGCTTGCCCCATCATCGGGCCGAGGCCGCCCATCTGCCACATCAGCCATTGCGTGCAGGTCCAGCGCGCGTGCAGGTCGGCGGGGAGAAACTTCCCTGTTTTGGACGCCAGGTACAGCAGGATAGCGCCGGACTCGAACAGGGAAATCGGCTTGCCGCCCGGCCCGTCGCTGTCGACGATGGCGGGAATGCGGTTGTTGGGGCTGATCCTGAGGAATTCCGGCTTGAACTGCTCGCCCTCGCGGATGTTGACGCCGTGGACGCGGTACTTGAGACCGGCCTCCTCGAGCATGATGTGGATCTTGTGGCCGTTCGGCGTGGGCCAGCTGTAGACGTCTATCATATGGACATCTCCGCAAGAACAGTAAAAGAAAGGCGCATCCTAGCACCATGTCACGCTTTGCATTCTGGCTGCTGCCGCCCGGCACGCTGCCCGACGCCCGGGTACTGCTCTACACCCGCGCGCTGCGCGGCTTTGGCGACGGCTTCATCAGCCTCCTGCTGCCTTTCTACCTCACGCTGCTGGGATTCAACGCGCTCGAAGTAGGCATCCTCATCACGGTGACCCTGCTCGGCGCCGGCGCCATGACGCTCGCCGCCGGGCTGATCGCGCATCGTTATCGCAGCCGCAGCCTGCTCGTCGCGGGATCGCTGCTGCTGGTCGTCGCCGGCGCCGGCATGGCCGTCGCCGCCGATTTCTGGCCGCTCCTCGTCATCGCGGCGCTCGGCATCATCAATCCTTCCAGCGGCGACGTCACGGTTTTCGCTCCGCTGGAACAGTCACTGCTCGCCCAGTCGGTGAAGCCCGAATCGCGCACCGCCCTGTTCGCGCGTTACAGCCTGATCGGTTCCCTGGTCGCGGCGCTCGGCGCGCAGGCGGCTGGTCTCCCGGCGCTGCTGGCCGCGGAGACCGCGCTCGATCTCAAGACCGCGGTGCAGGCCATGTTCCTGCTCTACGGCGTCATCGGTATCTGCAATGCCCTGCTCTACACGAGCCTGTCCCCGGCCATCGAGGCGCCGCGGACGGAGCAACGCACCCCTCTCGGAAAATCAAAAGGCGTGGTCTATCGACTCGCGGCATTGTTCAGCCTCGATGCTTTTGGCGGCGGCTTCGCCGTGCAGTCCCTGATCGCGCTGTGGCTGTTCCAGCGCTTCGAGCTGTCGATCGCCACGGCGGGCGCGATCTTCTTCTGGACCAACGTGCTCGCGGCTTTTTCACACCTGGCGGCGGCCAGGATCGCCGCGCGCATCGGGCTCGTGAACACCATGGTGTTCACGCACCTGCCAGCCAACCTGTTCCTGATCCTGGTGCCGCTGATGCCCACGCTGCCGCTGGCCATCCTGTTCCTGTGCCTGCGCGCCGCGCTCTCGTCCATGGACGTTCCCGTGCGCTCGTCCTACGTCATGGCCGTCGTGTCGCCCGAGGAGCGCCCCGCCGCCGCCAGCATCACGGTCGTGCCGCGCAGCTTCGCCGCGGCAATCAGCCCCGCTTTTGCGGGGTGGCTGTTGACGCTATCCACGTTCGGCTGGCCGCTGGTGATTTGCGGCGCCCTGAAGATCGTCTACGACCTCACGCTGCTGCGGATGTTCAGCAAGGTCAAGCCGCCGGAAGAAATCAAGGCGGAAGGCGAAAGTCGAAAGGCGAAAGGGTGATTGCCGGTCGTCCTTCCTTGCATCCCCCTTTCTCCTTCATCCCGCCGCCTTTCGCCTTGCTCTACTGCATCCCCTGCGCGCGCACTTTCTCCACCATGCCGTCGAGTTCCTGCTCGACCGACAGCTTGGTTTCATCGTCGTCGGGATAGCACAGCAGCCACAGGTCGGGGAAATCGCCGTGGATGCGCTGGCGCCGCCCGAGCACGAGGCGGCGGCGGGTATTCTCGACCTCACGCTTCAGCATGAACTCGGTACCCTGCTCCCAGTAGATCGAGAGCGTGTCCACCTTCAGGCCGGAGCGCAGCAGGCGCACCACGAACTCGAAGCGGATCGAGTGCATCCCCATGGACCTGAGCTGAACCACGCGGTGCGAAGGCAGAGATTCTCCCGCGCGCAGTGCCTTGATTTCTTCCTGCCTGGACGCCATGACCGGCCGTTCTTCTCGTTATGGGCTGGCCGTAAGCCTATTCGCATCAAGAATCGGTTGCAAATCTATCAATTTGTTAGGTTTTCGCGATCCCCGAATCAGTCGCGCACTCGCCGATACCAGGGGGCAGCGTCGGGAAAAACCACTTGAAAAACAGCATTCCGGCCCGCTCCCGGCGGCGCGGAGGCGAGACCGGCGTGATCAGCGGTCCGCTGGCTGGATCCTTTCCTCGCTTTCATCGCTCTTCCAGCGCAGCCATATCCTCAGTCGCCGAAAGTCCCGAGGGTCGATGTTATCGGGGACCAGTATCACCCGCCGCATCTGCAGCAGGCCGTGCGGCCTGAGATTCACGACGGTCATGTGCGGGGACACGTAGGTTGCGCCCAGCAGATCGCATTCGAGCCATTCGCCGTTCCGCATCTGGCACGCGATCCCCCCATCCTCGTGCAGTTCCAGCGCCACGATCGAATGCGCGGCGTGCAAGGCGGCATCCCGCGCCATGAAATAAATGAGGCTGACGGCAATAATGAACGTCATGATCACTTTGCCCAGCACCGGGATCGGGACCAACCAGAGCACGCTGCCCGCGGCGACATGCACGGCGCAGATCGCGGTCGCGATCAGCGCGGATGAGGCAACCTGGATGCGCTGGATGGACATGGCTGGGCCAGGGACGCATTATCCCCGAACGCGACGGCGCGCGGCGCATTATCCTTCGCCCGGTCGCGCGGGCAGGCGCCGGCCCTACCGGCAGCCCTTGACCGCGCAGAGGTAGCGGTTAGCCAGCCACCAAGCCGTCACGATATTGCGCTTCCAGAGCGGCAACTCCTCGTACCAGTCGCGGTCGGCCTGGCATTGTGCGCAGGGATCGGTGTTGGCCGGGTCGGGGCGAACGCCGCCGTGGGAGTACAGGTACGCGCCGATGCCGTAGGAAATTCCCAGAACGGCGGTGAGCATGAGCACGATCACGCCGATTATCAGCAGCAAGACCATCAGGTACTGCATATGGTGCTCCTCCTTTCCCGGAATGACGGAGTGACACCCCTGCGAGGACAAGCGCGGCTATATAGTCTTTATTACGCCGGCATGGGATGAGTTTACAGGTTTCCGGGCGGCACCGCGCGTGACATCCTGCACGCGAGCTGTCGCCCGGATCAGATCGCGGCGGGGTCTTCCCGGACGACCTGCTCCGCGAATCGCATGTCCACGCACTGCTCGTAGCGAAACGGCGTGCGCAGCATGCCTTCGGCCAGCGCGGCGTCGCGCAGCCACTCGAGCCCGCCCCGGTCGAGCAGCGGCTTAAGGTTCCAGACGCCCAGCGCCTTGTAGCGGTCGAACGACGCGGCCAGCACGGGCTTCGGCAAGCCCGGGAAATACCCGGCGATGACGCCGGCCAGGTCCGCCCCGGTGTGCGCCGCGATCCACTTCTGGGTCCGGTACATCGCGCGGCACATGCGCAACGCGACATCGGGTTCGCGTTCGAGGAAAGCGCGCGTGGTGTTGAAGGTGGTGTAGGACGTGGGCCCCCGGCTTGCCGACGAGTACCAGACGTGGCCCATGCCCTCCGCTTCCAGTTGTGCGGCGAACGGCTGAAACACCTGGATCACGTCCAGGCGGCCCGCTCGCAACGCCGAGGCGTTGTCCGCCATGGTGCCGCCGCTCGTCAGGCGCATGTCCGACTCGGCGACCCCGTGCAACCGCAGATCGTGACGCAGGCAGATCCAGGGCGTGGGCACTTCGGAAACGGTGCCCAGCCTCTTGCCTACGAGGTCCTGCAGGCGAAAAGCCGGATTGGGCTCGCGCCCGACCAGGAAAAACGGGTCGCGTCCCACGATCTCGCAGAATGCGACCACGTCCGCCGCGGGATTCTTGTCGAGCGTGTTCATGAGCCGCAGCGGCCCGCCCCACGACACCTCGCCTTCGCTCGGCGTCTGGAAGCCCGGCGCCGAATGCGACGCGGGCTTGACCACGACGTCCAGCCCTTCCCGCGTATAGGCGCCGAGCGCGGAAGCCGCGTAAAACGGTCCATAGAACACGGCGCGGAAATTTTCGATCAGCGTGATAGCCATGCGGGAATTGTATCTTGCGGGCAAACCCGGGACGATCCGGCAGTCGACGGTCGGGATGCCCGCGACATCAGGGGGAGAAGAAAACGAGCGCGCGAGCCTCGATGCTCTGCCGCGGCCACGCATCGGGAGGAGTCGCCGGGTCCTCGAACGACGTGTGCGGAGTGAACCGCGCCCGTCCGTCCCTGGCCGAGTCATACACCTTGAACACCAGCGCCTCGTCGCGCCGCATGCGCGGGAAGTAGTACCAGCGGTGATGCGGGTTATGCATCAGGCGATAGGTCTGCCCCACCCGGTCCGGGTAACGCCGTTCCGCGATCAGCAGGTCCTCGACCGCGATACTGCTCGCATCGGCGATCGCGAGCGGGTTCGACACGATGGGCTGATTGATCGCCCGCCAGACCTGGATGATGGCGAAACGGCGCTGCAGCAGTTCCTCCGCCTCGCCGGGCAGGATATCGCGAACCCGCTGTGGTCCGGACCATTCCGTGTAATCGTTATGCGCGGAGAGCACCGGCTCGCGCACCAGCCGGGCTTCCCGCTCGCCTTCGTCGCCCGAGCGCAGCGTGTGGTCGAACAGCACTACCCGCGACGCGCCCGATCGTGACCTGATCAATTGCTCCACTTCCGGGTAGTAGATGCTTTTCAATTGCACCGGATCGAAGAAGTCGCCGACGCGAGTCGGGTGCGCGACGAACTCGAACCCGTGCCTGTCCAATGAGAAGCTGGACGCAAGCGGCCGGCCATCCCGAATTGTCATCGGCCGCCCGGTTTGCAGGCCCGTGCGGCGGCGGTGAATATTGTTCGGGCCGAACGTCTCGTTCACGAGCTTCTCGCCCGTATCGATGACGTACGGAATGTCAGCGGTGATGGACCCTGTCATCGGCTTGCCTCCCGCCAGCGAGATTACACCGATTTACCGCGATGCGACG
Organism: uncultured Streptomycetaceae bacterium; assembly: GCA_964433375.1. Classification (GTDB taxonomy): domain Bacteria; phylum Pseudomonadota; class Gammaproteobacteria; order Burkholderiales; family SG8-41; genus SG8-41. Next base: position 15,167 of record CAYSRR010000017.1, read on the forward strand.
ACCCGGCCGAGAAACGCCCGGATCAAGGCCGCCGTTTCCTCCGGGCGCTCGGTGAACGTGATGTGGCCGCAGCCGGGCACGACGTGCAGCTCGGCCCCGGCGATGCGCTTCGCCATCTGCTCGGACTGGGACACCGGCGTGAGTATGTCCTGCCCGCCCACGATCACGCACGCCGGCACGCGCAGCTCGCCGAGCCGGTCGGTGAGCTTCTTCTGCCCCTCCTGCCCCGGTTCGAGCCGCCCGAAGACCAGGATCGCCCGGATGAACGCGAGATAGCGCTCCGGCGAATTGCGCCGCACCGAGGCGAACAATCGGTCCACGGCGGCGCGCCCTTCCTCCGTGTTGATGAAATCGCGCCCGAGCGTCCACATCGCGATGTGCGCCGCCAGCACGTCGCCCAGGCCCAACTTCTCGATGATGCCGATGCGCATGCGGAAGTTGAGCTCGAGCGAGCGGTCGAGCTCGGAAAACCCGGCGACCAGCCCGAGCGACGCGACGCGGGCCGGGTAATCCACGGCGGCCTGCAGCGCTACGCAGGCGCCCAGGGACGAGCCGACCAGGTGCGCCTGCGCCGCGCCCAGGTGATCCATGAGGTCGATCACGTCGACCGCCCACCCTTCCACCGAGTAGCGCTCGGTCTTGCTCGTCGAGCGCCCGATCCCGCGCGGGTCGATCGCGACGATGCGCCCGAGGCCGGCGAGCAGCGGCACGGTTTTATCGTAATAAGCGGCGCCATGGCCAAGCCCCGGCATCAGGACGATCAGCTCTCCCGCGCCGCTCTCCTCGTAATGGATCTCGCCGTTGCGTAGCCTGGCTGTAGGCATTCGTTCCTCGTGGTCCTGAAAGGATGAAGCGTGACATTTCACGATGCGGACACGCGGCGAACTTCCGCAGCCGGTGGGACACCGGCGGGGATACTAAGTCCCTGCACGCGGTACTGCAATAACGGGCCATCCCCCGCTATACTACTTCGCTAGCGCATCCATCCTTGCGCGGAGAAGAACACGGGGAGGTAATACCACATGATGAACTCACGCACATCGAAACAATGCCTGATCCTGGCGGCCGGCTGCTTCGTCGCCAGCGCACAACCCGCGTTGGCCCAGAAAGGCGATCCCGCGGCCGGCTTCCCGTCCCGCCCGATCCGGGTCATCGTGCCGTTTACGCCGGGCGGCCAGCCCGATGTCTTCGCCCGCCTGGTCGGGCAGAGGATGAGCGAGTCCTTGGGACAACAGATCGTCGTGGACAACCGCGTCGGCGCCGGCGGCATGATCGGTTCCCGCATCGTCGCCGAGGCCACCCCGGACGGCTACACTCTGCTTTCGATCTCCGCCGCTCACACCATCCTGCCCTCCGTGCGCAAGCTGCCGTTCAACACGGCCAGGGACTTCGCCGGCATCTCGATGACCTACAACGCGGCCTACCTGCTGGTGGTGCCCAATTCGCTGAACGTCAAGACCACGCAGGATCTCATCGCGCTGGCCAAGGCCAAGCCGGGCCAGTTGAACCTCGCCTCCGCCGGCCGCGGCAGCGGCACCCATTTCGCGGGAGAAATGTTCAAGGCCAGCGCCGGCATCGATGTCACGCACGTCCCTTACAAGGGCATCCCTGAAGCCACCAACGACCTGATCTCGGGACGGGTTCAGATGTTCATGGCGCCGCTTGCGAGCTCGTCGCCGCTGATCAAGGACGGCAGGATGCGCGCGCTGGGCGTTACCTCGACGAAGCGCGTGAGCGTGCTCCCCAACATTCCGACCATCGCGGAAGCCGGGTTGAAGGGGTTCCGCTGGGACTCGTGGGGCGCGATATTCGCGCCGGCGAAGACGCCGCGCGCGGTGGTCAACAAGCTCAACAAAGCCATGGTCGCCGCCCTGGGCCTGCCCGACGTCCAGAAAACCATGCGCAATCTGGGCGCCGAGCCCGCCCCCATGACGCCGGCTGAGATCGACAAGTTCGTCGTCCAGGATCTGGTCACGGTCGCCAAGCTGGCGAAGGTGGCCGGCATACAACCGGAGTAAACTGGTCACCATCCGCACCGCAGGAGGAGCCATGAGCCATACCCTCGAGCAATTCGCCGCCGATTGTCACAAGATTCTCAAGGCCGAGCCCAACCCGGCCGGCCGCAGCAAGGTCTGCGATCTGCTGCGGGAATGCCTGAAGGACGAGGAATTCGTCTCGTCCTACCTCAAGGACGAAACCCCCGAGCGCAAGATCCTGTACGAGGATGCCGACCTGGGCTTCTGCATCCTCGCGCACCACTACCGCGGCGCGAAGGAAAGCCCGCCGCACGACCACGGCCCGTACTGGGCGATTTACGGCCAGGCGGCCGGCGAAACCGAGATGAGCGACTACCAGTTGCTCGAGCCCGCGGGTCCCGACAAGACCGGCAAGGTGAAAAAAACCCGCACCTACAAGCTCACGCCGGGCGTGGCCCACGTCTACAACGAAGGCGACCTGCACTCCCCCAAACGCGTGGCCTCGACCAAGCTGATCCGCATCGAAGGGGTCAACATGGAAAAGGTGAAGCGGCTCAAGTTCGAGGCCGTCTGACGCCCGGGGGCCATCGAATCTCGATAAAAAAGGGGCAGCGTGCGCTGCCCCTTTTTTAACGTGTCCGGCAACCCCGTTCAGTATCCCCGCTCCTGCAGGCGCTTGACGGCCTCGTCGCCGAGGTTGATCCACGCCGCCTTGTTATTGGTCGTATCCACCACGATCAGCTTGTCGGATGCATCCAGCACCGATTTCAGCCGGTCGCAGACCTGTTTCGCGGACAGCGGGGTGGCCACGTACCAGTGCGCGAAGTGCACTTCGGTGGAAGTTTCCCCCAGCGACTTGATCGCGCGCACGACGCGGTCGTAGGTCCGGTCGGGCCGGTTGAACTCGAACGAGATGAAGACGTTGTTGTTCATGCCGCCTCGATTCAACAGGGCTCGGCGAAGACCGGGCTCGTCTCCGGCGCGCCCGCCGCGTCGCCGCGCCCCGAAGTTGCCGGGTGGGCCGCCGCGGGTTCCTTCTCGCTGTATGCGTGCGCCATGGGTCGGGTTTTACGGACTGACGCGATTAATCTAGACCCAACGAGCCGAAACGAAAAGCCTTTTCGGGCATCGCCGGAAAAAATTTCCGTGGCGCCTCTCCAAACCTGACAATTTGTGAGGTTTGAGACGACAAACGCGTGCGGCGAGGACTGGTTGACGTCAAAAGCGCCGCCCGGCGATACCGCCTTCCAGCCGGATGACCGGCCAAAAAAAAGAGGACAGCCAAGGCTGTCCTCTTTTCCGATATCCGTGAAACCGGATACCCGACTACTGTCCCGATCGCGCTAGTTCAGCCGCACTCCGACGGATTTCACGACTTTCGCCCACGTCGAGATTTCGTTGGTGTACACCTTGGCGAATTCTTCCTGCGAGTTGCCTACGGCATCGAGACCCTGACCGAGCAGCATCTTGCTGGTTCCCGGCTCGGACAGGATGCGGGATACGGCTTCCTGGATTCTGACCGCGATCGCCCGGTTGGTGTTGCCGGGGAGAAACAGCGCGTACCAGTTTTCGACCCCGAAGCCCGGCACGCCCGATTCGGCGATCGTGGGGTACTCGGGAAGCGCCGGCGTGCGCTTGGGGCCCACGACGGCCAGCGCGCGCAGCTTGCCCGTCGTGAACATCGGCCGGGTCGAGATCACGCTCGCGACGGTGAGCGCGACGCGCCCGGCGACCGCGTCGAGAATGCTCGGCGCCGTGCCCTTGTACGGCACGTGGGTCATCTTGATCCCGGTCATCTGCGACAGCAGCTCGACGGTCAGGTGCTGCGCCGAGCCCTGGCCCGAGGACGAGAAGAACAGCTCGCCCGGCCGCTGCTTGGCGAAGGCCACCAGCTCCTTGACGTTTTTCACCGGCAGCGACGGATGCACCACCAGCACGCCGGGCGACACCACCGCCATCGTCACCGGCAGCAGGTCCTTGAGCGGATCGTAGGACAGCTTCATGATGCTCGGCGTGATGGTGATCCCCGCCGAGGTCTGGAGCAGCGTATAGCCGTCCGGGGCCGCGCGCGCCACGAGCTCGGCGGCGATCGAGCCGCCGGCGCCGGGACGGTTCTCGGTCACCACCGGCTGGCCCCACATTTCGTTCAGTTTCTGCGCGATGAAGCGGCCGGTCGTGTCCACCCCTCCCCCCGGCGCCAGCGCGATCACCATGCGTACCGCCCGGGTGGGGTAGGCCGGAGCCTGCGCCCAGGCCGAGCTGGCCGCGAAACCGCCCACCGACAATATCAGCAGGGCCCCGCAGGTTCTTGCAGTGAATCGATCCATCGTCTCCTCCCTCAAGAGTGTTGTTTCGGAGTGTGTCGCGGCAAGTATGACAAGCCGCCTGCAACTAAACAACCACGGGATTTTCACGATATGAACTGGCCGACAAGTCCCGGTTCACGCCCTATAATCCATCCGGTTCGTCAATCCATCGCCCAAGGGAAATCCGGTCATGAAACGCGCCATAGAACGCATGGAAGTATTCCGCGTGGAAATGCCCCTGCTCGGCACGTTCACCAGCGCTGGTATCTCGAAACAGGCGACCAAGTGCGTGGTGGTTCGCCTCACCACGTCGGACGGCACGGTGGGCATCAGCAGCGCGGAACCCTCCGCCGCCAGCAAGCCGCCGCACACGGCCACGGACCTTGCGGCCGCGCTCCGCGATCGGATCGCGCCGGCCATCGTCGGGCAGGACCCCCTCAACATCCATCGCCTGGTCGAGCTGTTCGATACGCTCACGCCGGCCCAGCCCGGCGCCGTCGCCGCCGCGGAAATGGCCTGCGTCGATCTCGCCTCGCGGATCCACGGCGTGCCGATGCATACCTACCTGGGCGGCGCCGTGATGCCGCGGGTGGAATTCAACGGCTGGATCGGGGCGCTTCCCCCGAAGGAAGCGGCGGCCGAGGGAATACGCTGGCTCAAGGCGGGATTCAAGTCGGCGAAGATCAAGGTCGGTGGCGGCGGCATCGAGGCCGACCGCGACCGCGTCGCGGCGGTGCGCGAGGCGGTCGGCAGCGCCATGCATCTTCGCATCGACGCCAATTGCCTCTACGACGCCGACACCTCGCTCAAGCTCGTGCGCATGGTGAAGCCATACGACCTGCAGTTCTACGAGCAGCCCGTGCCCAAGGACGATATTGCCGGCATGGCGAGAGTGCGCAAGGAAGGCGGCATGCCGGTGATGGCCGACGAATCGTGCAGCGATCACGCCAGTATGGTCGCGATCGTCAAGGCCGGCGCGGCCGACTACATCAAGTTCGGCATCAAGCAGGCGGGCGGCATCCTGCGCGCCCAGCGCATGCTCGCCACGGCGCAGGCCGCCGGCGTACCCTGCGTGATTGGGCATGGATTCGGGCTCGACCCGAGCACGGTCGCGGAAATGATGCTGGCCGCCACGTCACGCAACGTCGTCTCCGGCCTCGAATGCGTCGGTCCGCTCAAGGTCAAGGACACGGTCACGACCACCCGCCTCGACATTTCCGCGGGCAGCGCGCCCCTGCCCGAGGGGCCCGGCCTCGGCCTCACGCTCGACGACGCCAAGCTCGCGTTATACCGCCCCAAATAACCGGCCAGACAAATGCGGGTATCAGAGGCCGGATTCCACCCGGACCTTGAATTGGCCAGCCGCCCGGACAAGCGCCTTGTCGAGGGTGAGGAACCTCGATGCCTTGCGATTGCTGGCGATCGCCAGGTGCAGTGCATCGCCCGCTCTCAGGCCTGACTTGTAATTCTGCAGCATCGTGGCGGCCAGATTGAAGTCCTCGGCCCGGGGAACGGTCACCTCGAAAGATTCGTCGAGCATCCGGTCGAACTCCCGGCTTATCTCTTTGGCCAGGCGTGCCGTCAGCTCCTTGAGGCGAACCCGCCGCGCAACGAGGCTGGCGAACTCGACGCGGGTCCAATGGCTGACCGTTATCTCCCCCCGCGGCATCTGTCGGACCGCGGTCTCGACCGCGTCGCTGGCCGCCTCGTTGATCAGCAGCGGCGCGACAAAGCTGGTATCGCAATAAATCATCAGTAGCCGGCGTCGCGAAGCTGCCGGATCAGATCGGCGCTGGGACGCCTGGTCTTCTTCTGCCTGGCCCGGAGTCCGGCCCGGGAACGAAACGCCTTCGGCTCCCTGCCCGCGCGGGTAATGCGGGCGATGGCGCGGCCGCGGCGCGTAACGATCACCTCTTCGCCCATCTCGACCTTGCGCAGAATGTCGCTCAGCCGCGCTTTCGCGTCAGCCAGATTGATGGTGTCCATAATTTCCTTTGATAGTCATAATTATAGTCATACTGATGACTATCTATATGACCATAGTATTATGAAGAATCCGGGCGGCCCTGGCAAGAGTTGCTGCCCACCCCCCCGCCCCATCCCGCCTCGGCACCCATTATTATTTATTGCCGCTTTTCCGGATGCTGGAGCCAATCGAGATCGGCGAGATCCTGCGGCCGGCCGGTCGCGCGTTTGTGCGAATGAGATGTTCCGTCGATAGCACCGCAGAATAAATAGGGTCAGTGTAACTTTTCGATTCGATAAAGCGCTCGTTGCTGTTGGATGCGTGGCGTTGTGGTTTGCTTCCTGGGTGGCCGTCCTCGCCTTGGTGGACGAACAGCACACTTCAAGGCGCGCTCTATCTCATCCTTGAATCGATCGCTGCCGAGCGGCCATCCACAGTTAGCGGCAATTCTGATCTCCGCAAGCTCCTTAGAATCAAGCTCGCCGCAAAACAACTCGCGATATGCACTCTGGCGCACCTCATCCGAGCCGCCCAGCCGCTCATACTGCTCGTGCGTGGCGAGCAGCTTGTCCGGAACGCCGAAAGCATGATTTTTGTAGCTTGACCACGGATATTCTCCAGGCCCCCGTACCATCTGAGCCCTGACCGGATTGCACTCAATATAGCGGCAGCAACGCAGGAAGTAGGCTTCCGTATCCACCAGGCTTGCCTTGAACCTCCCCTCCCACAATGTGCCACTACGTCGGTAGACGCGATTGATGTAGCGTACGAAGTAACGGCCCACGTATTGCATCATGAGAGAAAGGCCATAGGAACGCTCGGTCGACGCCAGCAGATGCACGTGATTTGTCATCAGGACATAAGCGTAGATCGAACAACCATACTTGCGTGAGGCATCCGTTAAACGGTCGATGTAGAAGCGGTAGTCTTCCTCAGCGAAAAAGGTCGCCTGCCGATTATTGCCACGTTGAATGATGTGCTGAGGCACATCTGCGAGGTTTAACCGCAGTCTCCGTGGCATGGCAGGCTCTCATGCATCTTTGTCGTCTCCCCTTTAACGCATATCACACGGAAAAGTTACACTGACCCTATTTATTGCT
>CAYSRR010000018.1:0-22309 GCA_964433375.1 uncultured Streptomycetaceae bacterium
ACAAGGAGTGCTACCTGCGCGCCAAGGAGCAGATGATCCAGGGCCGGCTCGGCCGGGTGGTCGGCGGGCTCGCCCGCGTCTACAACACGCGCGCGCAGACCTTCGCCATCCTCAAGCGCGACCCCCACGCGACGCCGGTGCTGGACGTGCTCACCTACTACGTCGACCTGATGTGCTGGTTCCTCGAGGGCAACCGCCCGGTGGAAGTGGTGGCGCGCGGCCAGCACGGCATCTTCAAGGAAGCCGGCTACGGCGCGCACGACGCGACGTGGGCGATCGTCACGTTCGCGGACGGCGCGGTGGTCAACTTCGGCATCAGCTACGCGCTGCCGGCGCAGTTCCCGACGCAGGGCCAGTCCGACCGCGTCGAACTGCTGGGCACCGAAGGCACCATGCTGATCGACGACGACCACAAGGACCACCTGATCTACACCGACAAGGGCGTGCCGCACCCCTACGTGCCGGGCCACAGCCTCAACATGGCTTTCCTGGGCAGCAACTCGGCCGGCGACTGGGCGCTGGGGGATTTCTGGGGCTCGCTCGGCAATGAAACCCGGGCCTGGCTCGATCACCTCGTCACCGGCAATCCCGTCGCCCACACCACGCCGGAACAGGCGCGCGTGAACCTCGAAACCACCATCGCCATCGAGCGCGCCGTCGAGACCGGCAAGCCGGTGCGACTGCCGCTGGAAACCTAGCACGCCGATCGCCGCCGGCCCCGGCCCGGCTCTCGATGATGAACTGCTGGCCCATCCGCTAGCCGGGCGGCCACCGAAGTTCACGCCCGGCGAGGATGTGCAGGTGCAGGTGAAACACACTCTGCCCGGCCTCCGCGCCGTTGTTCACGACCAGGCGAAAGGCTTCGCCCACGCCCAGGCTGCGGGCAATCCTGCCGGCAGCCAGCAGGAGGTGCCCGAGCAGCGCCTGGTCCCCGTCGCCGGCATCGGACAGTTTCGCGATCGCCTTCTTGGGGATGACCAGCACGTGCGTCGGCGCCTGCGGGTTGATGTCCCGGAACGCCAGGCAGAGATCATCCTCGTACACGATGTCCGCCGGTATTTCGCGACGGATGATCTTTCCAAACAGGGTGGTCACGATATTTCTCCTTGATTCATAAACGTTTTTATCCTATTAACCACGGCGCCGGATGTCAAAGCCCATCTGTAAGTAGCCGCTTACTTTCATGAGATTACTGCATCGCAATATATTTATCTCCCACCCCCATTGACTTAGCGGATTTAAAGCATATAATTTGAATTGTGCGGTGCACCATTACTGGCCGGACACCAGACCAAACCATTGATTTAAAGGAGATAGTTATGTATCAGACCCCCGAGCAACTGGTGGCCATCAACAAGGCCAACCTGGAAGTCGCAATGAAATTCGCCGGCGTGGCCCTTCATGGCGCCGAGCGTATCCTCGACCTGCAGCTGAAAGCCGCCAAGGCGGCGTTCGCCGACTCCGTCGAGAGCGCGAAAACGATCGCGTCCGTGAAGGACGTCAAGGAACTGGCGGCGCTGAAGGACAGCGTGGCGCAACCGTCGATCGAGAAGGCGACCGCCTACGCGAAGAGCGTCTACGACGTGACCACGGCCACCCAGGCCGAGTTCGGCAAGCTCGTCGAAGCGCAGGTTTCCGAGTTCAACAAGCAGGTCGTGCTGGCGCTCGACAAGATGGTGAAGACCGCCCCGGCGGGCTCCGAAGTCGGCATCGCCGCGATCAAGTCGGCGATCACCGCCGCCAACGCCTCGTACGACAACCTCTCCAAGGTCGCCAAGCAGTTCGCGGAAGCGACCCAGGCGAACATCGAGGTGGCCGCGAAGCAGGCTGCGAACACCTCCAGGAAGGTGAAGAAAGCCGCCTAGTCAGCCGACGGCAACAGCGAAAAGCCCCGGAAAATCCGGGGCTTTTTTTGTACCGCATCCGGCGATATCAGGGATGGGGCGCGTCACTCCAGGGGAAACCGAGGCTGGAGACGCCCTGCTTCAGCGCCGCGATGGCGGGTGTAACCTCGCCGGGGTCGCCGCGCACGCCCAGCTCGATGTAGCGCTCGGGCTGCACCTTCGGCAGGCTGAACACCTTGATGCGTCCGTAGCGCGCCTGGCAGGCCTTCATCAGGTCGATCAACTGGCTTTCCCCCGCCTCGCGCACGATGATCGAGGATTCGGCGATGCCGCCCGGCGCGAACAGCTTCGCGTAGTGGGTATCGAGCACCCAGACCATCATCGGCCATGCCATCTCCGGGAACCCCGGCAGGAAATAATGGCGCCGGTAGCTGAATCCCGGGATGCGATTATAGGGGTTGGGAATAATCTCGGCCCCTTCCAGGAACTCGCCCATCGCGAGCCGCTGGGGCGTGACGCCCTTGGGATCGTCGACGAAGCGCGCCCGGATCTCGGCCTCCGCGTGCGGGTGCAGCCTGAGCTGAACCCCCGCCGCCCGCGCCGCGCACTGGCGGGTGTGGTCGTCCGGCGTGGCGCCGATGCCGCCGAAGCTGAAAACCACCGTGTCCTCGAGCGCGAACGTGCGCTTCAGCGTGGCGGCGATGAGGTCGGGATCGTCCCCCAGGTACTGCGCCCAGGCGAGCTGCAGGCCGCGCACCCCGAGCGTCTCGATGGTCTTGGCGAGATGCCCGTCCTTGCGCTTGCCGGAGAGGATCTCGTCACCGATGATGATCGCGCCGAAGTTCATAAATTAGCCGCCAAGGCGCAAAGGCGCCAAGAAAAATGGAACGGGAATCATACAAGAACCAGGGTACACAGGGACAGAAAAGCGGCATTGAAAAGCGGACAGCCCGCCGACTGTCGTTCGTACCGGCTTCTCGGCGGCTTTGCGCCTCTGCGGCTAACTGTGTATGTAGCTTTCCAGCTGCCTGATCGTCTGCTCCTGCTCGGCGATGACTTCCTTCACCAGGTCGCCGATCGAGAGCAGGCCGATCAACCGGTCGCCGTCGACGACGGGCAGGTGCCGGATGCGTTTGCCGGTCATCAGCGCCATGCATTCCTCGACGGTCTGCGCGGGACGGACGGCGATCACCTTGCCGGTCATGATCTCGCGCACCGCGATGTCGTGAGAGGACTTGCTGAGCAGGATCACCTTGCGCGCGTAATCGCGCTCCGAGATGATGCCCGCCAGCCTGCCGCCTTCCGTCACGACCAGCGCGCCGACATTTTTCTCCGCCATCAGCTTGAGTGCGTCGAATACGCGCGCGTCCGGGCTGATGGAATGGATTTCCCGTCCCTTCGCCTGCAACAACTGCATCGCGGTTTTCATGAGCGCCTCCTTCGGCACGCGCGGCTGACGCCGCGCCGGCCGCCTCCGGGCCAGTGTAGCCAAATTCCCGGCCGCAAGAAAGCGCCATCACGTTTCCACGACGAAGTTGCGCAACAGAGGGCTGGCGGGCGGGAGCCCGGCGCGCCGCCGGGCGCTACTGGACCGCGCCGCCGTCGCCGCGTCGCGGCCGCAAGGGCTGCACGCTGGCGCGCTGCCCCGGCCCCGACGGCTGGCGCACGATGCCGGCGACGAGATCGGCCTCGACCGGCATGCTGAAATAGTTGCCCTGCATCTCCTCGCATCCCAGCCCGAGCAGGAACTCCCACTGCTCGCGCGTCTCCACCCCCTCGGCGATCACCGCGATGCCGAGGCTGTGCGCCATCGCGACCACCCCGCGCGTGAGCGCGGCGGCATCGTCGTCGCGCGGCAGGTCGAGTATCAGGGAACGGTCGATCTTGACGCCGTCGATCGGCAGGCGCTTGAGGAAATTGAGCGACGAGTAGCCGGTGCCGAAGTCGTCGATCACCACCCGCACGCCCAGCTCCTTGAACTGGGCGAGCAGCCGTCCCGCGCGCTCGGGATTGCGTATCAGCATTTCCTCGGTGATCTCGAGCTCCAGCCGGGCGGGCTCCACCCGCTCGTGGTGCAGCGCCTCGCGCACCGTCTGGATCAGGCTTTCCTGCAGGATCTGCTTGTGCGACAGGTTGACCGCGACGCGCAGCTGCGGCAGCCCCTGCTCGCGCCAGGCGCGCGCCTGCCGGCAAGCCGCCCGCAGCGCCCATTCGCCGATGGCCGTGATCAGCCCCGCGTCTTCCGCCACCGGGACGAACTCGGCCGGGCTGATCATGCCCTGCGTCGGATGTTGCCAGCGCATGAGCGCCTCCATCCCGCTCACCCGGCCGTCGCGAACGCCGACTTTCGGCTGGTACAGCAGCGTGAGCTCGCCGCGCTCCATCGCGAGCCGCAGCCCGGACTCGAGCGACAACCGCTCCATCAGGTGCACGTTCATTTGCGGGGAATAGAAGCGGAAACTGTTCTTGCCCTGCTGCTTCACCAGGTACATCGCGATGTCGGCGTTCTTGAGCAGGGTCTGCGCGTCCTTGCCGTCGTCGGGATAAATGCTGATGCCGACGCTGGCCGTCACCCGGCACTCGCGCCCCTGGTACAGGAACGGCCGCGCCGCCATCTCGAGCACCTTCTTGGCGACCTCGGCGGCCTGGGTGGCTTCCGCGACCTCCTCGACCAGCACCACGAACTCGTCTCCGCCCATGCGCCCGATCACGTCGCCTTCGCGCAGGGTCGCGCGCAGGCGGGCCGCCAACTCGGACAGCAGGGCGTCCCCGGCGTTGTGCCCGAGCGTGTCGTTGACGTTCTTGAAGCCGTCGAGGTCGATGAACAGCAGCGACAGGTTGCGCTCGAAGCGCGCCGCCTGCGCGAGCGCCTGCTGCAGCCGCTCGTTGAACATGTTGCGGTTGAAGAGCCCCGTCAGGGGGTCGTGGCTGGCGACGAAGCGCAGGTTCTGCTCGGCGCTCTTGCGCGCCAGGAACTGGCCCACCTGGCTGCCGATCGTGCGCACGCTCTCCATCAGCTCGGAATCGGGCTGGCGCGCCTCGCGACCGAAGAATTCCAGCATGCCGTAAAAGCCGCCGCCGATCTGGATCGGGAACGCGAACGACGAGCGCAACCCCGCCTTGAGCGCCAGCGGCCCGCGCGTCATCTTCTCTTCGGCCAGGTCGGCGCACCACACCGGGCTGTTGCCGACCCACACCCTGTGGAGCGGGCCGTGACCGCCGTCCTGCGTCTGCGTGCGCGAGCGGTTGAACGCCTCGAATTCCTCGAGCCCCGGCCCGGCCGCATGCCAGGCTTCGGCGCAATGCAGCCGGTTGGCGGGCTTGTCGAGCTCCCAGCGCTGGCCGTAGACCCAACCCCCGGACTCGCAGACGGCGCGCAGGGCCTGCGGCAGCGCCTCCTCCACCGTGCGCGAGTCCGCCAGGATACGGGTGATCGTGTGCCCCATCTGCAGGCGCCGTTCGGCGCGCTTGCGCTCGGTGACGTCCTTCACGAGGATCAGCCGCGCGGAGCGCCCGTCCAGCTCGCAACCGTGGGAATCGGTCTCGACCTCCATCACGCTGCCGTCCCTGCGGCGATGACGCCAGTAGTTCGTGTAATCGCCGCCGGGGTCGCGCATGCCCACTGCTTCCACGAAACGGGCGACTTCCTCGGGCGAGACCAGGTCCGGCGACTTCAGTTGCAGGAACTCCTCCCGGGAATAGCCGTAGCTCTGCAGCGCCGCTTCGTTCACCGCCAGGATCGCCATCGTGCGTTCGTCGCGTATCCACATCGGCAGCGGGTTGGCCTCGAACATGTAGCGGTAGCGCTGCTCGCTCTGCCGCAGCACCTCCTCGGCACGCTGCTGCGCGCCGAGGAGGTCCGACAGCTCGCGGTTGGCGTCCGACAGCCGTTCCACCAGAGCGGCGTTCTCGAACTTCATCTGCAGCGCGCCGCGCATCATGGCGGCGATGGCGGGGGCCGTGCCGAGCACGACCAGGATATAGACGACGATCAGCGCGCCCATGAAGAGGTGCAGCATCGTTCCCTGCAGGAAAACGGTCGTGCCCATGAGCGCCAGCGCGGGCAGCATGAAGGCGAAGAACGCCTGCCGCACCGGGGCGAGGACCACCATGCTCACCAGCGCCATCCCGCCGATGAGGAAGATCACCAGAAACTGGTGCGGCATCGAGGACACCGGGTAGAGAACCGAGCCCGCCAGCCCCCACAGGAGACCCGCGGCGCCGGCGCCGACGACGAATCGCGCGGCCCAGCGGGGCGCTTCCTCGTCCGGCGGCTGGATGCCGGCGTGCGCCCGGTACAACAGGAAGCGCGCGCCCGTCAGGACGAACATGACGCACAGCCACGTACCCAGCAGCGTGCTGGAGACCACCCCCCACAGCGCGAAGACGAGGATGCTGGCATTCACCAGCGTGCCGACGTAAGCGGGACGCGACAGCCGGTAGAGCAGACGCACCTGCTCGGCATAGATGCGATCGCCTGCTTTGAGTTCGGCCATGCCCTCGCCCTGGAAAGGTTCACGGTGATCTTTTGACTGCCCGGGCACCGTTGTGGAACCGTGGATTCTGACACGAAGTCCGAGTGCCGGAACAGGCGCCAACACCCCCGCCGCCGGTCAACCGCGCGAGCCATCCGCGGGCCGCGGCTTAAGCCTGTTTCTAGATTTGACGACTAAGCCGCCGTCATAACGAGGAAAATTACAGTGCACCAGCAGGGTGCGCTGCGGGGGTGCGCGTCAGAGACGCTTGCCGCGGGCTTCCGGATTGAGAAGGTTGGGAGGCGCCTCCCCGCTCAGGGCGGCCACCAGGTTCCTGGCGGCGGTCATCGCCATCGCGCGGCGGGTCGCCTCGGTCGAGCTGCCGACATGCGGCATCAGGACCACGTTGTCGAGGCCGAGAAAGCCCGGGTTGAGGTTCGGCTCGCCCTCGAACACGTCGAGCCCGGCCGCGCGGAGGGTGCCGTCCTTCAGCGCCGCGATGAGGGCCGCATCGTCCACCACGCCGCCACGGGTCGAGTTGATCAGGATCGCGGACGGCTTCATGCGCTTCAACTCCGCGGCGCCGATCAGGTGGTGCGTCTCGGGAGAATACGGCACCTGCAGAACGACGAAATCGGCCTGGCGCAGCAGCTCGTCCTTGCCGGCATAGGCGGCGTTCAGCTTCTTCTCGAGTTCCGGGGCGAGGCGGTTACGGTTGTGGTAGAGGACGCGCATCTCGAAGCCGGCCGCGCGCCGCGCGATCGCCTGCCCGATGCGTCCCATGCCGAAAATGCCGAGGGTGGCGTGGTGCACATCCACGCCCAGCCACTGCTTCAGCCGCCAGCCTTTCCATTCTCCCCCGCGCACGCGGCGCTCGAGCTCGGTCAGGCGCCGCGCCGCGCCCAGCATCAGCGCCCAGGCCAGGTCCGCCGTCGAGTCGTCCAGCACGCCCGGGGTGTTCGTCGCCATCACGCCGCGCGCGGTGCAGGCGGCGAGATCGATGTTGTTGTAGCCGACCGCGATGTTCGCCACCGCCTTCAGCCGCGGGCAATGCCCGATCAACTGCGCGTCGATGCGGTCGGTCAGGGCGCACATCACGCCCTCGCGATCGACGAGCTTCCGCGCCAGGGCCTCCGGGGCCAACGCGACGTCCTGCTGGTTGGACTCGACCTCGCAGTGCTGCGCGAGGTAATCCAGCGTTTCATCGAATACTTCACGGGTGACCAGGATCTTCGGTTTCATGCGGCGCCCTTCCCTGTATGCAGTTCGTTCCAGATATTACGGCAGTGCGTCTCGCGGATAAACAGCGCGGCGGCGAACGCGATGGCCGCGAATAGCGTCAGCAGGACGATCCCCGGAAGATAATGGGCGCCGGTATAAGCGGCGCCGGCGGCGGCGCGGTCGAGCAGCCACCCCACCAGCGGCTGCAGCAGGCCGACCGCGAGGAAGCCGCTGGTGTTGACCACGCTGATCGCGATCCCCGAGTATTCCGGCGGGTTCAGCTCCTTGGCGCAAGCCCACGACAGCGTCATGCCGCAGACGGAAAGCCCCATCACGATGCTGATCGCGTAGCTCGCGCCGGGCAGCGCCGCGGCGCCCGCGAGCCACGCGATCCAGCACGCGAGGTACGCCAGGCCGGAACCGACGATGAGGGGCCGGCGGAGCTTGATGCGGTCCGACAGCGCGCCGATGGCGCCCTGGGAAGACGCCAAGCAGATCAGCATCAGGCTGGTGTGCTGCGTGGCTTCCACCACGGTCAGGCCGTAGCCGTGCACCAGGTACGGCACGCCCCACAGGCCGACGAAGGTCATGTAGCTGCCGGACATGCCGAAGCCGAACCAGAAACACGGCCAGGTTGCCCGGTTGCGCGCGACCAGCACGAGGCCCTCGCGCCAGCGCGGACCGCCCTGCGAAGAATGCGCCGGCGCGGCCGCCCCATGCGGGCGGTCCCTGACGACCAGCCAGATGGCGGCGCCCAGCAGCAGGGACGCGACGCCCGCCGCGACGAACACCACGCGCCAGGAGACGAAATTCACCACCCAGGCGAGCGGCGTCGCCGCCGCCAGCGCCCCGGTCAGCCCTATCATCGCGCCGAAGCCCGTCATCGTGGCAAAGCGGCTCTCGTGGAACCAATCGGCGTTGAGCTTGAGCATGGACACGAACGCCACCGACACGCCCAGGCCGGCCAGGGTCCGGCCGACGATCGCGACCGTCACGGTTTCCGCCGTGCCGAACAGGATCGAGCCCGCTCCCGCCACCAGGCAGCCCGCGGCCAGCACGCGGCGCGGGCCCACCGTGTCGTTCAGCACGCCGGTCGGCACCTGCATCACCGTGTAGATCACGTAGTAGGTCGCCGCGAGCGCGCCGAGCATCGCGCCGCCGATGCCGAACGCCTGCTGGAGGTCGACCGCGATCGCGGCGGGCGCGATGCGATGGAAGAACGACAGCCAGAACGCCGCCGTGGCCAGCCCGAACACGAGCCAGCGCAGGCTCATGGGGTCACCGCGTCGTGCCGGGCGCGGCCGGGGCGGCCCGCCGCCGGCATCACCCGGCCTTGCGGGGCAGAGGCAGAGGCTCGAGCGGCTCGCGGTCCGGGCCGGGTCGCGCTGACCAGTACTCCTGCGCGATCCGCGAATCGACCCGGGTGTCGAGCGTCCAGGGCAGGACCCGCCGCGCCCAGGCCTGCTGCGAGTGGAACACCCTGTCGTAATAGGGATTGTCCCGGGACGCGCGACGGGCCAGCGCGTCCCACGCCTTCAACTGGGCACGAAGCACGTCGGCCGGCGCCGGGACGAGCCGGGCGCCGTACCGTGCGCGCAGCTCCGCGTGCTCCGCGGCCGCTCGTTGGGTCGCTTTCCACGACACGTCGGCGCTCGCCGCCCGCGCCGCACGATGCACGATGCTCCGGAGATCGGCGGGCAACGCGTCGAGGCGCTTGCGGCTGTACAGGACCTCCAGCACCGGGGCGGGTTGATGGAGGCTCGTCAGCACGCACACCGGAAACACGTCCGGCAGCCCCAGCTCGCGGGCCGCACCGGCATGAGAGGGCACGACCCCGTCGAGCTTGCGCGCGCGAGCCGCCTCGGCGATCTCATGATCGGGAAGATCCTGCACCACTGCCCCCAGCTCCCGCATCAGCTCGCCGGCCGTGCCGCGGGCGAGCACGCGCAGCCCCTTGAGCTGGGACGCCGACGTCAACTGGCGCGCGAACCACCCGAGCGGCTGCGCCGGCAGCGGCCCGTAGGGGAATCCCGCGACGTCGAGGTTCAGCATGCGCCCCAGCAGTTCGTCGTACAGCGCCCTGCCGCCGCCGTACTCCAGCCACGACAGCATCTGGTTCGCGTCGAGACCGAGCGCGGGACCGGAGCCGAACAACGAGAACGCGAGGTCCTTGTGCGCCCACAGCCCGGGCGCCGCATGACAGCCGTCGAGCGCGCCCTTGTGCACGGCATCGAGCAGATCGGAGGGTTTCGCCACGGCGCCCGCGGACAGCATCTCGATGCGGACGCGCCCGCCGCTCATCTCCCTGACCGTTCTCGCGTAATCGAGCGCGTACTCGTGGAATACGTCCCGGGCCGACCACGCGCTCTGGAAACGCAGGACGGCCGGTGATTGCGCAACCGCGATCGACGGGAAGCCCGCGATCGCCGCGCCGGCGGCAGCGGTCGACGCCGCGCCGAGAAATTTGCGCCGCGAGGTGTCCGATCGCGCTGGCCGGCGGGCCGGCACGCTCAGTCTTCCTTGGACTTCAACGACTGCCAGAGATCGACCAGCATCAGCGCGAACCCGACGAGGACCACGACGGCGAGGTCGATTTCCTTCAGCTTGATGACCAGCGCGAAGAGATACGCGCCCAGCAGGAATATCGCCACCAATCCCGCACCGATCTTGAATGCCATTACTTGTTCCCTCCGGTGGATTCACCGCCGCCCGCGACCTGCCCGGCGAGCCAGTTCGCGGTGCGCAGCAGGCGCGCATCGCCATGGCGCGGCCCGACGAGCTGCACGCCCAGCGGCAGGCCGTTTCCGCCCTCCATCAGCGGCAGGCTGACGGCCGGCATCCCGCACAACGTCCACAGCGTGCAGAACGCCGGATCGCCGGTCGCATCGAGGCCTTTGGGGGCGGTGCCCGCGGCAGCGGGCGTCAGTATCGCGTCGTACTTGACGAACAACTCCTCGAAACCGTCATTCAGAATCCGCGCGCGCGCCAGCGCTTTCTGATACTCGAGCGCCGGCACTTCGCGCCCCCGCGCGAGCTGGTTGCGCAGCGACTCGGACAGGCGGTCCCGCCCCTTTTCCCACTCCAGGTCGAGATTCGCGGCCATCTCCGCTTCCATGATCGTGCGATGCCAGTCGAGCCCGCGCTGCGCCGTCTCGGGCAGCGTGACTTCCTCGACGCGGTCGCCCAGCTCGGCCGTCAGCTCGGCGAAGGCCTGCACCGTCTCTTCCGCGGCGCGCTCCCAGGCCGGACCCTTGACGAAGGCCAGCAGCGGCGGCAGCGGCGGCTCCTGCGCGACGGCCTCGAGATAGCGCGGGCGCGCGCGCGGCTGCGTGTCGGGGTCCCCCCCGTCGTAGCCGACCAGCTGCTCCGAGATCAACGCGATGTCCTCCAGCGTGCGGGCGAAAACGCCGACGTGATCGAGCGCGCGGGACTGCTTCATGATGCCGGTGCGCGGAATGAGCCCGTGCGTGGGCTTGAAGCCGTAGACGCCGCAGAAGGCGGCGGGACGAATCACCGAGCCGTTGGTCTGGCTGCCCAGCGCGAGCGGCACCATGCCGGCGGCGACCGCAGCCGCCGAGCCGCTCGAGGAGCCGCCCGGCGTGTGCCCGGGATTGTGGGGGTTGCGCGTCTTGCCCGGCGTGTAGGTGGCGCATTCGGTCGTCACGGTCTTGCCCATGATCACCGCGCCGGCCGCGCGCAGCATCGAGACCACGGCTGCGTCGTGATCCGGCGCGCGCCCCGCGTGCAGGACGGTACCGTCCTCGGTGGGCATGTCCGCGGTGTCGATGATGTCCTTGATGCCCACGGGCACTCCGTGCAGGGGCCCGGCGGACTCGCCGGCGCGATGGCGCTCGTCCAGCGCGCGCGCCTGCGCCAGCGCGTGCTCGGGATCGAGGTGTTGCCAGGCCTGCACCTGCGGCTCGGCCTCGCGGATGCGCGCGAGGCAGGCCGCGACCAGCTGCTCGGCGCTCACCGCGCCGTCGCGCACGGCGCGCGCGGCATCGGTCGCGGAAAGCCAGCTGAGCTGGGAAGCGTCCATCGGTCGCTAGTTCCCGTACATCAGTCTCGGCAGCCACGTCACGGTGCCCGGGATGACGTATACGAAGAGCATGGACAGGAGCACGATGAAAAGAAACGGCAGGCAGCCCCAGAAAATCTGCGTCAGCAGCACGTGCTTGGGCGCGATGCCCTTGAGGTAGTAGGCCGCCATCGCCATCGGCGGCGAAAGGAACGCGGTCTGCAGGTTGAGCGACACCAGCAGGCCGAATATCAGCGGGTCGATCTCGAAATGCTTCAGCATCGGCAGGAAGATCGGCACGAAGATGATGATGATCTCGGTCCACTCCAGCGGCCAGCCGAGCAGGAAGATGATGAACTGCGCCATCAGCAGGAAGGTGATCGGGTTCATGTCGAGGCTCAACACGAACTTCTCGATGATGGCCTGGCCGCCGAGGTAGCCGAACACGCCGGCGAAGGTCGCCGAGCCGACGAACAGGAAGCACACCATCGCCGAGGTGCGCGCGGTGAGGTAGACCGACTCCTTGAGCCGGCCCCAGGTCAGCGCGCGGTAGGCGGCGGCAAGCAGTATGGCGCCCAACGCGCCCACCGCCGCCGCCTCGGTCGGGGTCGCCAACCCGAACATGATCGTGCCCAGCACCGCCAGGATCAGCAGCGCCAGCGGAACGAAGGACTTGAACAGCAACAGCAGCACCTCGCGAACGGGCACGTTGCCCTGCTCCTTCGGCAAGGGCGGCATGAGGTGGGGCTTCAGCTTCGCCAGGACGATCACATAGACGCAATACATGCCGGCGAGCAGGAAACCGGGGATCAGCGCGGCGGCATAGAGCTGGACCACCGACATGCCGGCCATCGCGGCATAGACGATCAGCATGATCGAAGGCGGGATCAGGATGCCGAGACAGCCGCCGGCGCATATCACGCCCGAGGCGACCCGCACGTCGTAGCCGGCCTTGAGCATCTGGGGAAAGGCGAGCAGGCCCATCAAGGTCACCACCGCGCCGACGATCCCCGTGGCGGTGGCGAACAGGGCGCAGGTGACGAGCGTCGCCACGGCGAGCGAGCCCGGCAGGCGCTTCAACGCGAGCTGCACGCTGTAGAACAGGTTGTCGAGCAGGTTGGAGCGCTCGACCATGTAGCCCATCAGCAGGAACAGCGGCACCGCCACCAGCACGTCGTTGTTCATGGTGGTGAAGGTGTTCTGCGTCAGCAGGTAGAACACGCGATTGTCGAAGAAGGCCTGGTCCGGCTGGAAGTAGGCCCAGTAGCCGAACATCACGCCCAGCGCCATCAGCGTGAAGGCGACCGGGAACCCGATCATGATCGTGATGACCAGGATCCCGAGCATGGCCAGGGCGACGACTTCCGGAGCCATTAGCGCGTCGCCTCTTCCACGGTCCGCCCGGTCTTCTTCGCGTGCTCCTCGAGGATCTGCTTCTCGAGCTCCTCGACGTCGTGCAGGCGGGCGGACCATTCGCCGTTCTGCAGGCACTGGACGCAGCGCAGCATCTCGGCGACGCCCTGCAGCGCGAGCAGGCCGGCGCCGAACGGGATCAGCATCTTGAGCGGCCAGATCGGCACGCCCGCGGGGCTGTTGACGCTCGACTCGAATATCCGCATCGAATCGTAGCCGTAGTGCCAGCCCGAGATGACCAGCGCCAGTATTCCGGGAAAGAAGAACACGATGTAGAGCACGAGCTCCACCGTCGCCTGGGTGCGCGGGCGCCACAGGCGATAGAACATGTCGGCGCGCACGTGGCCGCCGCGCGACAGCGTGTAGGCGCCGGCCATGTAGAACATGGCGCCGTACATCAGGTAGCTGAAGTCGAACGCCCAGCTGGTCGGCGCGTTGAAGGCGTAGCGCACGACAACCTCGTACGTGGTGCCGAAAGTCAGGATCATCAGGCACCAGGCGAAGGCGTGCCCGATGGTCCGGCTCAACAGGTCGACGGCGTAGATGAAGCGGTCAAGCATGCAAGTGAAATTTTAAAACCAATCGACAGAAAAATAGGGCGGCACCGCTAGGTACCGCCCCAGTTTCAGCAGAGCGCAGCGCGAACTTTCTATCCGAGCTTGGTCTTGAACACGTGCTCGTAGCCCATCTTGTACTCCGCCTCGTTCAGGTGCACGTAGTAGGCGGCGCGCTTGGCGAAAGCCTTCTGCGATTCCACGACCTTGGCGAAGAACGGGTCTTCCTTCGACAGCTTGGGCGTGATCACGTCCCACGCATTCAACTGCGCCTGGAAGATGGAACGCGGCGTACGGATCACGTTGACCTTGTGCTTGTCCTTCAGAACCTGCAGGTCCCGCGAGTAGTTGTCGATCCCCGTCCAGTAGTTGGCCGAATTGGCCGCCTCGGCCGCGTAGCGCAGGATCGCCTGCAGGTCCTTCGGCAGCGAATTGTATTTCTTCTTGTTGAAGACGATCTCGAAGAACTCCATCGCCTGGTGGAAGCTGCCCATCATGTAGTTCTTGATCGCGTCCTGCGCGCCGAAACGCATGTCCGAGGTCGGGTTGTTGAACTCGAAGGCGTCGATCACGCCGCGCTCGAGCGCCGGCATGATTTCGCCGCCGGGGAGCTGGGTCACCTTGCTTCCCATCTGCTGGAAGAGGTCGGCCGCGAGGCCCACCGTGCGGTACTTGAGGCCTTTCAGCCCGGCCGCGTCCTTGATCGGCTTCCTGAACCAGCCGAGCGGCTGGGTCGGCATCGGCAACGCGAAGAACCCGACCACGTCGAGGTTGAGCTTCGCGAGCAGCTCGTTGTAGAGCTCCAGGCCGCCGCCGCGGTAGATCCAGGCCATCGTCTGGTGCGCGTCCATGCCGTTGATCGGGCCGGAGCCGAACAGCGAGGCCGCCTTCGACTTGCCGTACCAGTACACCGGCACGCTGTGATTGCCGTCGAGCACGCCCTTGCTGGTCGCGTCCATCACCTCGAACGGCTTCACCACGGCGCCGGCGACGAGGTAGTCGATGCGCAGCCTGCCGCCCGCCATCTCGTTGACGCGCGTCACGTACTCCTGCGCCATCTCGTTGAAGATGTCCTTCGCGCCCCAGGCACCCTGCATCTTGAGCACGATGGGCGACTGGGCCACCGAGATCATCGGGAAACCGGTAATCGCCGCGCCGGTGGTCGCCGCTGCCGCGCCCGTCAGGAACTTCCGCCGAGTTGCGCTCGGCTGTGCCGACGCCACAGCCTCTTTTTTCAGATATTTCTTCAGCATCTCATCCTCCGAATTGTATTGGCAGGGGGTAATCAGGGTCCCGCGATAGCGGCAGCAAGACAGTCGGCACATCTCCGGTTCAGCCCGGACTCCGGTTCAGCCCGGATTTTATTATGCGGAACGTCTTACTACTGTGCAGTAATCCTATACCTCGATTTTGGCGAAAGCAAGCATCCTGCCGGAGGCGATCGGGCCGCCTTCCCTCCCCGCACTTCGCAAGCCCAGCCAACGCTGAAGGCGGGCCAACGACGCCGATTTCACGGACTGAAAAATCAGTCAGGCGAGGCCACCGATTGAACGGGAAGTCATCAGGTCAGGCTCGTCGACCGGGAATCTCGCCGTTCGGCGCCCAGCACGGGCCCCGAGGGCCAGCGCAGGAGAATTCCGCGCAGATGTTGATGGCATCGATGCGCGGCCCGGGTCACCCGCCCTTGCCCGGCCCGCGCAGGCTGCCAAGATAGGTGATCAGTGCCTGCAGTTCCGCTTCCGGCAGTTCGGCGTAACCCTGCTTGATGCGGACCACCCCCGCCGACAGCTTCGCCCGCACGGCCGGCGCCGCCACGGTCCAGTCGCGAATCTCGTCGGGCTTGAGCCGCCCGCCCACGCCATCGAGCGAGTTGCGCGGATTGCCCTGCCCGCCGATGGCATGGCAGCCTGAGCAACCATGGCGGTCGTAGGCTTCTCTGCCCGCCTGGACGGCCGCCGACGGCGCGGCCTTGCGCGCGGACGCGGCCGGCGCATCTGCACGGCCCGGCGCGTTCTGCGCCAGGCTGAACGCGGCCGCGAGCGTCGTCACGACGAGGGCGGTGGCAACCGCGAGAATTTTCGCAAGTGTTTCACGCACGATTTACACCCATTCGAAGAGTTCGCTGTGAACGCGCGTCCGCGGAACACCCAGCGCGGCAAGCCATCTCTCGGCCGCCCGCGTCATCGCCGTGGGACCACACAGATAGTAATGCAGGTCTCCTCGATTTTCAGGCAAGTGGCGCTCGAGGATCTCCGGCGTCAACAGGCCGCGCTCGCCTTGCCATTGCGGCGGCGGTTCGCCGATCACGTGAACGACGCGCAGGTCGAGGCGCCCGGCGAGCGCGTCGATCTCCTCGCGGTAGAGCGCGCGTTCCCAGCGGCGGTTGCCGTAGATCAGCAGCAGGGGGCGGCGGTCGCCGCGGTCAGCCAGCGTGCGCAACATGCTTATGATCGGCGCGATGCCGACCCCCCCGGCGATAAAGACGAATCCCGGTGCCCGCGGCTGCCGGTCGATCGAGAAGGCGCCATAGGGGCCGTCGAGAAAAGCCTCGCGCCCCGCCGGCGTCTCCACCGCCGCGCGGGTGAAGTCCCCGACGGCCTTGATGCCGAGCTCGATGCGGCCCGCCCGCTCCGCGCTCGATGCGATCGAAAACGGGTGCTCCCTGAGCGCGTAGGGAGAAGCGCCGAGCGTCAGCCAGGCAAACTGCCCCGGTTGAAAGCGCATGCCCGCGTGCCCCACCGGCTCGAGCGCGAGCGTATAGGCATCGCCGCGCTCGCGGCGCACCTCGGCCACGCGCCAGTGCGCGCGCGGCATGCGCCAAGGCCTGACCAGCCGGACGTGCGCGATCAGCGCGACCCAGAAGAGCCCGTAGCCGGCCCACAGCGCCTGCTTCCAGGGCGTGCCGGTGTAATACCCCGTGCCGAGAACATGCCACAGTGCGAGCACGAACGCCGCGGTCGCGGCAGCCGTGTGCGTCCAGCGCCACCACTCGTACTCGATCCGCAGGCGCCGCCGGAGCAACGAGGTCGCGATGACCAGCGCGAAGAGCAAGAGTGCCGCCCGGCCCGCGGTCATGTGGGCCGACGCCTCCATCGGGTGCGCGGCACCGAGCGCCGCCGGGTTGTCCACGCGGATGATCAGGACATGCGCGACCGCGATCACCAGCGCGCAGACCGCGAGGTAACGGTGGAAGTGGTAGACGATGTCTATGCCGAACGGCATGGTCGCGCGCCGGAAACGTGCGGTCAGCAGGAACTGCACCCCCATCATCGCGGCCGCCGCGAAACCGAGCGCCATCGAGAAATCCCACCAGAACCCGCCGGGCGGCGGCACCGGTCCAAGGAGAAGGACGAACAGCGGCGCCGTCACGACGGCGAGGTAAACGGCCAGCCACAGCGCGCCGGAAAGAAAAGCGTTCACTGCGAACCCGGCTTGCCCGGTCAGGACGTCGCCGCGGATTCGGCGGCGGGCTTGCGCGCGGCGCGATCGCGGACGGATTCCGCGTACTCGAGAAACTCCCGCAGCAGAGGATCGCCATCGAGCAGGTCGGGATTCCCGGGGTCGTGGAATTCCGGGTGCCATTGCACGCCGACGACGTAGCCCGGCCCGCTCCAGCGGATCGCCTCGATGACCTGGTCCGGCACGGAAACCGCCTCGCTCGCGAGATCCTTGCCGAGGTCGCGTATGCCCTGGTGGTGAATGCTGTTCACCCGCGCGCGCCCGCGGCCGGAATACAGCCGCGCGAGCCCGGTGCCGGCGACCAGCGCGATCTCGTGGAAATGCTGGTCGTAGGCGTCGGGGTCGTGATGGTCGCTCGCATGCGGATGATGCAGCGAAAGGTCCTGGTACAGCGTGCCGCCGTGGGAAACGTTGATCAGTTGCAGGCCGCGGCAGATGCCCAGCACCGGCTTGCCGGCCGACCGGAACTCCTCCAGCAGGTCGATCTCGTAGAGGTCGCGCACGCGATCGCCTTCCCATTCGCTTCGCAGCGGCGTCTCGCCGTAGGTCAGCGGGCTCACGTCCGCGCCGCCCTGCAGGACCAGGCCGTCGAGCTCCGTCACGTAGTCGGCGATGCGCAGGTTGCCGCGGCGCAACAGGCCGCCGCCGGTGATGGAGGGAATCATGAACACCAGCACGCCCGCCGTCATCAGCCAGTGCGCGACCGTCTGCTCCAGGTACTGCAGCGTCTTGCCCCGGAAACCGAGTTCACGCGGCGCGCTGTGCAGGAAACGGGGCGACAGGCCGATCTTGAGCGGTTTGCGTATCACGGCAGGCGCCTCATCCCTTCTTCGCCTCGTTGTCGATGCCCATCCACCGGTCGCTCTGCAGGCGGGCCACGTCGTTCAGCGAGCCCCGCTCCTTGTACGCGCCGCGCAGCCAGCCGGCGTCGGTGCTCCCGGCCTCGACCTCCGCGCGCAGGCGCGCCAGCGCTTCGCCGTTGCCCAGTTCGGCCGCGTGCGGCGCGATCACCGTCAGCGTCTCGAGGATATCGTCCTTCAGACCCACCTGCTGCCTGGTATAGGCGTCCACGATCCGGCTTTCGAGGCCGTAGCGGCAAGCCTGGAAACGGTTGTGGCTGTAGAGGAGATAGACTTCGCGCGACGGCGCCAGCGGGCGATCCGCGAGGATGTGGCGCGCGAGCGACTGGGCGTAGGCCGCGATCAGCGCGGCGCGCTCGACCGTGAGCGGCGTGTCGAACACGCGGATCTCGGCGGTGCCGTACTCGGGCTTGGGCCGGATGTCCCAGTAGAAATCCTTCATGCTCTCGACGATACCGTAGCCGCGCATGCGATCGAAGTATTCGAGGAACTCGCCCCAGGAATGCACGAACGGAATCTGTCCGGACAACGGGAACGCGCTCACCGTGTTCAGGCGCGAGGACTGGTAGGCGGTGTCTTCCCCCTGCTGGAACGGCGAGGAAGCCGAGAGCGCGATGAAATGCGGAACGTAGCGCGACAGGATGTGCGTGAGGTAAATCGCCGCGTCGCCGTCCGGGCAGCCGAGATGGACGTGCTGGCCGAAGATCGTGAACTGCTTGGCGAGATAGCCGTAGACCGACAGCAGGTGGTTGAAGCGCTCCGTCGGGTAGATGCGCCGGTCCGTCCACATGTGAAAAGGATGCGATCCTCCTCCGGCGATGCGCACGTTGAGCCGCTGCGCCGCTTGGGTCACCGCGTCGCGGACCGTCCGCAGCTCGGCCACGAGCGTGTCGTGCCCCAGGTGGATCGAGCTGTTCAGCTCCACCATGCTCTCGGTGATTTCGGGCTTGACAGCGCCCGGCAGCGACGTCTTCTCGAGCAGCCCGAGGAGATCGGCCGCGTCGCGCGCCAGGTCGAAATCCCGCGAATTGAGGATCTGCAGCTCGAGCTCGACCCCGACCGACAGGTTTTTCGACGGCGTGAAATCCATGCCCGGGGCGGTGCTCACTTGTCCTGCTCCATGGCTTCCCCCGCGCGCCGTAGGGCGAACTGCACCGCGACCGGACCGACGATTTCCATGATCAGCACGGCGGACAGCACGATCGCGGCCAGCCGCGCGCCGAACTCCGGATAGAGTTCGGTCGTGCCGTGCACCATCGAGATCGCCAGGCCGGACATCGGCGTCAGCGCCAGGCACAGCAGCCCCGCGGAGCCGCGGCGCGCGCCGCTGAAATAGGTCAGCGCGAGCACGCCGATCGACTTGCCGACGAAACGGGCCACGAGGAACGCGGCGGCCAGCGCTCCGCCGATCGCGAGATCGCCGGTCTTCAGGCTCGCGCCGCTCACCACGAAGAGCACCACCACGAAGAGCTGGCCGACGAGCCCGACGTCGAACGACATGAGGTCGTGGCGCCGGTCGAGATTCTTCGACAGCACGCCGAAGGCGAGCAGCGCCAGGACCACCGACAGCTCGAGCATGCGCGCGGCGCCGATGGTCAGCACGATGAGCCCCAGCACCAGCACGTAATGGGCGCGCTCGGTCTTGCCGAGCCAGCGCGCGAGCGCCACCGCGGCGAGCGCGGCGAGATAGCCCATGATCAGCGAGCCCGCGAGCAGGTAGACGGGATGCAGCAGCACCGTCCGCCAGCCGGCCCGGTACTCGTGGTGTATGCCGGCGAGCAGCATGGTCACGGTCACGAACGCGATCACGCTGTTGATCGCCGTCAACCCCAGCATGCGTTCGGTCACCTGGCCCTGGGCGCGGAGATCCTGCACCATGACCATCGCCACCGCCGGCGAGGTGGCGATGCCGATCGCGGCCGCCACGGCCGCGTAGAGCGGCTGCACGTGGAGCCAGGTCAGCGTGAAATACACCAGCACGAAGGACAGCGCGCTCTCCAGCACGCCGGTCGCGGCCAGCCAGGGGTCGCGCTTCAACCAGCCGAGATCGAGCCGGCGGCCCAGGTCGAACAGGATCAGGCCGAGCGCGATGTCCACGAAAATCCACGACTCCTTCACCATTTCGCGGTCGAGGAGGTCGAGCCCGCTCGAGCCGAGCGCGAGCCCGATCAGCACATAGCCGACGATGCGCGGCAGCCGCAGCACGCGCCGCATCAGCTCGCCGCCGGCCAGCCCCGCGAGCAGGAGCAGCCCGAACAGCAGTACCGGGTTGGCCGGAAAAGGATAGTCGGGAAGAAAGCTGGCCATGTCGCCCGGATTATGCCCCAGGTGTCAGAACGTCACCGAATATTCCATCTCGTCGCCGGCGCCGGGGCTCTCCATCTGGGGAAACGCGCTGAGATCCTTGGTGATCGCGGCGCGCAGGAACGAGTCCACCCACCAGAACACGTCGTTGTCGCGGATCGAGCGGCGCATGCTGCGCATGCGCGCGCGGCGCTCGCGCGCATCCATGTGATAGGCGCGATGGAGTGCATCCGCCACGCCCTCGATATCGCAGGGATTCACCAGGAGCGCGCCGCGCCCGAGCTGCGCCGCCGCGCCCGCGAACTCGGAGAGGACCAGCGCGCAATCCTCCTCGATGCTGCAGGCGCAGTATTCCTTCGCCACCAGGTTCATGCCGTCCTTCAGCGGCGTGACGAGCGCGATGTCGGCCGCCCGGTAATACGCGAGCAGATCGAGCCGGGACAGGCTGCGATAGACGTACCACACCGGCACCCAGCCGCCGGGCTGGACGAAATCGCCGTTGATCTTCCCGACCAGCCGCTCGATCTCCGTCTTGAGGTCGCGGTACTCGGGGATGTCCTCGCGGCTCGGCACCACCACCTGGATGAGGGAGACGCGCTCGCGCAGGCCGGGATGGCGCGTGAGCAGGTTCTGGAAGGCCTGCAATCTCAGCGGGATGCCCTTGGTGTAGTCGAGCCGGTCGACGCCGAGTATCAGCTTGCGGTTGGGCAGCAGCGTGTGCAGTTCCCGCGCGCGCGCCGCCACCTCGGGCGCCGTCGCCTGCCGCATGAAGGTGTTGAAATCGATGCTGATGGGAAAATGCCCGACGCGCACCTTGCGCCCGCCGGCCGCGACCTGGACCACCTGGCCGCGCCCCTCGACCTCCGCGCCCTTGACCAGCAGGCGCACGCATTCCAGGAAATTGCGGCGGTCGCGCGCCGTCTGGAACCCGATCAGGTCGAATTGCAGCAGCGCCTCTATGAGCGTCAGGCGCCAGGGCAGCTTGAGGTAGATATCGGGCGGCGGGAACGGTATGTGCAGGAAAAACCCGGTGCGGGAATCCGAGCCGATGCGGCGCAACTCGGCGGCGACGTTCATCAGGTGATAATCGTGCACCCACACGAAATCCCCGGGCGCGCTCGCGTCGTGCACCGCCCGCGCGTACTTGCGGTTGACCTCGCAGTAGGTGCGCCAGTAGGCGGGATCGAAATTGCAGAGCAACTGCAAATCGTGGAACAGGGGCCAGATGACCTCGTTCGAGAAGCCCTCGTAGAAATTGCGCACTTCCTCGGCGGTCAACGTCACGCTCTTCAGCGTGTAACCGGTGTTCCCGCCGACCGCCGCCAGCTCGCTGTTCAGGTCGGGCGAGTCGTCCGTTGCCCCGGTCCAGCCGATCCACATGCCGCCGCGATGCCGCAGCACCGGCAACAGCGCCGTCACCAGCCCCCCGCCCCCGGGCTCCGCCTGCCAATGGCCGGCCTGGTCGCGCCGGAACGCGAACGGCAGGCGATTGGAGACGACGATCAGCCGTTCCCGGGCGTGGCCTATGGACGCCATGGGCCCTCCCCGGCACCGGGCGCGCCGTCCGCCGGGCGCAGGTAAAGCGTCCGGGCCGGCAACGCGAACCCGATGTCTTCCGCCCGGAAGCGGCGCAGAATCTCGAAGTTGATCGCCTGCTGGATGTCCATGTACAGGTTGTAGTCCCGGTCGAGGACGTAGTAGACCACCTCCAGGTTGAGCGCGAATTCGCCGAAGGCCTGGAAATGCGCCCGGTCGAAGCGCGTCTTCTGCTGCGCCTCGACGATCTCGCGCAGCATCACGGGCGCGCGCTCGACCTTTCCGGTCGGCGTGTCGTAGGGAATCGCGACCTTGAACAGCACGCGCCGCTCGTGCATGCGCCGGTAGTTGCGGATGCGGCTCCTCAGGAGGTCGGCGTTGGAGAAGACCAGCATCTCGCCGCCCAGGCTGCGAACGCGCGTGCTCTTGATGCCGATGTGCTGGACCTCGCCCAACAGGTCGTCGACGATGATGAAGTCCCCCACCACGAACGGCTTGTCGAGCACGATCGACAGCGAGGCGAACAGGTCGCCCAGGATATTCTGCACGGCGAGCGCGACGGCGATGCCCCCGATGCCGAGCCCCGCGATCAGCGCCGTGATGTCGAAGCCGAGATGGTTCAGGA
>CAYSRR010000019.1:0-21845 GCA_964433375.1 uncultured Streptomycetaceae bacterium
GCGGCCACTACGGCTGCAGCGGCATCCAGGCGACGCTGCGCGGCGACCGCATCGGCCTCTCCGACAACTGGCTGCGCTACGTCCAGGACGTCCGGCAAAGGCACCTGAAAGCGCTCGCGGACGCCGGCGCCGGCCGGGCGCCGGACCGGCTGTGCGAGCTGAACGTCATCGAGCAGGTGGCCAACGTCTGTCATACCACCATCGCCCGCGACGCCTGGGCGCGCGGGCAGCCCCTGGCGGTGCACGGCTGGATCTACGGCATCCAGGACGGCCTGTTGAGGAACCTCAATACCACCATCACCGCTCCCGGCGAGGCCCCGGCCGCCTACCAGGCGGCGATTTCGGCCCTGCCCTAAGCGTTCCCGCGCGGGTCGAATCACGACTCACGAATCACGACTCACGCTTTTCAGACGGTAGTAGCCAAGGCCGTAACAGAACTGTAATATTTTCCGTGCCTAATCCGCCTTGCCCATAATTATTCTTATTCGGAGGAACTCCGTGCACACACTGTCCCGCAGCCTGCTCGCCGCCGTCATGGTCCTGTTCGGCGCCGCCGTCAGCGCCCAGCAGCAGATCACCATCGTGACGTCGTTTCCCAAGGACCTGACCGAGGTCTACAAGCGGGCCTTCGAAGCGAAGAATCCCGGGATCAAGGTCGAGGTGCTGAACCGCGGCACTTCGTCGGCCATCGCGTTCGTGCGCGAAGCGCCGGCCGGCAACAAGCCCGACATCTTCTGGGCCTCCGCCCCGGATGCCTTCGAGGTGCTGGCCAACGAGAAGCTGCTCGAGAAATACAGCGGCGCCAACCCCAAGGTGCCCGCGAAGATCGGGGCTTACCCCATCAACGACCCGAAGGGCTTCTACTACGGCCAGGCGCTTGCGGGCTACGGCCTGATGTGGAACACGCGCTACATGAAGGCGAACCGGCTGCCGGAACCGAAGGAGTGGGTGGATTTGGTGAAGCCGGTCTACCACGGCCACGTATCGGTGTCCTCGCCGTCGCGCTCCGGCACGACGCACCTCACGGTGGAAACCATCCTGCAGGGCGAGGGCTGGGAAAAAGGCTGGGAGCAGGTGCTGAAGATCGCGGGCAATTGCGCCGCCATCACCGAGCGCAGCTTCGGCGTGCCGGACGGCGTCAACAACGGCCAGTACGGCATCGGCATCGTCATCGACTTCTTCGGCCTGTCGGCCAAGGCCTCGGGGTTCCCGGTCGAGTTCGTCTACCCCTCCGTCACCGCCATCGTGCCCGCCAACATCGGCCTGATCGCCAACGCGAAGAACGGCGAGCTCGCGAAGAAGTTCATTGCCTTCGCGCTGTCCGAGGACGGCCAGCAACTGCTGTTCGACGCCAAGATCAGCCGCCTGCCGGTGCTGCCGTCGATGTACGCCAAGGCGCCCGCGGGCTACCCCAACCCCTTCGGCGGCAAGGTCAAGCCCAAGGTCAACTTCGACTCCGACTTGTCGCGCTCGCGCTACTACGTGGTGAACGCGATGTACGACCAGCTCATCACGTTCCGGCACAAGGAACTGGTGGCGGCGACGAAAGCGATCCACGAGGCGACCGCGAAGCTGGCGGGCAGGAAAAACGCGCAGGCGGAGAATCTGCTGGCGGAAGCGCGCGAGCTGGCGTTCAAGCCGATCGTGTCCGAGGAAAAGGCGAAGGACAAGGAATTCCTCGCGCTGTTCGCCCAGACCAAGCGCGATGCCCAAAAGACCAAGCAACTGACCGGGCTCGAGCAGTACTGGAACTCGACCGCGCGCAAGAACTACATCCGGGCCGCCGAGCTCGCCAATCAGGCCGCGGCGCTGGTCAAGTAACAACTTCAATCAGCCACAGAGAACACAGAGTTCACAGAGGGAACCCGGAGCATCCCCGCACCAAGGGTGCTCCGCCCTTCTCTGTGCTCTCTGCGCCCTCTGTGGCTATAGCTTTTCGGGGTTAATCTGAATACCGCGACGCTGACCGGCAGCCTGCCCAAGCCCGCGGGCTACACCTGGGCGCAGGCCGCGGTCGGGCTGGCCATCGCGGCGTTCCTGCTGGTCTTCCTCATCATCCCCGTCGTCACGGTCGTGTACGTCGCGTTCGCGGACGGCGCGGGCGGCTTCACGCTGTCGCACTTCAGCACGTTCTTCCACATCTCGCTCATGCACGAGTCGTTCTGGAACAGCATGTACGTGGGGCTGTGGAGCGTGGCGATCGCGACGATCATCGCGGTACCGCTCGCCTACTTCACCGTGCGCTTCGATTTCCGCGGCGCGGCCGTCATTCAGACGCTCGGCGTACTGCCGCTCATCATGCCGCCGTTCGTGGGCGCGGTCGCGATGCAGCTCATCTTCGGCCGCAGCGGCGCGGTCAACCTGCTGCTGAACGAGCACTTCGGCTTCACCATCCCGTTCATGGAGGGCCTGAACGGCGTGATCTTCGTCGAGGCGCTGCACTATTTCCCGTTCATCCTGATGAACCTGGTGGTGGCGCTGAACAACATCGACAGCTCGATGGAGGAGTCGGCGCAGAACCTCGGCTCGAGCGGCTTCCGGCTGTTCCGCCGCATCGTCTTCCCCCTCGCCATGCCCGGCTACATCGCGGGCGCCGCGCTGGTGTTCATCAAGGTGTTCGACGATCTCGGCACGCCGCTGGTGCTGAACGTCACCAACATGCTGGCACCGCAGGCCTACCTGCGCATCACCTCGATCGGCATCGAGGACCCCATCGGCTACGTCGCGAGCGTGATCATGGTCATCGCCTCGCTCGGCGCACTGTGGATCGCGACCTGGGTCATGCGCGGCAAGGACTACGCCACGATGCAGCGCGGCTACGCCGGGCTCGCGAAGCGCAAGCTCAACACCCGGCAGTCGATCATGGCCTACGGCTGGATCGGGCTGGTACTGCTGATCGTGCTCGCGCCGCACATCGGCATCCTGCTGCTCTCGTTCGCCAAGGTGTGGAGCTACAGCGTGCTGCCCGATGCCTACACGTTCGCCCACTACGCGACCGTGTTCCAGGACTCGCCGCGGGCCATCTGGAACACCATGCTGTTCTGCGGCATCGCCGCCACCCTCGACGTCGTGATCGCCACCGCCATCGCCTACCTGATGCTGCGCACGAAGCTGCCCGGCCGCAATGCGCTCGACTTCACCGTGACCATCGCGCTGGCGATCCCCGGCGTCGTGCTCGGCATCGGCTACCTGCGCACCTTCCGCGGCATCGAGATTCCGTTCACCGACGGCGAGCTGGTGACCTCCTCCTGGATACTCATCGCGCTCGCCTACACCGTGCGGCGGCTGCCCTACGCCCTGCGCTCGTGCGTGGCGGCGCTGCAGCAGATGCACGTCTCGCTCGAAGAGGCCGCCGAGAACCTCGGCGCCTCCAAGCACCGCACCATCTGGCGCATCGTCGTGCCGCTGATGGCGGGCGGCATGCTGGCGGGCTTCATCACCAGCTTCATGACCGCGGCGGTCGAGCTGTCCACGACCATCATGCTGGTGTCCTCGCAGAACGACGCGCCGATGTCCTACGCCATCTACCTCTACATGCAGAGCTCCGCGGGACGCGGCCCCGGCGCGGCGCTGGGCGTGCTCGCCGTGGTGATCGTCGCGGTCGGCACCTACCTGTCGTACCGCGCGCTCGGCAACCGCGCGCAGGGCGCCCAGGATGCGGCGCGCCTCAACTGACGAGTGACGGACAACCATGACGATGGATACGTTCAAAAAAGTACCGGTGGACTTCGAGCGGGTGTCGCTCGCCTACGGCCGGACGCAGGTGCTCACCGACGTGAGCATCGCCATCCAGCCGGGAGAGTTCTTCGCCCTGCTCGGCCCTTCCGGCTCGGGCAAGTCCACGCTGCTGCGGCTGCTGGCGGGCTTCCTCCACCCCCTGGCGGGCGCGATCCGGGTCGGCGGCGAGGACGTGACGCGCGTGCCGCCCTGGAAGCGCGACATCGGCATGGTGTTCCAGAATTACGCGCTGTACCCGCACATGACGGTCCGCAGAAACGTGGCGTTCGGCCTGGAAGAGCGCCGCCTGCCGCGCGCCGAGATCGACCGCCGGGTCGCCGGTGCGCTGGAACTGGTCGGTCTCGGCGACTTCGGCGAGCGCCGGCCCGGGCAGCTCTCGGGTGGCCAGCAACAGCGCGTCGCGCTCGCGCGCACCATCGCGATCGAACCCAAGGTGCTGTTGCTCGACGAGCCGCTGTCCAACCTCGACGCGAAGCTGCGCATCCACATGCGCGTGGAACTGCTTGCGCTGCAGCGCAAGCTCGGCATCACCACCATCTTCGTCACCCACGACCAGGAAGAGGCGCTGTCGATCTGCGACCGCGTGGCGGTGCTCGACCAGGGCGTCATCCAGCAGGTCGGCACCCCGGTCGAACTCTACGACGCGCCGGCCAACCGCTTCATCGCCACCTTCGTCGGCACCATCAACCTGCTGCACGGAACGCTCGCGGAGTCGGGCGGACAGCGGGTGTTCCGCAGCGACGCGTTCGGCGAGATCCCGGTGAACAGCGGGACGGCGGGCGCAGCGGAGTTCGCGATCCGCCCCCATGCCCTGCAACTCGCGGCGCCGGGCGCCCCGGCCGACGGCGGGCGCGTGTGGATCGAGGCGCGGGTGACCGAGCGGGAATTCCTCGGCGAGTTCGTGCGCTACAACGTCCGGGCGGGCACGGTGGATCTGGTCGTCGACCAGCCGCACTACATGGGAGAAGCCGGCTTCGCGCCCGGCGCGGCGGTGCGGGTCGGGATCAACCCGGCGCAGGCGAGACTGCTCGCAGCCTGAGCAGTTTCAAGCCTCAAGTCGCAGGTTACAAGATTCTTCACGCTTGTATCTTGCAACTTGAAACTTGTAACTTGAAACTGGTAACTCAGGTCTTCTTCTTCCCGGCGAAGAGCATCACGATGCCCCCCACCGCGAGCACGGCGAGGCCGGTGAGCGCGTTGGCGCGGTGATAGGCGATGCTCGAGTAGAGCAGGTAGGCGCACATCAGCACGAAGATGGCCGGCACCACCGGGTAGCCCGGCACGCGAAACGGCCGCGGTACGCCGGGTTCCTTCGCGCGCAGCACGAACACGGCGATGCCGACGAGCAGGAAAAAGCCCCAGAACACCGGCAGCGAATACTCCACCAGGCCCTTGAAGCCGGTGTTCTGGATCGCGCCGAAGGCAACCAGCGCGAGCGCGATCGCCCCCTGCACCAGCATCGCGGTGCGCGGTGAGCCGCTGGCCTCGTGCCAGCGCCCGAGGAACCCGAGCAGGGGCCAGTCGCGCCCGAGCGCGTAGTTGCCGCGCGCGCCGACGATGATCGAGCCGTTCACCGAGGTGAGCGCGGCGATCGCGATCATGACGGAAATGAGCTTCTCGCCGGTGCCGCCCCAGACCGCCTTCAGCAGGTCGGCCGCGACGGCGTCCGAGCGCGCCAGGCCGTGGAAACCCAGCCCTTTCAGGTAGGCCAGGTTGACGAGCAGGTACAGCAGCATGACGATGCCGATCGCGAAGAGCAGCGCGCGCACCATGTTGCGGTCGCGGTTGCGCACCTCGGCCGAGATGTAGGCCGCGTCGTTCCAGCCGCCGTAGGTGAACAGCACGAACAGCATCGCCGTGCCGAGGCCGGCCCCCATGTACCAGGGCCCGGAGCCGGCCGCGGCGGCGGCGGGCGCCGGCGCGGGAGACGGCGCGAGCAGCAGGCCGGCGACGACGATCAGCACCAGCCCCCCCACTTCCAGCACGGTAAAGACGTTCTGGGTGGCCTTGCCCTCGCGGATGCCGATGTAATTGACGAGGGTCAGCACGCCCACCAGCAGCGCCGCCCAGATCGCGGAGGAGTGGACGCCCAGGTTCACCACCCGCGACATGTAGTCGCCGAAGAGAAAAGCGAAGACGGCGATCGAGCCGGCGACGATCACCGTCATGCGCGCCCAGCCATAGAGGAAGGCGAGCGAGCGGCCGTAGGCCCGCTGGATGAAGTGATACTCGCCGCCCGCCGACGGAAACGCGGTGGACAACTCGGCGTAGGACAGCGCGCCGATGATGGCGAAGAGGCCGCCGGCCACCCACATGGCGATCAGCATGCCCTCGCTGCCCGCCGCGCCGGCGACGATCGCGGGCGTGCCGAAGATGCCGGCGCCGACGATGAGGCCGACGATCATCGCCACGGCGTCGAGCAGGGACAGGGTCTGCCGCGGCTGCCCCCCGTCCTGGCTTCCCGGTGCTGCGCTCATTGGAACGCGCCCAGGTTCACCTCGCCCCGCTGGACCTGCTTCGCCCGCCACGGCACCGTGCGCCGGTTGGCGCCGTCGCCGATCGTGACCGTGCCCTCGATGACGTCGTTATGGACGCGCCCGCTGAAACGGTGAGGAACCGAGTTGCTGCCCGCGGGCAGCGTGAGATTGAAAGCGAGGCTCTCGCCCTCCAGCCGGAACTGCGGCAGGCGCAGGTCGCGGCCGCCGACGCGCGCGGTGCCGTGCACCAGCTGGAAATGCTGCTCGAAGTTGAAATGGTACGGCACCGGCTTGCCGCCGCCTGCGGCGATCTCGGACTCCCAGCGGCCGGCCACCCTCGCCGGTATGATGTAGAGATAGATGTAGCTCTTGCCGGGATCGCCGACGACCTTCTCGGGCACGAGCAGCGTCTTTTCCTGGTCCGGGCTCCATTCGGCGCCCATGGAATAATCGTGCGCCACCACGCGCGTGCCGGGCCGCAACTGGAGCAGCTTGGGCTGCAGCTTTTCGTTCATCTCCGGCAGCAGGTAGGTGGTGACCACGGTGGCCGGCATGAGGTCGGTCTCGAACAGGTTCTGCTCGACGAAGCTCGCGCGGTCCGACACGCCCTCCTTTTTCGCGGTGGCATTGGCGATCTTCAGCAGGTAGGTGTCGAGGTCCACGCCGAAGCCCCGCGCCCCGAGTTTTTTCGCCGCGGTGATGACGATGCGCCCATCGCCGGAGCCGAGGTCGATGATGTAGTCGCTGGCGGTGACTTTCGCCATGCTCAGCATCTCGTCCACCACCACCTGCGGCGTCGGCACGTAGACCACGTCGCCCCGCCCGTCCTGCGCCCGCGCCGCCGGCACCGCCAGCGCCGCGACCAGGGGAACCACACTCAACCAACGCGCTGCCTGATTCATACCGACTCCTTTCAAGTACCCCCTTCCTCACCCTCCCCCTGGCAAGGGGGAGGGATGGGTGGGGGTCGTCACTCAAGTTTGATGGTGCCGCGCCGCACGCGCGTCGCCTTCCACGCCTGCTCGCTGCCGGCCACTTTCACCGTGCCGGCAATGGTATCGCCGTTGATGCGTCCCGCGTAATCCTGGCGCGGCGCGCGGCCGTCCACGTCCGCGGCGAGGATAAATCGAATTTCGTCGCCGCGCATCCTCCCCCCTTCCAGCCGGCCCGGCCGGCCGCCGACAACGGGCCTGCCTTCCAGCATCTGGAACGTCTGGGATAGCGCCAGCTCGTAACCGGCTTCCGCCCCGCCGTCCGGCAGGCGCCAATGCCACGCGCCCGCGGCATTGGCGGGCACGATCCAGAGGTAGACCTCGCTGCTGGGGGGACCGTACGGCTTGTCCGGCACCGGCACCGTCACCTGCGCGTCCGGCCGCCAGTCCGCCATGTCGAAATCGTGGGAGACGATGCGGGTGCCCGGCCGCAACTCCCCGAAGAACCGCGGGCGCAACTGCATCAGCAGGCGGGGAAACAGGTACAAGGTCAGCACGCTGGCGCGGTCGAAGTCGGTGATGAACAGGTTCTCCTCCCGGAATTCCACCCGGTCCGCCACGCCCTGGCGCTTCGCCCCGCGGCGCGCCTCGTTGATGAGCGCGCCGTCGATTTCCACGCCGAAGCCGCGTGCGCCGCGCTGCTTCGCCGCCGCGATCACGATGCGCCCGTCGCCGGAACCGAGGTCGATGACAAAATCCTTCGGCCCGATGTCCGCCAGCTTCAGCATCGCGTCCACCACGACCGCCGGCGTGGGCACGTAGGGAACGTCCGCTTCCGAAGCAGTCGCAAGAACGGGCAACGCGGCAAGCAGCAGCGTGGCCGCCCTGCGCCAGCCCGCGCCAGGCCGCAGGTTCACCGGCCGGTCCTCACGGCCTGCCACCGGCTCCTGACCGCGGTGGGCCCGGCACCGCGCACGAGATCGCCTTCCATGACGTCGCCGTTCACCCGCCCCTCGAAGTACAGGGTCGCCTCGTTGTCGCGGTCGGTGCTGTCCACCATCACGAAGGAAATGCGGTCGCCCCGGAGCTTCGGTTCCCACACCTGCGTCGGCACGCCGTTCAGCCGCGCGTGCGCGTCGATCTCCTGGAAGCGCTGCGTGACGTTCAACTCGACCTGGCGCTCGATCGGCGGCAGCGGCAGGCGCATCTGCCAGCGCCCCGCCACCCTGGCCGGCACGATCCACAGGAACACGTTCTTGCGGATATAAGTCTTCTGATCGGGCTTCCAGTCCTGGAGGTCGAAGTCGTGCGACACGATGCGCGTGCCGGGCTTCAGGTCAAGCAAAAGCGGGCGCAGCTTGCGCGTGACGCCCGGCAGCAGGTACATCGTGATCACGGTCGCCTGGTGCAGGTCGGTCTTGAACAGGTCCTGCTGGAGGAACTTCGCGCGCTCCTCCACGCCCGCCTGCCGCGCGCTCTCCTCGCTCTGGATGACCAGGTGAAAGTTGAGGTCCACGCCCAGCCCGCGCGCGCCGAACCGGCTCGCGGCGGTGATGACGATGCGCCCGTCGCCGGAGCCCAGATCCAGCACGAAATCCTGCGGCTTCACGTCCGCCATCCGCAGCATCTCGTCCACCGTCACCTGCGGCGTCGGCACGTACGGCACTTCGAGAAAAGGTGGCGTCTCCTGCGCCGCCGCCGGCCGCGCCGCCAGGAAAGCCAGTACGACAAGAAAAACTCTCACCGCGGAGGACGCCGGGGACGCGGAGGAAAGACAGCCGGAACATCTCTGGATCATCTTGAGCGAAAACATTTCAGCACCTTGCACTTTCCATCTTTTCCAGCGCGTTTTCCGTTATTACCGCCATTATCATCCGCCTCCTCAGCGTCCTCCGCGTCCTCCGCGGTTGGAGGTTGGCGGGTCAGCTTTCACCCGCCGCGTGCAGCACGCGCGTCGCGCGCCAGCGGCTCTCGCCGAGGCTGCGCCCCGTGCCGGAGCGTACCACGCCTTCGATCTCGAACCCGCCCGTCACGCGCCCTTCGTAGCGGTGGCTCACGCCGTCGTCCACCAGCACGAAGGAAAGGCGGTCGCCCGCGATGCGCGCCTCGAATGCAGGCAGGTAGCCGCCCGCGATGCGAACGCCGCCGTCGATATCCTGGTACTGCTGCCTGAACTCGAGCTCGTACTCGCGGGCGCCGTCGGGCAGCGCGACCTCGAGCCGCCATCTCCCTTCCACCCTGGCCGGCACGACGTACAGCAGGTAGGTCTTGGAAATGACCACCCGGCGGTCGGGCTTCCAGCCGGAGAAGCCGTAATCGTGCGCGACGATGCGCGTGCCGGGCCGCAACTCGAGCAGCCGCGGCTTCAGCTTCTCCACCAGGTTGGGCAGGAGATAGAGCGTGACGACGGTCGCGTCGCGGTAGTCCGCGGTCAGCACGTCGCCCTGGCGGAACTCGACGCGCTCGGCGACGCCGGCCTTGCGCGCGTTCTCCCGGCTCTCGGCGACGAGCTTCGGGTCGAGCTCGATGCCCAGGCCGCGCGCGCCGTAATCGCGCGCCGCGGCGATCACCATGCGGCCGTCGCCCGAGCCCAGGTCAACTACCCGGTCGGACGGCGTGACGTCCGCGAGCCGCAGCATCTCGTCGACCGCGACCGTGGTGGACGGCAGGTAGGGCGTCGGTATGTTGTCGGGCAGCGCGCCCGGCGTGGCGGCAGCCGCGCCGCCGGACAACACTGTGGCAAGCGCGAGCAG
This sequence comes from uncultured Streptomycetaceae bacterium, assembly GCA_964433375.1. Taxonomy (GTDB): domain Bacteria; phylum Pseudomonadota; class Gammaproteobacteria; order Burkholderiales; family SG8-41; genus SG8-41. Next base: position 9,901 of record CAYSRR010000019.1, read on the forward strand.
CCAGACCCTCAACGCATCTCCTTGAGGGTCTGTTCCAGCGTCAGGGAAACGTGACGCGGGTCCCAGCTCTCGACGCGTGTCGCGGACCAGGACAGCTCCCGCGTCTTGCCGCCGCGCTCGATCCGCGCCACGCCGTCGATCGCATTGTTGACCATGCGCCCCGTGAACGCGTGCTTCACGCCGTCGAGGACGGCGGTGAACGCGATGTGCTCGCCGGCCAGGCGGCTCGCGATCCTGGCGCTGCGCCTGCCCGCGCCGAGCGTGCCCTCGATGACCTGGAAGTTCTGGTCGAGCGCCAGGTTGTAGTCGACCGGCTTGCCGTCCGGCGCCAGTGTCCAGCGCCAGCGCCCCGACGCGCGGCCCGGCACCACCCAGTGATAGATCTTGCTGCGCTCGCCCACGCCCACCGCCTTGCCCGGCGCCGCGAGCTCCTCCTCGAAATCGGGCGGCCAGTCGCCCATGGCGTAGTCGTGGGAGACGATGCGCGTTCCCGGCCTGAGCGTGGAAAGGAGGCGGCCCCGGATCATCAGGTTAACCTCCGGCAGGAGGTAGATGCTCATGACCGTGGCCGGGCTGACGTCGGTCACGTGCAGGTCGCGCTGGTAGAACGCGGCGCGGCTCGACACGCCCGCCTTGGCCGCGTTGCGGTTGGCCAGCGCCACCAGTTGGCGGTCGAGGTCCACGCCAAAGCCGCGCGCGCCGTGCTTCTTCGCGGCGGTGATCACCATGCGTCCGTCGCCGGAGCCGAGGTCGATCACGTAATCGCCGGGACCCACTTTCGCGATCTCCAGCATCCGCTCGACCACGTTGATCGGCGTCTGGACGTAGGGCGTGTCGCCCCAGTCCTGCGCGATCGCCGGCGCGGCCGGCAGGACGCCCGCCAGCAGGACGCCGGCGAGCCGGGCGGCGGCGCCGGAGGTAAACCGGGCCAGGATCAATTGAGCACGCTGCTGGAGGACGGCGGCGCGGGAGAGGCCGCGGACCGCGCCGCGCGCCGCGCGGACCAGTCCTGCTTCGATTGCAGGCGCGCGCCCGAGAGCGACCCGGTGCCGTCGATGGCATCGCCCGCCACCTTGCCCGCGTACGCGTGCCTGACGGGCGCGCCGTTCAGCTCGATGGTGAACTCGAACTGGATATCGGGCCCGTGCAGGCGCAGGTTGCGCAGGGAAGCGGTGTGCCCGCCGACACGGACGGAGCCCGTCAGCGACTGGTACTTCTGCTGCACCCGGATCTCGTAGGACTGCGGCTTGCCCGCCACCGTCGACTGCCACTGCCAGGTGCCGGCGACTTTGGCCGGGACGACCCAGAAATAGACTTCGCTCCTGCCGCCCACCCCGCCGTACTTATCCTTTGCGTCCACGGTGTGCTCGGCGTCCGGCCTCCAGTCGCCCATGTCGAAGTCGTGCGACACCAGGCGCGTGCCGGGCTTGAGCTCGAGCAGCTTCGGCCGCAACTCGACGTTGACGCGCGGCAGCAGGTACATCGTGATCACCGTGGCCTGGCTCAAATCGGTCTCGAACAAGTTGCGCTGGTAGAACGCGACCTTGTCGGCGACGCCGGCCGCGCGCGCGTTCTCGTTGCTCTCGCGGATGCGCTCCGGGTTCAAGTCCACGCCGAAGCCGCGGGTGCCGTATTTCCTCGCCGCGGTGACGACGATGCGGCCGTCGCCCGATCCGAGGTCGATCAGGTAATCGCCGGGACCGACTTTGGCGGTCTCCAGCATGCGCTCGACGACCTCCTGCGGCGTCGGCACGTAGGGCACGCGCGGTTCGGCGGCGAACGACACCGTGGCGGCGAAAACGGTCAACGCCGCGGCCGCGCCGGCTGCCCGCCCGCCCGGCCGCGCGCCGCCGCACTGACACGATATGGACTGCACTGTCGGTTTCCTTGAAGCCCGTCACCGCGATCGGACGGAGACAGGTGTTATATTCCGAGTCCAGAAAGTGGCGGATTATACCCGACTCCCCTCGCCCTCATGCTCCTGTACGTCATGCTGTTCATCTCCGGCGGCGCGGTGCTCGCGCTGGAGCTGCTCGCCTCGCGCATCCTGACCCCCTACTTCGGCGTCAGCCTCTACATCTGGACCGGCATACTCTCGATCACGCTGATCGCGCTTGCGCTCGGCTACTGGGCCGGCGGCCGGCTCGCGGTGAAACGGCAGCTCCCGCGGCTGGTACAGCTCTACGCGCTGATGCCCGCCATCGCCGCCTTCGCCATCGTCGCGTCCTGCCTCGCCTACCCCCACCTCTTCCCGCGGCTGGCGGCGGCGGACCTCGTGCTGGGCGCGTTCGTCGCGTGCCTCGCCCTGCTGTTCGTGCCGCTGGTGGCCGCATCGGCCATGAACCCGCTGCTGATCGCGATCTCGCTGGCGCGTACGGGCGGCGGGGTAGCCGATGCCGGCGCCGGCCGCGTGTTTTTCGTAAGCACCCTCGGCTCGGTGGTCGGCGTGCTCGTCACCGCGTTCGGGCTGATTCCCCACGCCAGCAATTTCGCCGCGACACTCTCGGTGGCGCTGGTGATGGCGCTGCTCTCCGCCGTCATCCTCGCGCTGCCGCCGATGCCGCTGCCCGCCCGCGGCAGGCTCGGGGCCGTGGCCGCCGGGGCGACGCTGGCGGCGACGCTGGCGCTGGTGTTCGCCGACGCCTACATCGCGCGCATGTGGCCGGCCAGTTTCGGCGGGCGCACCTGGCAGGTGGAAGCGCGGCTCTCGTCGCTGTTCGGAACGGTGAAGATCCTGCGCAGCGAGCCGGAAAGCGACGGCCGCTTCGCGCGTCTCTACTTCCAGGACGGGCTGGTGCAGAACACGGTCGCCTCCGACGGGCGCTCGCTGTCCTTCTACACCTATGCCCTCGAAGCCCTCACCTACGCCTACCAGCCGCGGCCGCGCTCGGCGCTGGTGCTGGGGCTCGGCGCCGGCATCGTCCCGATGCGCCTGGCCGCGCGCGGCGTCACGGTCGAGGCGGTGGATATCGACCCCGCTTCGCTGGCCGCGGCGACCCGCTATTTCGGCTTCGATGTCTCGCGCGTGCGGGTGCACATCGCCGACGCGCGCACGCAGCTGAAACGCTGCGGCAAAGGCCACGACGTGGTGATCGTGGACCTGTTCCAGGGCGATGGCACGCCGGATTACCTCAGCACGCGGAATTTTTTCAGCGACCTCAGGCGCTGCCTCGCGCCGGGCGGCGTCGCCGTGTTCAACACGTTCGCCGACCTCGACCGTCCGGACGCCTACGCGCACCTGCTCGCGACCCTGCGCACCGAGCTCCCCTACATCGCGCTCTATCGGCCGGATTTCCCCGGCTCGACGCACATCAACAGCTTCATCGTCGCCGGCACGACGCCGCTGCCCCGCCCGAAGGAAATCACGCTCGATTACGTGCCGCCGCACCACGCCGGCAGGCTCGCCGCCATGCTGATGCAGCCGCAGTCCCTGAATCGCGGCCTGCTGGAGGACGGCGAGATCGTGACCGACGCGCGCAACCGCGGGCTGCACGACAGCGCCATGACCCAGCTCATCTACCGGCGGTCGATCGTGCAGGCGGTGCCGCCGGCGTTTCTCGTCAACTGACGAGAAACGAGTGTCGAGGAATGCGTGTCGAGTGAATAATTAGCCACCCCTCGACACTCGACACCCGACACTCCCGCCACGCGGTCAAGAACTGATGCGCGTGGCGCTCCAGCGCGCCGTGCCCCTGCCTCCGGCCAGGTTCACGGTGCCCTCCATGACGTCGCCCGCGACGCGCCCCTTGAACAGGTGGCGGTCGCCGCCCACCGCGAACGCGAACGAGATCTCGTCCGCCGACAGGCGGGATTGCGTGAGCGTGCCTGCCTTGACCCCGCCGCCCGTCACCGTACCGCTGAAATTCTGGAAGTTCTGGCGCAGCGCCAGATCGTACTGCTCGCCGGCGGGCGCGGCCACGCTGAGCCGCCACTGGCCCGCGACCATGGCCGGGATGATCCACAGGTACACGGTCGCGCGCGGCACGCCGTTGATAGGCTCCTTCTCGGGCACGGCCCAGGTGAACTGGTCGTCGGCCGGCCAGTCGCCGAAATGATAGTCGTGGGAAACCACGCGGGTGCCGGGCCTCAACTCGGTGAAGATTTTCGGGGCCAGTCTCAGCATCATGTCCGGCAGCAGGTAGAGCGTGAGCACCGTCGCCTTGCTGATGTCGGTCTTGAACACGTCCTGGACGTGGAACGAAGCGCGCCCGGCCAGGCCGCGCTTCTCCGCCTCAGCATTGGAGCGATTGACCAGCTCGGGATCGATGTCCACCCCGAAGCCGCGCGCCTTGAGCCGGGTCGCCGCCGTCAGCACGATGACGCCGTCGCCCGATCCGAGGTCCACCACGAAATCATCCGGGCCGACGCGCCCGATGCGCAGCATCTCGTCCACCACGACCTGCGGCGTAGGGACGTACGGCCCGCCGGTGCGCTTGCTCTCGATGTCCTCCGCCGCGACCGCGAGCCGCGCGAGCGGCAGCGCGCCGAGCGCGAACAGGATTCGTCGCCGATTTTCAAAACTGAACGGTTTCATGCTTGCCCCTTGAATCGTAGACCCGGTAAAAATTCTACTAGCCGCCGATGCACGCCGATAAACGCCGATAAACGCCGATAAAAACCGTTCTTATCCTGCCTGAAAGCCGTATTGATCTTATCGGCGTTCATCGGCGTTCATCGGCGGTTCCATTCTTACCGGGACGGGACGAGCGTCCCGCCCAGCTTGCACGCCTCCACCACCTCCGTCGGGGACAGCGCGCCGCTGAAGCTGTGCCGGATCACGTCCTTCACGACGCTCAGCTCGTGTGCCGTCAGGCGCTGCTTCATCCCGCCGCGGTCGATGTCGGCGAGCAGCCGCGACAGCGATGCGCCCTGGTCGCGCAGACGCAGGGTTTCCTGCGCGATCGCGCCGTACTGCTCGCAGGTCATCTCCGCGCGCGCAACGGCGCAGGTGAGCAGCAGAACCATGATCGCCAGGAAGCGCATGTCGGACCGGCGGCTATTGTACCAGCGCCGCCGGCCGGCAGTGGAAACCGGCACGAGGAATAAGGGTCGTCCCTGGCGTCTTGGCGGCTAATTCCGGCTTTCGGCCGGCGCGCGGGCGCTGGCGTAGTGCCCCGCGAGGACGCAGGCCAGGCCGAGCGCGGCGGGCAGCGCCAGCAGCCCGAACAGCAGCGTGTAGCTGCCCGTGAGCAGGTAGAGGCTGGTAAACGCGATCGGCCCGATCATCTTGCCGAAGTTGACGAAGACGAGCGAGCCGGCGGTCGCGGTCGATATTTCCTGGCGCGGCGATAGCCGCGCGACTTCCGCCATGAACGCGCCGTTCCAGCCGCTGGCGGTCGAGCCCAGGACGAAGAACAGGGCGCACGATGCCGCGAGCGGCCAGCCCGGCCCCAGTCCCAGCGCCAGCAGGCAGGTCGCCATCATCACCCCCGCCAGCACCGCCAGCACGCCGTAGCAGTTGCGCGTGAGATCGGCGAGCCAGCCCCAGAACAGCCGGCCGAAGACGCCGCCCACCTGGGAAGCTGTCAGCACGATGCCCGCGGTGACGAGGCCGATGCCGATCTGCTCCACGAACAGCACCACCGTGAAGGTCTGCAGGCACACCTGCACGACGACGAAGCTGCCGCCCGAGATCGACAGCAACCGCAGCACGCGATGGCGCCAGATGATCGCGATGCCGGCGAGCGGGTGGGTCGCCATCTTCACGGAGGGATCGCGATCGTCGTCCCATTGCAGGCGGTAGCGCTGCATCAGCACGATCAGCGCGAGCAGCACGGCCGCCGTGCCGGCCAGCGTCCACTGCCAGCCGAAGCTGACCGCGACCACCGGCTGGATCGCGGCGGCCAGTATGCCGCCGATCGGCACGCCGGTCTGCTTGAGCGAGAACACGATGTTGCGCCGGGCGGGCGGCGTGAATCGGGCCAGCAGCTGCGAAGCCGGTGGCGACAGCAGGCCGTAGCCCAGCCCCAGGGCGATGGAAGAGGCGAACACGAAGGCGGCATGCGGCAGGATGGCCGTCAGGCAACCCGCGATCAGCAGCGCGAGCGCCACCTGCGTCGCGCGGCAGGCGCCCCAGCGCACCGAGAGGCGGCTGCCCAGCGTCAGCGAGACCAGCATGAACGCGGCGACCAGGCTGATCTGGTAGCCGATCAGGGACGCGCTGATGCCGTGGGTCTCCGCCACCTTCGGCGCCACCGCCGGCAGCGTCATGGTCGCCACGGTGCCGAAGGTCTGCGCGGCCAGCAGCGCGCCGAGGAGGAGCGCCAGGCCGGGCGCGCGCGCCGTCATGGTACGCGCGTTGCGCTCCAGCGCGCGATCACCGTCTCGCCGTCCCGCACCTCGCCGCGCATCTCGTCGCGGCCCACTGTCGCCGAGTAACGCTCGCGGCGCCCGTTTTCCCCCGGCGCGGTGAAAGTGAGCGAGGCGCCGTTGACCTGCCCGTCCTGGACCCCCAGCGCGCGGCCGCTGCGCGCGAGCCTGCCCTCGAAACGCTGAAAGCCCTGCTTGATGTCGAGCCGGAACGTCTCGTCCCCGCCCTCCGACCACTTCCCGCGCCAGGCGCCCGCCACCCGCGCCGGCACGACCCACAGGTGCACGTCCGAAGTCCAGGTGCCGGTGATGTCGTACTTCTCCGGCGTTTCGACCGTGACCGTGCGGTCGGGCCTCCACTGGTCGAAGATGAAATCGTGGGACACCACGCGCGCGCCGGGCTTCAGCTCGGCCAGCACCTTGGTCCGCAGTTGCGTCATCATGCCCGGCAGCAGGTAGAGCGTGAGCACGGTGGCGCGGGAGAGATCGGCCTCGCGCACGTCCTGCCGCACGAACCGCGCGCGCTTCTCGACACCCTGCTTGCGGGCCGACTCGTTGGCGCCATCCACCAGGTCCGGGTCGATGTCCACGCCCATGCCCGCGGCCTTGAATTTCACGGCCGCCGTCAGCACGATGCGGCCGTCTCCCGAGCCCAGGTCGACGACGTAGTCCTTCGGACCGACGCCGGCGAGCTTCAGCATCGCCTCCACCACCGCCGGCGGCGTCGGCACGAACGGGCCGCCGCTGCGATCGACCTCCGCGCCGGACGCGAACGGCGCGCACAGCGCCAGCGTCAGCGCGAGCAGATATCCGGGGAATTTCACAGGGAGAATGCTACCGCAATTCCGGAAAAGAGACGCGCGACCCGGGACTGGCGACCCGGGACCGGCACGTCAGTCGTCCGTCTTCTCCAGGCCCACCTCGGCCCGCCAGTCCTTGCCCTTGAAGAAGAGCGGCTTGAGGCTGAGCAGGACCAGCACCAGCCCGAACGCGAACAGCGTCGTGGCGATGGGACGCTCGATGAAGATGCTCCAGTCGCCCGCGCTCATGGCGAGCGACTGGCGCAGTGACAGTTCCAGCATCGGCGCGAGCACCAGCCCCAGCGCCACCGGCGCGAGGTCGTAGCCGAACTTGCGCAGGACGTAGCCGATCGCGCCCATGGACAGCAGGATCCACACGTCGACGATGCTGTTGGAGACGGAATAGGTGCCGAGAATGCAGAAGCAGAGGATGCAGGGATACAGGTAGGCGTACGGAATCCGCAGCAGGTTCACGAACAGCCCCACCATGGGCAGGTTCAGCACCAGCAGCACCACGTTGCCGACGTACATGCTCGCCACGAAGCCCCAGAACAGCTCCGGCTGGCTCTGGATCAGCATCGGCCCCGGCAGGATGCCGTGCACCATGATGGCGGCGATCATCACCGCGGTGATCGGGCTCGTAGGGATGCCGAGCGCCATCATCGGCACGAAGGCGGCGCTCGCCGCCGAGTTGTTGGCCGACTCGGGCCCGGCCACGCCCTCGATCGCGCCCTTGCCGAAGCGCTCCGGCGTCTTCGAGATCCGCCGCTCGATGCCGTACGAAACGAAGGACGAGATGACGTGCGCCGAGCCGGGAATGATGCCGATAAAGAAGCCGAGCAGGCTGCCGCGCGCGATCGGCCCCGCCGACAGCCGGAATTCCTCGCGCGACGGCACGAGGTCTCGCAGTTTCGGCCGCTGAATCTGCGGCGGCGCGGCCGCCCCCGCCGTGATCAGGATTTCGGATATGCCGAACAGCCCTACCGCGACCGGCACGATGCCCACGCCGTCGCCCAGCTCAATGATGCCGTGGCTGAAGCGCGTGTAGCCGCTCATGACGTCGATGCCGATCATGCCGAGCATCAGGCCGAAGGCCGCCATCGCCAGCGTCTTCAGCATCGAGCCGCCGCTCATGTAAGCGAGGATGAGCAGCCCCATCAGCAGCAACGCGGTGTATTCCGGCGGCCCGAAGCGCAGCGCGAACTCGGCGAGCGTGGGCGCGAGCAGCATGAGGCCGACCACGCCCAGCGTCCCGGCGACGAACGAGCCGATCGCCGCGATGGCGAGCGCCGGCCCGGCGCGTCCGTTCTGGGTCATCGCGTAGCCGTCCACGCAGGTCATCACCGACGCCGCCTCGCCCGGTATCCGCATCAGGATAGACGTGGTGGAGCCGCCGTACATCGCGCCGTAATAGACGCCAGCGAGCAGCACGATGGCGACGATCGGGTTCAGGCCGAACGTCGCCGGCAGCAGCAGGCTGATCCCCGCCAGCGGTCCCAGGCCCGGCATCATCCCGACCAGCGTGCCGATCACGCAGCCGACGAACGCGTACACCAGGACCGACGGCTGCAGCGCCACCGAGAAGCCCAGCATCAGGTTGTTGAACGTCTCAACCATGGACAGGGGACCGGGTGTCGAGTGTCGAGGGTCGAGTGTCGAGGGGGGTACGTGCCGTCATTGCTCTATCACTCGACACTCATTCTTCGTCCCTCAGAAGCCCCACGGGCTTCGCGGCAGCGGTACGTGCAGCAGGTCGCCGACGACGTAGTAGGAAGCGAAGCCGAAGCCGGCCGCGACCAGCGCGACCGACAGCGGGCGCTTGCGCTCGAGCACGCCCAGGAAGAAGACCAGCAGGATTATGACGGTAAGCCGGTAGCCGATCCGCTCCAGCGCGAAAGTGGCGACGGCGCAGGCGACGAGGATCAGCACCGCGCGCCTCGCCTCCGTCCACCGCATGGCCGCGAGCGGCGCTGACCGGCCGCCCCACAGCGCGATCAGCAACCCGACCGCGCCGAGGAACAGCGCCAGCAGCAGCGGCAGGTAGCCGGGACCCGGCTCCTGCAGCGTGCCGACCGGGTAGACGCGGCTCTCCCAGCCGACGTACAGGGCGAGCGCCAGCAGCATCAATCCCGAAAACTGGTCGCTCTTGAGCCCGCCCCGCGCTTCAGGGGCGCCGGGCGACCCGGGGTCCACGCTCATCACCCGTTACTCGCCACGCATTTACTTCTTGGCATCGCCCTTGCCGACTATCTTCACCAGGCCGGCAAGGCGTTTCGCGTCCGCATCCCAGTATTTCGCGAACTCCGGCGCATCCATGTAACGGACCGGGGAATTCACGTTGGCCATCGCCTTTTTGAAATCGGGATCCTCCGCGGTCCTGCGCGCCGCATCGCGCAATACCTTCATGACCCCGTCCGGCATGCCGCGCGGAGCGGCCAGGCCCGCCCAGATGTAGTACACGACGTCCTTGTAGCCGAGTTCCCTGAAGGTCGGCACATCGGGGTAATTCGGATGCCGGTCCTCGCCCCAACTCACGATCGTGCGCAGCTTCCCGGCCTTCACATGGCTGGTGATCGCCGCGGGCCCGCCGGCGGTCAGCATGGCGTGGCCGCCGAGCACGTTGGTGATCGCCGGCCCGCCGCCCGTGGTGTGGATGGCGCGCATCCTGAGCTTGGCCGCATGCAGGAACATTTCGATCGGCATGTGCAGCGCCCCGTAGACGCCCGAGGTGGAGAACACGAGCTGGCCGGGCTGGGCCCTGGCCAGCGCGATCATCTCCTTCAGCGATTTCACCGGCAGGGAAGGATGCACCACCAGGATCGTCGGGTCGGCGGAGATCAGCGCGACCGCGTCGAACTGGTCGAGCGAATAGGCCGGCTTGCGGTTGAACAGTTCGTCGGCTGCCGGTATGACCGAGATGCTGGAGAGCACCATCCCGATCGTGTAGCCGTCCGGCTTGGCGTTCGCGATCGCGGCATTGCCGACCGCGCCGCCGGCCCCGGGGCGATTGACGAGCGCGACGGGCTGCTTGAGCAGCCGTTCCATCGCGGCCGCGGTCGGCCGCCCGGTCGTGTCCGCAACGCCCCCCGGCGGGAACGGCACCACCATCGTGATCGGGCGGCTTGGATACTTGTCCTGCGCGAGCGCCGGCAGCGCCGCCAGCAGGCAGACGGTCAACCATCCCAGACGTATCTTCATATTCGCTCCTCGGGTCTGTTGTATTTTTTACGCATTATCCATCGCGCGCCGTCACTTGTCGGCCCTGGCCCCGGCTACCTTCACCACCTTTGCCCATTTGGCGATATCGGCGTTCAGGTGCTTGTCGAACTCGGCGACCGTCATGATCATCGGCACCGCGCCCTGCTTGCCCCATGCTTCCCTGACGTCGGCCCGATTGGCGACCTTGGTGATTTCCGCGTTGAGCCGCTCCAGCACCGGCCGCGGGGTCCCGGCCGGCGCCATGATACCCAGCCAGATCGTCGCCTCGTATCCCTTGACGCCCGCCTCGGCGATGGTCGGCAGCTCGGGCGTCACCGACGAGCGCTTCACGCCGCTGGTCGCCAGCGCGCGCACCCGCCCCGATTTCGCGATCGGCGCCATCGTGGTGATCGCGTCCAGCATCAATTCGGTCTGCCCGCTCATGACGCTGGTGCGCGCGTCGCCGCTGCTCTTGTGGGGCACGTGCAGGATATCCACGCCGGCCAGCGCCTTGAACAGTTCGCCGGCCATGTGGTACGGCGTGCCGGTGCCCGAGGACGAATAATTGAGCCCGCCCTTGTTCTTCCCGGCCAGCGCGACCAGCTCCTTCACGGATTTCACCGGCAGCGAGGGATGCACCACCAGCAGCAGGTCCGAGTAATTGATCGGGGCGACGCCGACGAAATCCTTCATCAGCACGAACGGCTTTTTCGGGACCAGCGATTCGTTGACCGTGTGGGTGTTGGACATCAGCAGCAGCGTGTAGCCGTCGGGGGCGGACTTCGCCACGACGTCGGTGCCGATGATCGAGCCCGCGCCCGGACGGTTCTCGACGACGAACGATTGCCCTAGGGCACCCTGCACCTGCTGCCCGAGGTAGCGGGCGTAGATATCGGCGGGCCCGCCGGCGCCGAACGGGACGACGACGCGTATCGGCTTGGCGGGATAGGTCTGCGCCTGCGCGCCGGCGCAGCCGAGCAGGACGGCGGTCAAAACGAGGAAACGCGACGGCGAGAACGGCTGGATCATGGACTCCTCCTTGCGCATGAGCGATGCCGTCCCGTTATAGGTATTATCGGGGGTCGGCAGCGGTCAGTATCCAATCCCCCACCGGCCGCGTCAACCACCGGGGGCCTTCGTCGCGAGTCGCGAGTCGCGCCGCGTCAACCGAGCTTGCGGGGCAACCAGCTGGCGTTGCGCTTGAAGAGGCAATCCACCAGTTCGGTGAAATAATCCAGCGTTTTACTGAGATAATCAGCACCCTATGAGCGAAGTTGCCCTGCAGCGCGCGCTGGCGCGCGTCGTCGACGTGAAGCCGGGCGAAGCGCGCGCCCTGCTCTGGTCGTTCGCGTATTTCTTCTGCCTGCTCGCCGGCTACTACGTGCTGCGGCCGCTGCGCGACGAGATGGGCATCGCGGGCGGCGTGCGCAACCTGCCGTGGCTGTTCACGGCGACCTTCTTCGTCATGCTCGCCGTGGTGCCGGTGTTCGGCGCCGTGGTCGCGCGCCTGGCGCGGCGCGTCTTCATTCCGCTCGTCTACCACTTCTTCGTCGTCAACATCGCGATCTTCTGGCTGCTGCTGACGCTCGACATCGGCACGGCGCACGTCGCGCGCGTGTTCTTCGTCTGGATCAGCGT
>CAYSRR010000020.1:0-20059 GCA_964433375.1 uncultured Streptomycetaceae bacterium
TGCACATGACAGGATGCGCGCCGCCGCCTCGCCGGCGGCGGCTGGGTTAACATGCACACCTCACTTTCGAAGGAGACTCGCCCATGGCTACTGGAAACAAGACCGCGCTGGTGACCGGCGCCGGCACCGGCGTCGGCAAGGCCGTCGCCCTGGCGCTGCTCAAGGACGGCTATCGCGTCGCGCTCGCGGGACGGCGCAGGGAAATGCTCGATCAGACGGTGAAGGAAGCCGGCGCGAGCGGCGGCAATGCTCTGGTGGTGCCGACCGACGTCGGCAAGCCGGACCAGGTCGCGGCGCTGTTCGCGCAGATCAAGGGGAAATTCGGCCGTCTCGACGTGCTGTTCAACAACGCCGGCGGCAACGCGCCCGGGGTGCCCTTCGAGGACCTGCCGTTCGACAAGTGGCAGTCGGTGGTGGACGTGAACCTGACCGGCATGTTCCTGTGCGCGCAGGCGGCTTTCCGCATGATGAAGGACCAGGACCCGCGCGGCGGGCGCATCATCAACAATGGGTCGATCTCCGCGCACACGCCGCGGCCGGGCTCCGCGCCCTACACCGCGACCAAGCACGGCGTCACCGGCCTGACCAAGACCATTTCGCTCGACGGGCGGCCCTGGGACATCGCCTGCGGGCAGGTGGACATCGGCAACGCCGTCTCGCCGATGACCGAGCGCATGGCGCAGGGCGTCAAGCAGGCGAACGGCACCACCGCGCCCGAGCCGAGAATGGACCCGGCGCATGTCGGCGATGCCGTGGTGTTCATGTCCAACCTGCCGCTCGACGTGAACGTGCTGACCATGACCATCATGGCGACCAAGATGCCGTTCGTCGGGAGAGGGTGACGCTGCAACCCTGTGATTGAGTAATTGAGTGATTAAGTGATTGGGTGATTCACACCCTCGTTCCATGCGGCGCCCCAATCACTCAATTACATAATTACTAAATCACTCAATCACCGAATCACTCAATCACTGAATCACTCATATCACTGAATCACCCGGCCCGCGGGCCGCGGCGGTACCAGCGCGACATCAGCTCGATCGCGACCCAGGACGCGGCGGAAGCCGCCACCAGCACCGCCTGGCCGGCGGTCCAGCCCCAGCGCTCGACGATCAGGGCGAACAGCGTGGGCGACGCGGCGTTGACGATCAGCACCGGCGTCGCCAGCATGCCCAGCACGGCGCCGTAGCCGGTCGCGCCGAACAGCGCGAGCGGCACCGCGCCGCGCACGATGGTGATGACGCCCTGGGACGCGCCCATCAGCAGCGTGAAGGCGATGATCAGCGCGAGGCTGCCTCCCGGGAAAAGCAGCAGAACGAAGGACGCCGGCAGCACGCCGATGGCGATGCGCGCCACCGTCATGGCGTGCAGATTGCTGCCGAAAACGATTTCCACCACACGCCCCCCGAACTGCGCGAACCCCTTCATCGAGGCGACCCAGACCGCCGCCGCGGTGGCGAGGCCCGCGGCCTCCAGCAACGGCACGAGCTGCACCGTCACCACGCCGAACACGAAGCCGTTCAGCGACATCACCAGCGCGAACAGCGCCATCGCGACGGTGCGGCGATTTCCCACGAGCGGCGGGCCCGCGGGCGCCGCCGCCGCATCCGGGGCGGCCCTGCCCGCCGGTTCCCTGCGCGCGAGCCCGATCCAGTTGAGCGGCAGGCACACCACGAGATTGATCGCCGCGAACAGCGCGAGCGTCTGCCGCCAGCCGCCGGCGTCGTTGAGGTAATGACCGACCACCCAGAACACGGTGGAAGCGAATGCGCCGAACAGCGTGAGGTACGAGATCGCGAGGCGCCCGCGCGAAGGCAGGACCTGCACCATCGCGGCGAACGCGGCGTCGTAGAGGCACAGGCGCATGCCCACGCCCAGCAGCGCCCACACGGCCAGGTAGGCGCCCTCGGACGTCACCCGCGACAGCACGTAGAGGCCCGCCGACACGATGACCGTGCCCGCGGCCATGACCGCGCGCGCGCCGTGGCGGTCGATCGCCCGCCCCGCCCACGCCGAGACCGCGCCCATCGCCAGCAGCGAAACCGTGAACCCGAAATAGACGAGGCTCAGGCTCCAGCCGGTGTCGGCGGCGATCGGCTTGGCGAGCACACCGAGGCAGTAGTAGGAAGTGCCCCACGCGGTGATCTGCGCCACGCCCAGCGCGCACACGGCGGCCAGGAACGGGTCTCGATGCGGCGCGGGCGTCATCATTCCAGCATCATCGCCGAACCCGGGCCGGGAGGCGAGCCGCCCCGGTCGACGATGATATATTGACGGGCTTTCATTCCATTCAGGAGAACGCTCCATGCCTGTTGCGAACGTGCGCGGTGCCGGCATCCACTACGAAGTGTTCGGGGACAAGGGCCCCTGGGTCGCGCTCTCCCCCGGCGGGCGGCGCGCGATCGAGGGCGTCGAATCCCTCTCGCGGCGGCTCGCCACCGCCGGCAACCGCGCGCTGGTCCACGACCGGCGCAATTGCGGCTCATCCGACGTGTCGGTCGAGGGCCCGGGATCGGAGAACGACCTGTGGGCCGACGACCTGCACGAGCTGCTGCGGCAGCAGAACGCCCTGCCGGCATGGATCGGCGGCAGTTCCTCCGGCTGCCGGCTCGCGCTGCTGTTCGCCCTGCGCCATCCGCAAGCCGTGCGCGGGCTGCTGCTATGGCGCGTGACCGGCGGGCTGGCCGCGGCGAAGCGGCTGGCGCATCGCTACTACGGCCAGTACATCGAGGTCGCGCGCGCCGGCGGCATGGCCGCCGTCTGCGCGACGGAAGAATTCGCGGAACGCATCCGCGACCGGCCCGAGAACCGGGAGCGGCTGATGAAGATGGACCCGGCGCTCTTCATCGCCGTCATGTCGGACTGGAACCGCAACTTCCTGGAGGGCGCGGAAAAGCCGGTGATCGGCGCGACCGAGGCCGAGATCCGCTCGATCAAGGCGCCGGCCTGCATCGTGCCGGGCAACGACCTCTCCCACCTGCGCGACGCCGCCGAGAACCTGGGCCGCCTGATGCCCGACGCGGAAGTGCACCCGCTCATCACGAAGCACTACGATCTCGACGTCGCGCCGCGCGAGGAATGGGACGCGCGCGAAGCCGACCTCGCCGCGATCTTTCTCGATTACATGAAGCGGGCGGAAGCGCGCCTGCCGGCTGGCGCGAAGTGACGGATGTCGAGTGTCGAGTGTCGGGTGTCGAGTGAAGAGTGAAGAAGGGTTGCCCCTCGACACTCGACACCCGACACCCGACACTCTCAACCCTTCAACCGAATTGCGCCGCCAGCGCCGGGTCGAACTTGCCGTCGATCAGGATGTAAAGCATCTTCACCGGCTTGCCGGAGCGGTTGCTCCAGGCGTGGTTGGTGCCGCGCTGGATCACGATGTCGCCCGCCTTCAGCACGATGTCCTCGTCGTCGAGCAGCATGGTGATCTCGCCCTCCAGCACGACCGCGTAGTCCACCGACTCGGTGCGGTGCATGAACGGGTGGCGGTTGTTCTGCCCGTAGGTCGAGGCGTGCGGGTTGCCGCCTTCCTTGAAGAACTCGCGCGCCTGCTCCGGGGTCAGGTTCTTGAACGACTCGGGCTCCGGCGGGATCTCGCTGATGCGGATCTTGGTGCCCATCGGCGGGACGAAATCGCGGGGGCCAGTGGTGGGGTCGGATTCCTCGCGCGGGATCGGCACCGGCATCGCGGTCGTCTTCCAGATGTCGGTGGACTTGTGGCCCGGGCGATTCGGGTGGGTGCGGACCGTGGTGCAGGGGCCGTCCGACAGGACAACGGCCTTGCCGTTCCCGTCGTGGCCGGTGACGACGCGCCGTATGGTGCCTTGTGCCATGTTCGCCTTTTCTCCTCTGGTGGTTGATTGCCGGTGAATCCCGGCAAGCGCGTGTATCATAACAGCCCGTAATCGACAGCCCGTCATACTCCACGAAGGGAGCCGACATGAAGCGTATGATTTCGACGTTGTTCGTCGCCGCAGCACTCGCCTGCGCGGCGCCGGTCTACGCCCAACTGCAGGTGGGAGCCGGCGACACCGTGGAATCGGTGCTGCGCGCGCAGAAGGACAAGCGCGTGACGCTGCGGCTGCGGTCCGGCCAGGAACTGACCGGCGTGGTGCGCATGAGCAACGCCAACGTGGTGCAGCTCGGCGCGCTCTCCGGCCGGGAATTCTTCGACGCCGTCGTACCGCTGGAATTCATCGACGCCGTGCTGGTGCGGACGAAGTAACCCGCGGCCGCGTGTTCTTCGTCGAGCAGGACAACTGGGCGCTGCCGGCGTTCGAGACCGCGGTCGGCGAAACCCCGCACTTCGCCCCGCGGGTCGGGAAAGCGCTTGCTTCCTGACTGATCCGCCCGGCAGGTTTCTTTGCCTTCCGCCTTCAGATTCCCACGTCCACAAAGTGGGCGCGGTCATTTGATTTGTCAGACGCCGGGGTTTGGCGCGATACTGGCGCAAAACAAGACTCGACCGTCCCGCCATTCTCCAGGAGGAATCCTTATGCACACCCCCGCCCGCCCGTCGCTTGCCTGTCTTTTCACCTCCATGCTGGTCATGCTGACGGCGTCCGCCGCGGCACCGGCCCAGGCGTGGAAGCCGGACCGTCCCGTCGAGTTCATCTCGGGCTCCGCCGCCGGCAACAGCATCGACATCATGCTGCGCTCGATCGCGAAGATCTCGCAGGAGAAGCGCTTCGTCGAGGTGCCCGTCAACGTGCTCAACAAGCCCGGCGGCGGCAACACGGTCGCGTGGAACTACCTGAGCCAGCGCGGCAACGACGGGCATTTCCTGATGGTCGCCAACCTCAACCTGTCGGCGGGCCACCTGACCGGTACCACCACCTACAGCTACCGCGACTTCACCCCGATCAGTCTCCTGTTCGACGAATACGTGGCGTTCGTGGTCAAGGCCGATTCCCCGGTCAAGGACGGCCGCGACCTGATCGAGCGGCTCAGAAAGGACCCGACCTCGCTGAGCCTTTCGTTCTCCTCGGTGGCGGGCGGCGCGAACCACATCGCGGCCGGACTGGTGCTGAAAACGGCGGGCGTGGACGTGAAGAAGGTGCGCACGGTGGTGTTCGACTCGGCGAGCAAGGCCATCGCCGCCGCGCTGGGCGGTCACGTGGACATCGTGTCCGCCAGCGCCTCGGTGCCGAGGTCGCATCTCAAGAACGGCACCGTGCGCGTCATCGGCATCACCGCGCCGAAGCGGCTCCCCGGCGTCTACGCGGACGTGCCGACGTGGCGCGAGCAGGGCGCGGACATGACGTTCTCGAACTACCGCGGCATGATCGGCCCCAAGGGCCTGCCGCCGGCCCAGCTCGCCTACTGGGAGAACGTGTTCGCGACGCTGGACAAGGACGAGAGCTGGCGCGCGAACCTCGACAGAAACCTGTGGGCGGCGAATTACACCAACAGCCGCGATACCCGAAAATACTGGGACGAGCTGAACGTGCAGTTGCGCGGGACGCTGGACGACCTCGGCCTGCTGAAGCAGTGAAAAAACGGACAGGATTAACAAGATTTACAGGATTAGATCAAGAACAAGAATTGAATCTGCAGCATTGTTGTCTGTTCCTGGTTTTAATCTTGTTAATCATGTAAATCCTGTCTATTCGTTTTGTTTTTGATCCTGATTCGGTAAATCCTGTCCATGGACCTGCGCCTCCGCGGCAAGACCGCGCTCGTCACCGGCGGCTCGCGCGGCATCGGTTTCGGCGTGGCGAAACTGCTGGCCGAGGAAGGCTGCAACCTGCACCTCGTCGCGCGCAAGCCGGAGAACCTCGAGGCCGCGCGCGCGAAGATCACGGCCGAGCACAAGGTCGAGGTGGCCTGCCACGCGGCCGATCTCTCGGACTCCGCCACCGCGACGGACGTCGCGCGCCGCCTCTCCGGAGTGGACATCCTCGTCAACAACGCCGGTTCGATCCCGCGCGGCTCGCTCGCCGCCATGGACGACGCGGCGGTACGGGCGTCCTGGGGCCTCAAGCTGTTCGGTTTCATGAACATGGCGCGCGAAATCTACGGCGCCATGTGCGCGCGCAAGAGCGGCGTCATCGTCAACGTGATCGGCGGCTCGGGCGAGCGTCCCAGCGCCGGCTACATCTCGGGCAGCATGGCCAACGCGGCACTCATGGCGATGTCGCGCGCGCTCGGCACCGAAGGGCCGGAGCACGGGGTGCGCGTCATCGGCCTGAATCCCGCCGCCACCGAGACCGAGCGCCAGGCGGTGCGCTGGCGGGAACGCGCGAAGAAGGAGCTGGGCGACCCCGAACGCTGGCGCGAACTGACGAAGAATTATCCCTTCGGGCGGATTGCCACGGTGGACGAGATCGCCAGCGCCGTTGTGTTTCTCGCTTCCGGCCGGGCTTCGTACATCTCGGGCACCGTGCTGACGGTCGACGGCGGCCGGTCCGGCCGCGGCTACTAGCCGCGGCTAAGCCTCGACCCAGACCGTGCCGTCATCGAGACGGGCGGAAAATACCGGCACGCGAACGTCGGGATCCTCCAGGCACTGCCCCGAGGCGAGACTGAAGTGCTGCTTGTACACGGGCGAAGCCACGACCAGCTCGCCCTTTACGTCGCCGACGATGCCGCGCGAGAGCACGTTGGCGCCCGAGAACGGATCGTGGTTAGCGAGCGCGTAGACGCTGTCGTCGTCGACCCGGAACACCGCGACCTGGCGCCCGCCGACCAGCGCGCACACGCCGGTGTTGGGCACGATGTCCTCCAGCCGGCAGACCGCGACCCAGTCGCCGTCTGCCACGAGCCCCTCGACCCTCGACCCTCGACACTCGACACTCATCCCTCGACAGCCTCAAGAGCGGATTCCCGTTCATCCGCCCGCGCCGGCCGGATCTGGCCGCGCTCGGCGACGAAGACGACATCGCAGTCGGGCTCGTCGCTGTTCACGAAATGGCGGAAGCGCTTCAGCGTCTCGGGGTCGTTGATCGCCTTCTTCCATTCGCATTCATAAGTGTCGACCAGCCGCTGCATGTCGGCTTCGAGCTCGGCGCCGATCCCGAGCGAGTCCTCGCACACCACCTGGCGCACGTAGGCTATGCCGCCCTCCAGGTTTTCGAGCCAGGTCGAGGTGCGCTGCAGCCGGTCGCCGGTGCGGATGTAGAACATCAGGAAGCGGTCGATGAACTTCACCAGCGTCGCGTCGTCGAGGTCCTTCGCCAGCAGGTCGGCGTGGCGCGGCTTGATGCCGCCGTTGCCGCACACGTACAGGTTCCAGCCCTTCTCCGTGGCGATGATGCCGACGTCCTTGCCCTGCGCCTCCGCGCACTCGCGCGTGCAGCCCGACACCGCCATCTTGAGCTTGTGCGGCGAGCGCAGGCCGCGGTAGCGGTTCTCGACGTTGATCGCCATCAGCACCGAGTCCTGCACGCCGTAGCGGCACCAGGTGCTGCCGACGCAGGACTTCACCGTGCGCAGCGCCTTGCCGTAGGCGTGGCCCGATTCGAAGCCGGCGTCCACCAGCTCCTTCCAGATGAGCGGCAGTTGCTCCACGCGCGCGCCGAAGAGATCGATGCGCTGCGCGCCGGTGATCTTGGTGTACAGCCCGAACCGTTTCGCCACGCGCCCCAGCACCAGCAGCTTCTCGGGCGTGATCTCGCCGCCCGGCACGCGCGGCACGATCGAGTAGGTGCCGTTCTTCTGCAGGTTGGCGAGGTAATGGTCGTTGGTGTCCTGCAGCGGCGCGTGCTTGGGCTTCAGGATGTACTCGTTCCAGCACGCGGCGAGGATCGAGGCCACCGCCGGCTTACAGATGTCGCAGCCGCGGCCGTGGCCGTGCTTGCCGATGATGGCGTCGAAGGTCTTCAGGCCGCCGACGCGCGTGAGGTGGAACAACTCCTGGCGCGAGTACGGGAAGTGCTCGCACAGGTGGTTCTTCACGTCCACGCCGCGCTTCTTCAGCTCGGCGTCGAGTATCTGCTTCAGCAGCGGCCCGCAGCCGCCGCAGGTGGTGCTCGCCTTCGTCTCCTTCTTGAGCGCGCCGATCGAGGTCGCGCCGGCCGCGATGGCGTCGCAGATGCCGCCCTTGGTCACGCTGTTGCAGGAACAGATCAGCGCGGATGCCGGCAGCAGGTCCACGCCCAGCCCCTTGGCGGCAGCGCCTTCGCGCGCGGGCAGGATCAGGTCCTCCGGGTGCTCGGGCAGCGGGATCGCGTTGAGCGCCATCTGCAGCAGGCTGCCGTAGTCGGCCGCCTCTCCGACCAGGATCGCGCCCAGCAGCGACTTGCCGTCGCCCGAGACGACGAGCTTCTTGTAGATACCCTTGACCGGGTCGGTGTAGACGTAATCGAGCGCGCCGGGCGTGGCGCCGGACGCATCGCCCAGCGAGGCGACATCCACCCCCATCAGCTTGAGCTTGGTGCTCATGTCGGCGCCGGTGAACCGCGCGCCGGCCTCGCCGGCGAGGTGGCGCGCCGCGACCTCCGCCATCTGGTAGCCCGGCGCGACCAGCCCGTAAATGCGCCCGCCCCACAGCGCGCATTCGCCCACGGCGTAAATGTCGGGGTCCGAGGTCCGGCAATGGTCGTCGATCACGATGCCGCCGCGCTCGCCGACCGCGAGCTTCGCTTCGCGCGCGAGCTCGTCGTGCGGCCGGATGCCGGCGGAATAGACGATCAGGTCCGTGTCGAGCGTGGTGCCGTCGGCGAACACCATCCTGTGGCCGCGCCCCGCGCCATCGACGATCTCCTTCGTGCTCTTCGAAGCGTGCACGAAGACGCCGAGCGCCTCGATCTGCCTGCGCAGCAGCCGCCCGCCGGCCTCGTCGAGCTGCACCGCCATCAGGCGCGGCGCGAATTCGACCACGTGCGTTTCGAGCCCCAGGTCTTTCAGGGCCTTGGCGGCCTCGAGGCCGAGCAGCCCCCCGCCGATCACCGTCCCGGTCCGCGCGCGGCGCGCCGCGGAGCGCGCAGCTGCCCTTATGGCCTCCAGGTCCTCGATCGAGCGATAGACGAAGCAGCCGCGCCGGTCGCGTCCCGGGATCGGGGGCACGAACGGGTAGGAGCCGGTGGCGAGCACCAGCTTGTCGTAAGGCACTTCGCGATAGCGGGCGGAACGCACGGTCTTGCGGCCGCGGTCGATCGCGAAAACCCGGTCATTCAGCCGCAGCGTGATCGCCCGGTCTTCGAAGAACCCCGCCGGCACCACGTTCAGGTCGATGGCCGACTTGCCCGCGAAAAAACTGGTGAGCTGCACGCGGTCGTAGGCGGCGCGCGGCTCCTCGCAAAACACCGTCACGTCGATCGCGCCGCGCGCCACGCGGGTAGTGAGCTGCTCCAGGAAGCGCTGGCCCACCATGCCGTTGCCGATGACGACGATTTTTTCCGTCTTCATGCCCGTCTCCTCAGGCCGCCCGCTGCGCCGCCGGCGCGGCTTGCGCCCGCGCCTGGCGCACGACTTCACCGATCACCAGCACGGCCGGGCTGCCGATCCGGGCATCGGCCACCGCCGCCGCGAGCCCGCCCAGCGTCGTCACCACCTGTGCCTGCGCGTCCAGCGTCCCGCTCTGCACCGCGCACGCCGGCGTGTCCGCGGGAAAACCCGCGGCCAGCATGCCCGCCGCCAGCGCGGCGACGCGCCGGATGCCCATGTAGATGACCAACGTCGTGCCAGCGGCGCGCAGCGCCGCCCAGTCCGGCTCCCCGCCATCGCGCGCGTGCCCGGTGAGGAACGTCACGCCGCGCGCGACATCGCGATGGGTCACCGGAATGCCGAGCGCCGCCGGCGCGGCGATGCCCGCGGTGATGCCGCTCACCACTTCGTGCGGGATGCCGGCCGCCGCCAGCGCCTCGATCTCCTCGCCGCCGCGCCCGAACACGAACGGGTCGCCGCCTTTCAGCCGCGCGACCGTCACGCCGCGCCGCGCGAGCCTGACCATCAGCTTCTCGATGAATGCCTGCGACGTGGAGGTTCGGCTGTTGATGCGGCAGCCGCCGCGCTTGCCCACCTCGACGACGCGCGCGCCCGCTCGCGCATGCGCGAGCACGCGCCGGTCCACGAGATCGTCGATCAGCACCACGTCCGCCGCGCCGAGCGCGCGGACGGCCTTCAGCGTGATGAGCTCGGGATCGCCCGGGCCCGCGCCGATCAGGTAAACCTTGCCCGCAGTCGCGCCGTGCTTGCGCGTCATGCCGTCACCCTCCGCTGCCGCGCCACGCCCGGCAGTCCGCGGCCGAACATCGGCCCCCACGCCACCCACGCGGCGTACGCGGCGCCCAGGTACAGGAGCAGCACCCCGGTCAACTGCTGGTCATCCACGAGATAGACGAGACACAGCCGCTGCTCGGCGGCGAGATAGCCCCAGCCGAAGCGCGCCGCCGTGGCGATCACTTCCAGGTGCACGACCGCGCGCGCGATGACCGGCATCCGCGGCCAGGACAGCGCCACCGCGAGGCCGGCGGCGGCAACGGTCGCGAACTTCAGCGCGTCGGCCGCCGGGTCGAGCCGGGCGAGGTCGAGAAACCGCGGCAGCATCCACAGCAGCATGACGAAGCTCGCGGCGATGAGGCCGGTCGCCCCGCCCGCGTTGAACGATTGCACGCCGGCGAGCAGCCGCGACGCGGCGCCGCCCGGCCGCGAGTTGAGCCACGCCCGCCCCGCCAGCCAGCCCGCGAACGCCAGCAACGGCAACTGCACCAGCATGTGCAGCATCATGCTCGACTCGAGCCATCCGCGCAGCGGCGGCACGGCGAGCGCGAGCCACAGGCCGGCGGCTGCGAGCAGAACGGGATCAGCGCGCCGCGACATGGGTACTCCCGGCGGCCGTCCGGGCCGCTTGCGCGATCGCGTCGATGTCGCCGGGATCGAGGATGGCGACGAGCTTGCGGTCGGGCCCGATCACGTGCACGGCCGCGTTGTGCACATAACCGCCGAGGCCGTCCGGAATCACGACCACGCCGAACGCTTTCAGCCAGTCGCGCAATTCGCCCGCCTGCGCGGGCCGGCCCAGCGCCCAGCCGGCCTTGTCGGCGCTGTGCCGCGCGCGGTAGGCGCGCAGTTCGGCCGGCCCGTCGCGGCCGGGATCGAAAGTGACCGTCACCAGGCGCGCGTCGCCGGCGGCGATCTCGGGCGCGAGGTGCTCCTGCAGGCGCGCATACACCGAGCCCAGCGCCACGCAATAGGTCGGGCAGTTGGTGTAGACGAAATCGACCAGCAGCACCCGGCCCGGCAGGCGGGACAGCGGCTCGCGGCCGCCATCGGCCAGCTCGAGCGCGAGGTCCGGGACGGCCGCCGGCGCGCGCAGCGCGGCGAGCCGGCGCGCCGACTCGAGCGTGAAGGCCTCGAAGCCGTCGGTGGCGGCGTGCGCGACCGCGAGCCCGGCTGCGAAAGCCAGTATCGAGGCGGCCGTGGTCAGGCGCGCGCTCATGCCGAAAGTGACGCCTTCGGCAATCTCGCGAGCAGCCGCACACCCAGGACGAGCGCCGTCACCAGCACCAGGAACGCCGCCACGCTGCCCAGTTGCGCAAAATCGATCCACGCCGCGTCGTGCACGGCGAAGCGCCGCGGCACGCCCTGCCAGCCGCCGGCGAGGAGCACGAGGCAGAACACCACGCCGGAGACGCCGTAGGTCCAGAACGAGACGCGGTCGAGCACGGTCTCGGTCCAGCCGCTGCGGGTGCAGGCGTAGAACATCGCGCCGAGCAGCATCGGCACCAGGCCCAGCAGCAGGTAGAAATGGAAATGCCCCGGCACCCACTGGGTGTTGTGCATGACCAGGTTCACGCGGATCACGCCGTCGATGATCGCCGGGATGACGCCCGCCGCCCAGCCAAACAGGGCGAACACGATGAGCCGCAGCGGCAGGTCCCATTTCACGCCCGAACGATGGAGATTGGTCAGCGCGCCGTAGACAGTCACCAGCAGCACCGGGATGCCGCTCAGGTATGACATCACCTGGCCGGTCACGAGCATCCACTTGGGCATCACGTAGTCCATCAGCAGGTGGTGCGGGTACACCGCCATCACGATCAGCGTCACCGCGGCCCACGAGGCGAGGAACGGCCGGCTGATCGTCCACGGCCGCCCGGTGTAGCGCGGCACGATCTCGTAAACCCCGATCACCGCCATGTAGATCGTGGCGTTGATGAAGACGTGCCCGAAAAAGAAGATCAGGTTCTTCATGAGCAGCGCGTCGAACGCGATCGACGGCACGTACAGGTTGACCAGCGTCATCGTCAGCACCACGGCGCCGGCGAGGATACCGAGCACGTTGATGATGACCACCATCGTGCTCGCCACGGCCGTCGGCGGCAGCGAGGTGTCCACCGGACCGGAGCCGAAGAGCTGGTCGAGCCCGAGCGATTTCGCCAGGCTGCCGTAGCGGCGGATCAGCGCGAGCGCGCAGTCGAGGTAGAACAGCAGGAAGCCGACGCCGATGAACACCAGCCCGCCGACGAAGGCGGCGGCGGCGTGCGTGCCCCACACCCCCATGCTCTTCGCCGGCAGGGGATAGAGAAAGGTCCACGCGCCAGCGAAACGGCCGATGCCGATCGCGGCGAGAATCATCACCACGCCGATGAGCGACAGCCCGAGCATGGCGAGGAACATCCCGGTGGACAACGTGACGTGGCGCCGCAGGAAATACCACATGACCGCCGCACCGGCGAGGCCGGAGACGCCGACCATGCCCGCGCCGTGGAGCGTCATGATCTCGTAGGCGAAATTGGCCGGGATCGGCAGCCAGGTCGCCTGGATGGCGCGGAAAGCCGCGCCGGCGACCATCATCAGCAGGTAGACCGCGATGCCGATCGCCACGTAGAGCTGGAAGGCGAGCTTCGCGGAAGGCGTGTCGGCGGATTGCGTCGTGGCAGCATTCATGTCGTCGTCTCCCCTATTTGACGGCCGCGGCGACCTTGATCACGGCGCGCATGCCGTGATGCGCGAGCCCGCAGTACTCGAGGCACAGCACCTCGTATTCCCCGGGCTCGGCGAAGCGCACCTGCAGCTTGTTGACGTAGCCGGGCATGGCCTGGGCCTGCGCCACCAGCGTCTTCTTGTCCTTGTAGATCGCGAAACCGTGGTTCACGTCGGCGCTGGTCAGCTCGAACTCCACCAGTTGCCCCGCCTGGACCGTGTCGCGATCGAGCGCCCAGCGAAACTGGTGTCCGGTCGCGCGTATCGTCACGTCGGCTTTCGGCGCGGCGGCGGCGTGGCCGGCGATCGGCCAGTCCCACAGCGTCGCGAACGAGATCGCGATGCCGGCGACGATCACGCCCCAGAACAGGCCATTGCGCCACTGCGAGGCCGCGCGGGCGCTGGCGCCGGCGTCGCCGGGCGGGCGGCTCGCGCCGGCGACCACCCACAGGAATACGGCGGCCACCGCCGCCATCAGGATGAGGCTCAACACCCACGCAACGTTCTGCATTCTTCTCTCCCTGGCACGTCCGGCCTATTTCACGATGGCCATCATGTAATCCACCGCCGACCGGACCTGGTCGTCGGTGAGCTTGTCGTTGCCGCCGCGCGGCGGCATCTGCGTGCCCTTCGGGCCGGTCAGCCCGCCGAGCGCGCTCTTGTACAACGCGTCCTTGCCCTTGGCGAGCCGCGGCTTCCACGCCGCCTTGCTGGTGACCAGCGGCGCGCCGGCGACGTCGTTGGCGTGGCAGGCCTCGCAGGTCCCCAGCCACACCGCGCGCCCCTGTTTCAGCCGCGCGTCCGCGAATTCCGGGAACTTCTGCGCACCGGCAGGCGATGCCGCGAGCCCCGCGAATATGAGCGCCGCGGCCGCCGCCACGACAGCCTGCCCCGCAGTTATCAGCTTGCTTCTCAGGTGATCGATCCTCATGTCATGCCTTTCTTGTGAGGAAATCGCGGGCGGCAGCCCGCGATTTCCTATTTCATCGGGATGCGCATCACCACGCCGCCCATCGCCTGCCCGATCTTGAAGTCCTTCTTCGGCGTGTCCTTGTGCTCGTTGTGACAGGTCACGCAGGCCGGCGCGATCGCCCTGTCGGCGTAGATCGCGGTGAAGTACTTGACCTTGCCCAGCGTCTCCTCGCCGTAGAACGGCTTCGCCGGGTCCTTGGCCACCGCTTCCAGCCCCTTCTTCTCCAGCGCGGTCTTGGGCGCGTTCTGCTTGTTGATCGGCCACAGCGACTGCAGCGAGTAATGGAAGCCCATCTTCCGCTCGGCCACCATCTCCGCGCCGAAGCGGAACATCTGCGCCGGCAGCGGCAGCGACTTGTCGTCCTTGAAGTGCTCGGTCGCCTTGATCACCTTCTCTTCGTTCTGCAGCCGGTTGACCACCATGCGCGTGTACACCGTGCGGTCGGACTCCATCACCGCGTGCAGCGCGTCCGCCATCTGCTTGTAGCTCACCTGCGCCTGCACCGGAGACGCGCCCACGACGCCCGCCGCGACCAGCACGCCCAGCAACCCCTTGCCCGTCTTCATTGCATGCTCCTTTCTCACGTTGTCTCCCCGCTGCTACTTCGTGGCGGCGGCTTGGTTGCGCCGCCCTTCTTCGATTTCCTTCACCCGCCTCTCGACCATGTCGAGGCTCCGGATGTGCACGCCCGGCCGGCCCGTGAAATTCCGCTTCACCAGCTTCGTGTCGGCCAGCGCGTTGGTGGCGAAGCCGAGGCCATGGCAGTTCAGGCACACCGGCCGCAGCATCTTCTCGCTCGGCCGCAGGTTGTCGTTCTGGTTGTGCTGCACCAGGATTCGCCTCACGTCGAGGTCCGGCACGCGGTACTCGTCGCGCGGCAGGTGGCAGCTCGCGCAGGTCACGCCGCTGCCGGGCGGAAGTTCCCCCGCGAGTTCCTTCTTCCACAGCGCGCGGTGCGGCGAGCCCTCGTAAGCGGCGGTGTGCTCGTCGCGGTGGCAGCCGACGCAAGCCTCGACCGCGGCCTTCTTCGTGTCG
The DNA here is from genome assembly GCA_964433375.1 of uncultured Streptomycetaceae bacterium. Classification (GTDB taxonomy): domain Bacteria; phylum Pseudomonadota; class Gammaproteobacteria; order Burkholderiales; family SG8-41; genus SG8-41. The sequence continues at coordinate 14,876 of CAYSRR010000020.1, forward strand.
AAGCGGTGTGCGCCGTGGCAGCTCGTGCAGGAGAGCTCGGCGCCGCGCGCGGCGGCGTGCATCGGCTGGCGTGCGGCGCCCGGTGTCATCGGCGGCAGCCCTTCGGCGAGCCGCATGCCGTGCTTGCCGGCGAGAAAGCCCCTGGTCTCCGGCTCGTGGCAGGTCGCGCAGACCTGGTGGTCGGGGCGCTTCACCCAGTCCTTCGCGCCTTCCTTCTCGACCTGGTGGCAACCGCCGCAGTTGACCCCCGAGCGCGCGTGCGCGGTAGCGAGCCAGTCGCCGACGGCATCCTTCGCGTTCATGAGGTCCGCGGGCGCGTCGGGCGCGGTCTGGGCTTTGAGCGGATAACGGTCCGACGGGTAACCCGGGAAATCGGCCGCGACCTGGCGGAAATTGCGCGCCGGCAGCGAAGCCTTGCCCAGCACGTCCGGCTGGCCGATGTGCTTCTCCAGGAAATCCTCGTAGAGCGCGCGGTTGTCGTGGAACTTGTGGCAGCCGGCGGAATTGCAGGTGTTGAACGCCATGCCCTCGTGGCTCGGCCGGTCCCTGGCGATGTCCTGGTGGCAGTGAAAGCAGAAATCGCCCGCCAGCGTGACGCCCATCGGGCCGGTAATTTCGGGCCGGTGCTCGACGTGGCAGGACACGCACAGCGTCGCGTCGAGCTTTTCCAGCAGGTCGGCGTTGCGCGGGTCGGTAAATTTGCTGCTCGGGTGCTTGTCCCCCGCGTGCTTCAATTCCTGGCCATGGCAGCGCTCGCACGACTCCTGCAGGCTGTCGCGCCCGCCGAACGCGCTCACGTGACAGGACTCGCAGGCGAGCTCGATCTGGTAATGGCCGTGGGAGGTCTTGCCCGGTAGGAAGACCTGGCGCGCCGGGGAGAACAACGGGTTCGTCGCCGCGCTCTTCGACAGCAGCCCCACGGAGAGATAGCCGGCTATCGTCACGCTCAATATCCCCCACCAGATCCAGAAGATCCTGCGGCTTTTCGGTGTCGCCATGCTCTAGAAGTAATAGCTTTTGAGTACATGGAACGCGAGCAGTACCGGTATCGGCCAGGTGATCAGGATGTGCGTCCACAGCCAGGTGCGGCGCAGCCGCGCGGCGCCCGCGCCGAGCCGGTGCTCGAGGGCGATCACGCCGCCGGCGACGGCGCCGAGAGCGACGACGCCGAGAAAGGACGCCATCAGCAGGAAGTTGAGGTTGGAACCGAGGCGTCCGCCGGTGTGCACAGCCAGCCCGGCGATCGTCAGCGCGCCCAGCACGACGTGCGCGACGCGCCACAGCGGAAAGTCGCCCAGCGTGAAGCGGCGGATGCGCTTGCGCAACGACATCACGGCGAGCAGCACGGTCAGGCCCAGCACCGTGTAACCGCTCACCTGTTTCCAGTAGCTCTCGCGCCACAGCACGTCCCACTGCCACGGCACCTGCACCGTCGCGGCATACGGCACCACGATCACGAGGGCCAGTGCCAGCGCGGCCGGCAAAGCCAGACCGCTGGCGCCGAGCAGCGTCTTCCAGCCGCGCGCGGGCTCGGCCGGCCTGCTCGAACCGACCAGTTCGGCGACGAGCGGCCGGCACGAGCCGCATACCGACGAGGCGCGGGTGGCGGCGGTCACGGCTGCCACCGTGCTTGCGCCCGCCGCACACGCGCGCGTAATCTCGCCGCGCGTCACGCCCGTGCAGTTGCAGACGACCGCGCCGGCCGGCCATTCGCTCACCGCGCCCGGCTCCTGCTCCGGCCACAACAGGCCTTCGCGGGCGAAGCGCCAGCGCTGCCACGGCAGCACGATGCGCTTCTGCAGGATCATCTCCTGCACGCGGCTCATCTCCGGGAAGTCGCCGAGCGCGATGGCGCCGATCAGCCGCCCGCGCTCGGTGACGATCTTGCGGTAGATGCCGGCGGCCTCGTCGCGATAGACGAACTCGCTCGCGAGATCGAGGCGGGCATACTCGTTGACCGCGCCCATGCTGAACACCGGCAGATCGAGCACCTTCAGCCGCGTGGCGACGCTCGTGCCGCGATAGCGGCTGCGCTCGCCGACGACGTTGTGGCCGGCGACCGCGGCCTGCTCGAGCCCCGGCGCGATCAGGCCCCACACCTCGCCGTCGTGTTCCGCGCACTCTCCGACCGCGTAGATGTCGGGGTCCGATGTCTGCAGAAAATCATTGACGCGCATGCCGCGCCCGACCGAAAGCCCGGCGCCGGACGCCAGCTCGAGGTTCGGACGGATGCCCGCCGCGACGACCAGCGTGTCGCACTCGATCTCGCGCCCGCTGCGCAACCTGAGACCGGTGACGGCGCCGTCGCCCAGCACCTGGCGCACGGGATCGCCGAGCACGGCCTCGATGCCGGTCTTGCGCAGGTGTCCGAGCAGGCACGCCGCGCCGGCGTCGTCGAGCTGGCGCGGCATCAGCCGCGCCGCGTGCTCCACCACGCACACCTCGGTGTTGTAGCGCTGCATCGCGCGCGCGGCTTCGAGCCCGAGCAGGCCGCCGCCGATGACCGCCGTGCGCCGGCTCCTCATGCGCCGCGCGCTCAGGCGCTCCGCGTCCTGCAGGTTGCGGAACACGTAGACATGGGCCTGCTGGATGCCCGGGAGGTCGGGAACCAAAGGCCGGGAGCCGGTCGCCAGCACCAGCTTCCAGTACGGCTGGGCGCGCCCGGTGGCATCGATCACGGCGCGCCGCTCGCGGTCGATCGCGGTAATGCCGCAGTTCAGGCGCACGCTGAGGTTGGGGCCCGGCTGCAGCTCCTGCCCCGCCACCAGCGCGCTCAGGCTCAGTTCACCAGCCAGTAACGAGGACAGGCGCACGCGGTTATACGGAACGGTCGGCTCGTTGCCGTAGACGACGACCGGCACCTGGGGCGCGATGCGCGCCAGTTCCTGGACGACGCGCACGCCGACGGGACCGGTGCCCACCACGACGATGGGTTCCGCCGCTTCGGGCAATGGCTGTGGGGCACGTGCGAGTGCGGGCATGTTGGTCCAGTGGCAGCCGCGCTGGCCGAAAATTTCGTCAGGCACCGCGCCGGGTCCTGTATTCCGGGCGCGCGAACGCGATCGCTCGCGGCTGCTTTGCCGTACCACTTCGCAATCACCGTGCCACGGGCGCGGCTTTTACGTTTCTTTCTTTTACAACAGGGGGTTGAGTCGATATTTCGCGGCCAGTATGCTCGCAGCGGCGACTCGTGGCGCACTGTTGCAGTGCAACAGTCGAGGCTTGGGCACTGTTAGGAGGCGCGGGCGCCGGGCTTCAAATCGCCGTCATAAGTCGCGCGTAATCTGTCGTCTCGAACACGGAGGAAGAGACCATGCTCATCACCGACGTCATCCACGAAGCCGACAACGCGCATGAAATCCATTTCCTGCTGACCGCCTACGTCGAAGCGGTACGCTACTGCGATCCCCTGCACCGCCTGCCCGGGTTCATCACGGAACTCCCGTTCACCGGGGTGGCCGACGTGCTGGCGCGCGCCGAGCGTCTTCAGGCGATCCTGGAATCGCCCACGGGCGCCGACCCGGCAATCCAGTCGATACTGGCCGAGGCGCTCGGCATCCTGGCCGCGGCCGGGAAACGGCTGGAATCGCTGCGGGAAAACGCGCCGTCCCCGCTGCTCGAAGCGGCGTGAGATCTCCGGCGCCGCCCCGTCAGCAGCACTCCTGGTGGCGGCGCTTCATGACGGCGAGCACGTCGTCGGGCTCGCGCTTCCACCAGTTGCGCGCGGAGAAGATCTCGCACTCGTGAAAGCCGCGGTAACCCGCCGCTTCCATCCACGAGCGGATCAGCGGCAGGTCGATGACGCCGTCGCCCATCATGCCGCGATCGGCGAGAAGATCGGTGGTCGGGTCGAGCCAGTCGCAGATGTGAAACGCGAGCAGCCGCTTGTCGCCCGCCCGTTCGATCTGGGACTTGAGCTGAGGGTCCCACCACACGTGGTAGACGTCCACCGCGACGCCGAGCGCGCCGCTTTTCCGGGAATCCAGCTCGTCGCACAGGTCGAGCGCCTGCGCCAGCGTGTTGACGCAGGCGCGGTCAGCGCAATACATCGGATGCAGCGGCTCGATCGCGAGCGGCACGCCGGCGCCGCGCGCATGGTCCAGCACTTCGCCGATGCCGTCGCGCACCATCTCGCGCGCGCCCGGCAGGTCCTTCGAGCCCGCCGGCAGCCCGCCGACCACCAGCACCAGGCATTGCGCGCCGAGCGCGGCCGCGTCGTCGATCGCGCGCAGATTGTCGTCGATCGCGGCCTGGCGCCCCTTGCGGTCCGCGGCCGGGAACATGCCGCCGCGGCACAGCCCGGTGACGGTGAGACCGTTGTCGCGCACGAGGCGCGCCGCCTCCTTCACGCCCAGTTCCGCGAGCTTGTCGCGCCACGGCGAGATGCCGCGAATGCCGCGCCGCGCGCAACCCTCGATCATCTCGCGCAGGTTCCACTTCTCCTTCACCGTCGCGGTGTTCAGCGACAGCAGGCCGGGATCGGGTGGGTTAATTCTCATTTGAAACCGCCGATGAACGCCGATGAACGCCGATACAGTCCGACGATCATTCTATTTTGGATCCGTGTAATAGCCACAGATAACAAGCTGGATAGTGCGGAGAAGATCATACTTTTCCGGTATCGTATTTGTTCCGACGTAGCCGCATGGCTTGATCCTGTCTTTTATTTGCTACGCGTCCCACGATTTCTATCGGCGTGTATCGGCGTTCATCGGCGGTTAATTTCGCTCTTATGCCACGCCATGCATCGCGAGGAATTGCCGCATCCGCGCGCACGCCAGCGCCGGATCGACCAGCAGCCCCGCCGCATCCGCGAGGCGGAAGAGGTCGGCCAGGTGCAGCAAGTTGCGCGCGCTCTCCTGCCCGCCGACCATCACGAAGTGGTCCTGGTGGCCGTTCAGCCACGCGAGGAACACGACGCCGGTCTTGTAGAAGCGCGTCGGCGCGCGGAAGATGTGGCGCGACAGCGGCACCGTCGGGGCGAGAATGTCGTGGTAAGCCGTGCGGTCGCCGGCCGCCAGCGCGGTCAGCGCGGAAGAAGCCGCCGGCGCGATCGCATCGAAGATGCCGAGCAGCGCGTCCGAGTAACCTTCGCCATCGCCCTCGATCAGTTCGGCAAAGTTGAAGTCATCGCCGGTGTACATCCTCACCCCCGCGGGCAAACGGCGGCGCATCGCGACCTCC
>CAYSRR010000020.1:20069-20528 GCA_964433375.1 uncultured Streptomycetaceae bacterium
GGCAGACATCCATCGCGCGGCCATGGTCGCTGTTGCCCCAATAGCCCGCCAGCGCCGGGTCGAACATCTCGCCCAGCCAGTGGATGATGACCGGCTCCTTGACCTGCGACAGCACGCGGTCGTAGACGCAGCCGTAGTCGTCGGGCGACTTCGCGCAGGCGGCGAGCGCGCGGCTCGCCATCAGCACGATGCGGCCGCCGAGCTTCTCGACCGCCGCGCATTGCTCCTCGTACGCGGCGATGACTTGCTCGACCTTCAAGCCGGGATCGGCGGCCAGGTGGTCCGTGCCCGCGCCGCTGCCCACCACCGCACCGGGCACATCCTTCGCGGCATCCAGCGTGCGGCGGATCAGCTCGAGCGAGGCCGGCCAGTCCATGCCCATGCCGCGCTGCGCGGTGTCCATCGCCTCGGCCACGCCGAGGCCGAGCGACCAGAGATGGCGGCGGAATGCGATGGTCG
>CAYSRR010000020.1:20538-21341 GCA_964433375.1 uncultured Streptomycetaceae bacterium
GCTCCTTCGCCGACCAGGGGTCGGCGACGACGTGCGCCGCGGCGTAGGCGATGCGCGTGAACGGCTTCGCCGGCCGTGCGAACCTCCGCGGCTCCCGCACCGGGTAGGTTTCGAGGGCCCTTCCGTCCTTTGGCAACTTTATGGAAAACATGGCATCACGCTTCATCGACCACCCTCGCAGCTACCCTCGAAACCTAAATGGAAAATCCTCAAATTCAGAATTGGGCCGGACGTGACCGACCTATCAGGCTCGCAATGCCGGCACGGTAATCCATCGACGGTGTTTCCAGCTGCGAAGGCCCAATTCTGCCAACTGCACGCCCTTCGCGCCTTCCATCAGGCCCCAGCGGAACGGGCCTTCGCCGGCGACGTGTTTCAGGTAGAGCTCCCACTGCGCCTTGAACGCGTTGCCCCAGACCGGGTCGTCCGGCTCTTCCTTCCAGCCTTCGAAGAAATCGATCGGCTGCGGGATGTCCGGGTTCCACACCGGTTTCGGCGTGTCGGCGAGCGATTGCGAGAAGCAGCGGCGCAGCCCCGCCACCGCCGAGCCTTTGGTGCCGTCCACCTGCAGCGTCAGCAGGTCGTCGCGCCGCACGCGCACGGTCCATGCGCTGTTGAAGTGGGCGATGACGCCGCCGGCCAGATCGAACGTCGCGTAGGCCGCGTCGTCGGCGGTCGCCTTGTACTTCCGGTTGTTCTCGTCCCAGCGGTGCGGGACGTGCGTCGCGCCGCGGCACGACACCGCGCGCACCTGCCCGAACAGGTTGTCCATGACGTAGCGCCAGTGGCACAGCATGTCGAGG
>CAYSRR010000021.1:0-20869 GCA_964433375.1 uncultured Streptomycetaceae bacterium
CGCTCGCCTCCGGCCTGCCGCGGGCGGAAGCCGGGCCGCGGCCGCTCGCGGAACCCTATTTCGTCGTGCTGGGCTCGATCGAGCCGCGCAAGAACCACCGGCTGCTGCTCGAACTCTGGCGCGAACTTGTTACGAGTTACAAGTTACAAGTCGCAAGTTACAAGTCGCAAGATACCCCTCACTCCTCACTCCTCACTCCTCACTCGGGGAAGCGCGAAGCGCTTCCCCGCCTGGTGATCATCGGGCGGCGGGGCTGGAACGGCGACGGCATCATGGAGCCGCTGGCGCGGGACGAAGCGTTGCGGGGCTGCGTGACGGAACTCGACTCGTGCGGCGACCGGGAGCTGGTGACGTACCTGCGCCACGCGCAGGCGCTGCTGTTTCCGTCCTTCACGGAAGGCTACGGGCTGCCGCTGGCCGAGGCGCTCGCGCTCGGCACGCCGGCGATCGCATCCGATCTGCCGGTATTCCGCGAGGTGGCGGGCGACATCCCGGAATACGCCGACCCGCTCGACACTCGGCGCTGGGTGGAACTGGTCGCCGATTACGCAGCGCCCAGCAGCGCGCGGCGCGCGGCGCAACTCGAACGGATGAAGGGGCTGCGGCTCGCCGGCTGGGCGGAGCACTTCGAGAAAGTCGACGACTTTCTCGAAGGGGTAGGGGGTAAGGGGTAAGGGGGAAAACGCCGTAGCAAACCCCCTATCCCCTGTTCCCAGTTTCCCACGCTCTGAAGCGAACGCTATCAAATCAGAACCACTTTCAATCCGCGGACGCGCTTGAATTTCCCGTCGTTGGTGAATAATTGCGTGGCGGCCCCGAGCGACAGCGCCGAGGCGGCCTGCAGCGCATCGGCGGCGGTCAGGTTCGTGTCCGCCCGGATGATGGTCGCCCGGTCAACGATTTCCGGACCGAGCTCGACGATGTGCAGTCCCGGGGCGGAGAAAAAGGCCCGGTACAAGCCAAGCGTTACCTGGTCCCTGTCCCGCAACGGCTTGACCCGGCACTCGATCAGGCTCAGGCGCGAAACGGCAATCGCGGGAGGCGCTCCTTCCCCGTGCAATCGCACTAACGAGCGCTTGAGCTTCGACAGATAAGGCTCGACCGCCTCGACCCGGTAGATGATCGCGCACGCGTCCAGAAACGCGATCAACGGCGGCTCCAGCCTTCTCGTTCCTTGCGCAGCCAGGCGTCGATCTCTTCCCGGGTGCGCGTTTCAGCCGATGGCGCGTGCAGCAGGAAATCCCATACGCTCTCGTAACGCGGCGCCTCGGGTTCGGATGCCTGTGCTCCGGCCAGGCGCGCGTACTCCGCCTCGGTAAGCACCACCAGTGTGGGCCGGTTGTTCTTGATCACGTGCACCGGCCCTTTCTTGACCGCGTCCTCGAGCGCGGCAACGCCGCGGCGCTTCACTTCGCTGGCAGGGATCGTGTTCATGGGAGCACCTTATTCAGTACTGAATGAAGCACCTATTATAGGCCTCCCTGCAGCGCTGAACAACCCGCCCCGCAGGCCGCAGGCCGCCGCTTCATCGGCGGTTACTTCGGGTCTTAAGAAAGCTGTTTGTCGGCGGCTATTTGAAATGCAACAGGCCGGCGTGCTGGAGCAGCAGCGCCGCCAGTTCCTCCACCCGCAGGTCGCGCGGCGCGCCCGCTTCCGCGCCGCGGCCCTTGCCCCAGATGAAGTAATCGGTGCGCGCGTCGGTGAAGCCGGTGGCGTCGTACACCTTCTGCAGGATCGGCACGTGGTCGCCGTACCAGCACAGCCAGGCGTCGCGCTCCATGCGCTCCAGGTGCTCGCGCAGCGACCGCACCATGCCGTCGGCGTTGGCGAGGTGGCGCAGGTAGATCGTGAGCTCGTCGTAGCCCGCGGGCGGCGGGGCCTCGTACAGGCGCTCGACGTCGCCCGGCGCGACCCGCTCCAGGTGCAGCGGGCCGTGATTCTCCATGGTGATCAGGAACAGCAGCATCGGTTCGGTTGCCTCGTCGAGCAGGACGCGCGCCTTCTCCGCCACCGCCCGGTCGCTGATGTAGGGGCCGTAGCGCTCGGCGTCCCGGAACGCCTCGAGGTCGATGAAGCGGTCGAACCCGAGCGGCGGGTAGGCCGCGTCGCGGGAATAGAAGCTGGCGGGGTAAGGGTGCACGCACACCGTGCGGTAGCCCGCCTGCCGCAGGCAGCTCGCCACCGTCGGCAGGCCCTGCTGCGCCAGGCGCCGGTTCGGGTTGAAGCGGTGCACGCCCAGGTCGCGCGCGGCGAGCCCCGTGAGAAAGGAGAACTCCGAGCGGGACGTGTTGCCGCCCCACGACGGCACGTGCAGGCCGCCGTGCAGCGCCGACGCGCGCCGGATGGCGTCGAACGACTCCAGCAGCCCGGGGCGCACGCCCGCGTGCAGCCGGCGCGCGTCAAAAAACGATTCGCTTTGCACCACCACGATGTGCGGCAGGCGCTGCGCGCCGCGTCCTGCCGGCGGCGGCGCGAAGGGCGACGCCGGCACCGGGTGATGGCCGCGCTCCGCCAGGGCGTAGCGCCACAGGCTTGGCAGCAGCCCGAGTTCCTCGAGGTCCGCGGACGGGTCGAACTTCGACGGCCGCTCGCGCGGCGTGCCGAACCACAGCAGCACGATGCCCACCGCGGCCAATCCCGCCAGCCCCGCGAGGAATCCTGGCCAGCCGGTGGCGGCCGCCAGCGAGGACTCGAACGTCACCCCCGCCCAGATCGCGGCGAAGAACAGGCCAAAGCCCGCGATCGCGCGCCCGATCCCGAAATAGGGCAGGAACAGCCGCGGGTGGCGCATCGTGTCGGTGAAGTACTCGAAATCGGCGAAGACGAAAGGCTCGCGCAGCACGCGGTACTTGGCGTTGCTGGTAAAGATCAGGAGCAGCAGGCCCGAGAGCTGCAGCAGCGCGGCGAACCACGGGCGCTGCGTCGCCAGCAGGTAGAGGCAATAGAACAGCGCCCACAGGCCGAGTTGCGCCGCGTAGGCGCGCCACGGCCGCCCGAAGATTCGCGGCGCCGGCGCGAGCAGGCGCTCGACGAGAAAAGAAATCATCGCGCCGCCGAGGAGAGGCAGTGCAACTGCCAGCCAGAAAACCGCTAAATTCATTTAGCCGCCGATGAACGCCGATACACGCCGATAGACTTCAAAAATTACGCACTACCCTCTTCACAGTCGCTTTTGTCACGCCAAAGTTTACTAGCAAGCATACGCTGAGGTTCGTCGCCTTCAGGTAGTTCAGACATTGTGCTGTATGAATATCGTCGAGATTTGATCGGCGTTCATCGGCGTTCATCGGCGGTTCCATGGGGTTTCAGAACTACCGGTGGCGGAAGCCGAGCAGCGCGAGGATGCCCTGCGCCAGCCCCGTCGGCAGCGTGGACAGGAACCAGCAGCCGAAGTTGAGCGGGAACGGGAAGCTGATGCGCGCCTTGTCCTTCTCCAGGCCGCGCACGATCCGCCGCGCGGCGTCCTCCGCCGTGATCATGAACGGCTTGGGCACGCGCAGCTCGTCGCTCATGTCCGACTTCACGAAACCCGGCAGCACCACGCTCACCCGTATGCCCTCCGGCTTCAGGTTCGCGCGCAGCGATTCACCCCAGGATTTCAGGGCGGCCTTGCTCGCGCTGTACGCCGGCGCGACCGGCATGCCGAACCAGGCGAGGAGCGAGCTGACCAGCGCGATCTGCCCGCGCCCGCGCTTGCGCATGGACGGCAGCAGCGCGGCAACCGTCGCCAGCGACGCGCCGACGTTGACCTCCATGACTCGCTCGGCGTCCTCGCGGGACTCCCTGTCCTCGCCGGGCCGCAGGACGTTGATCACCCCGGCGTTGACGATGACGAGATCCACGCCCCGGCGCAAGGCCACTTCCTCCAGCCAGTCCGTCAGCGTCACTGTCTCTCTCACGTCGAGCGCCTTCGTCTCGACGGTCGCGCCAAGCGCCTCGCACTCGCGCGCGACGGCATTCAATCGGTCGACGTTTCTGCCGTGCAGCACCAGCGCGCGGCCGGGCGCGGCATAGGCGCGCGCGAGCGCGCCGCCGATGGCGCCGGTCGCGCCGGTGATCAGCACGGTTTCAGGATTCAGCTTCAACGGACAGGATTCACTATTCTCAAGCTCTGTAAAACAAAAAATAGACAGGATTTACAAGATTAACAGGATCAAAAAATCAAAACCTTCAAACATCGAATCAGAGCGTTGTTCTAATCTTGTAAATCTTGTTAATCCTGTCTATTTTTTGATCTTCGACCAAGTTTTGTGAATCCTGTCTATTGCAGTAACTCTTCCAGCGGCGAGCGCTCCGCGAGCAGCAGCCGTTGGCAATTCTTCGCCGCCAGCGCCGTGCTCTCCGTCGTGTAGAAACCGCCGTGAATCTGCGTGGTGTGGATCACCGTGTTCCTGAACAACCGGAACAGCTCCGCATCGGGCGCCGGCGTCTCGCGCCAGAAATCGTCGAGCGGACCCTGGAAGGTGAGGCCGGGAATGTCGTAGACCGCGGTGCCGAGCACGATCGCCGGGCGTCCCCGCATCAGCGCGGACATGCCGACCGTGCTGTTCACGGTGACGATGCCGCGCGCGCGCGGGTTGAGCGCCGAGGCGTCGCCCGTGTCCACGTAGTCCACCCGGCCGGCGACGTCCATCTCGCGGCGCAGGCGCGCGACCAGGCGGTCGTAGTTGACGAAGCCGGGGTCGAGCGGGTGGTTCTTGATCACCAGCCGCGAATCCGGCGGCGCGTGCCGCGCGAACGAGCGCATCACGTGCTCGATCAGCGCCGTCATCGTCGCGAACGGCGAGTAATGGCGGATCTGCACGTCGCTCTCCAGTTGCAGCGGCAGCAGGAAGATGGGCGCGGTCTCGTGCTTCAGCCGGTCGAGCAGCTCGCGGTCCCTCGACACATGGAAAGGATACGCGGCGAAGCGGCGCCCGTGCGCCAGGTAGCCGACCCAGCGGTTGTAGGGCACGTGGGTGCGGTAGCGCGGGAACAGCAGCGGGTTCGCCAGGTTCGCCACCTCGTAGCGGATGTCGTGGTACGCCCGCGCGTTGAGGCTGGCGGTGAAGGGCGCCCCGTAACCCTGGTCGGGCAGGTCCTTCCCGACCCTGCGGTACCACGCGGGGTCGCGCGGCAGCGACGAATTGCCGTTCACGCCGCCGCGTTCCAGCGTCACCAGAAAAGGGCGGAAATAGCCTTCCTCGAAGACGTGGACGCGCAGGCCGAGCCGCTTGCCCAGCGCGATCGCCGGCAGGTGCACCGGGCGGCGGTCGCCGTAGAGAACGATGTCGGAGATGCTCCACGCGCCGAGCTTCTCTTCCAGGAAAGCCGGCAGCTCGTCGAGCCTGCCGCGGAAATTCGCGGCGGGCAGCGAGCCCCAGTAGGCGCGGTCGCCGCCGCTGAAGTTGACGCGGTGCACCGCGTGGCCGTCGGCCGCGAGCGTCTCGCCGAGATGGCGGAAAAAAGGCGACGACCCACCCTGCAGGAAAAGAAACGACCGCCGCATCGGAATGGACAGGATGCTTGAACCTTAACAGACAGGATTAACTGTCTTCGATAAACCGTGAAAGCCGTCAACACCAAAAATAGACAGGATTAACAGGATTAACAAGATTAGATCAAAAACAAAACACACATATTGAATGTGGTGTTGGGTTCGTTTTAATCCTGTAAATCTTGTTAATCCTGTCTATTGGTGTTCTTGGCGGGTGTTTGAGAAGTATTCCGTGAATCCTGTCCATCACGCCCGCGCGAGTTCCTCGCGCAGCACCTGCACCGTTTCGCGGATCTGCTCTTCCGTGTGCTCGCAGCTGATGAAGAAGCGCAGCCGCGCGGCCTTCTCCGGCACCGCCGGGTAGAGGATCGGCTGCACGTGGATGCCGCGCTCGAACAGCGCGTGCGATACCCGCACCGCCTTGATCGAGTTGCCGGTGGTCGCCGGCACGATGGCCATGCCGGTGCTGAAGCCCACGTCGATGCCGGCGGCGAGCGCCTGGTCCCTGAAGTAGACCCCGCGCTGCTGCAGCCGGAGGACGCGTTCGGGCTCGTTGCGCAGGCACTGCAGCGCGGCGAGCGCCGCCGCGGTGGTCGCCGGCGCCATGCCGACGCTGTAGAGAAAGCCGGGCGCGAGGAACTTGAGGTGCTCGATCAGCGCGGTCTCGCCGGCGATGAAGCCGCCGCAGCTCGCCAACGCCTTGGACAGCGTGCCCATCCAGATGTCCACGTCCGATCCCTCGAGGCCGAAGTGCTGGCGCAGCCCGAAGCCGGTCTCGCCCATGACGCCGAACGAATGGGCCTCGTCCACCATCAGGAAGGCGCGGTGCTTGCGCTTCACCTCGATGAACCGCGGCAGGTCCGGGAAATCCCCGTCCATGCTGTAGATGCCCTCGATGACGATCAGCACGCGCTCGAACTGGCGCCGCTGGTCGGCGAGGATGGCGTCGAGCGCCGCCCAGTCGTTGTGCGGGAACGGCAGGCGGTGGGCGCCCGAGAGCTGGATGCCCTGCAGGATGCTGTTGTGCACCAGCGCGTCGTGCAGGACGAGGTCCTTGGGCCCGAACAGGTGGCCGATGACGGTGACGTTGGTGGCGTGGCCGCTGACGAAGACGATGGCGTCGTCGACGCCGTAGACCTCGGCGAGCTCGCGCTCCAGCTCGCGGTGGATGCCGCGCTCGCCGGCCACCAGGCGACTGGCCGAGACCGAGGTGCCGTAGCGGTCGATGGCCGCCTTGGCTGCCTCGTTGACGGCGGCGCTGCCCGAGAGGCCGAGGTAGTTGTAGCTGGCGTAGTTGAGGTACTCGCGCCCGCCGATGCGGGTCGTGACCCCGGCCAGGCCCTCGTGCACCTTGAAGTACGGGCTGGGCACGCCCAGGCGCGCCGCGCCTTCGTTGAGGATGCGCAGTTGCTGGTAGCCGGGGTGCAGGTGGAAGCGGTAGTACTGCTCGGGCGTGTCCGCGCTCCTCGCCTCCGGCTTGAACGCGGCGGGCCGCGTCTCCGCCTGGCGCAGCCGGCGCTCGAGCGCCTGCTGGATCAGGCGCTCCTTGATCTGGGTGCTGAGACCGCCGAGGCCTTTACGCGACATGAAGTTAAAAGGCCAATTCAGCCGCCGATGAACGCCGATGAACGCCGATAAGATCCAAAACAGGAATAGCCATAATTAAATCGAAACTTGGGTCTTCAGGTCGAAAGCTGGCTATATATGCTCGTTCTTTGTTTCGGTTTTCGTTTTTATCGGCGTGTATCGGCGTTCATCGGCGGCAAAGTTTCGTCCTTGACCTCTACTGGATCATCTTCGCCGTCTTGTCGGCTTCCGGCGGCTGGTTCAGTTCCTCGGCGAAGCGCTTCACCGCCTCGTCGTCCGCCTGCTGCGCGTGCTGGACCAGGATCTGCCGCGTCTGGTCGGCCACGTCGGCGGCCGGGGCGGCTTCCTCCTCGGTGCCGGCCGCGCCGGTCAGTTGCGCGATGATCTTCTCGGCGAGCCTGGCGATGGTCGGGTTCTCGCTCATCGCCATCACCGGCAGCCGCACGCCGAAGCGCGCTTCCACCGCGGTCGCGAGCTCCACGCCCATCAGCGAATCCAGGCCCATGTCGTAGAGCGAGCGCTGCTCGTCGATCTTGTCGGGCGCGAGCCGCAGGATCTCGCTGACTTCCTTCTTGAGCATCTCGATGAAGGTCGCCGCGAGCTCGGCCGGCGGCAGTTCCGCCAGCAGGCGCCGGATGTCCTGGCCGCCGCCCTCCTCGGGCTTGGCGTCTTCCGCGTTGACCGCGAGCTCGCTGAACTTGGGCGAGCCGGCCGTCGGCAGGAAGCGCGACAGCGTCTTCCAGTCGAGTTCCATCACGCCCGCGCCCGAGCGGTCCGCGAGCAGCAGTTCCTCGAGCGTGTCGAGCGCGACGGCGGAGGCGAGCGCCGAGCCGCCCATGCGGCCCTGCAGCGCTTCGCGGATTTGCGGATTGCGCGCGAGGAAGCCGGCGTCCTCGATGGCGCCCCAGCGCACGCACAGCGCCGGCAGGCCGGCGGCGCGGCGCGCGGCGGCGAACGCCTCGAGCTGCGCGTTGGCCGCGACGTAGTTGCCCTGGCCCGGGTTGCCGAACAGCGTGGTCGCCGAGGAATACAGGATGAAGAAATCCAGCTCCTTGTCCAGCGTCAACTGGTGCAGGTACTGCGCGCCGAGGATCTTCGGGGCGAAGACGCGCCGGATCTGGTCGCGCGAGAGATTGCGGACGAGGCCGTCGTCGATGACGGCGGCCGCGTGCACGATGCCGCGCAGCGGCGGCAGGGTGGCGGCGACTTCCGTCAGCAGCGCCGTCAGCGCCTTGCGGTCGGTGATGTCGCACGCGGCGGCGTGGACCTTGACGCCCGCGCCTTCCAGTTCGGCGACGGCGGACCGGGCCTCGTCGGTCGCGGCCCCGCCGCGGCTCGCCAGCACCAGGTTGCGCGCGCCTTTCGTTGCCAGCCACTGCGCGGTCTTCAGGCCGAAGCCGCCGAGGCCGCCGGTGACGAGGTAGGTCGCGTCCGCGGGCAGCTCCAGCGTGCGCCGCGCCTGGCGCTCGGTGTGGACGGGATGGATGCCGTTCTCGTAGGTGATGACGATCTTGCCGATGTGGCGCGACTGCTGCATGAAGCGGAACGCTTCCACGATCTCCTCGGCCTCGAAGCGGTGATACGGCAGCGGGTGCAGCACGCCGCTCCTGAACAGCGCCATCATTTCGCGGAACAGCTTCTCGGTGAACTCCGGACGCTCCTGCATCAACTGGTCGGCGTCGATGCCGAAATAGCTGATGTTGTTGCGGAACGGGCGCAGCCCGATGCGCGTGTTCTCGTAGAAATCGCGCTTGCCGAGCTCGAGGAAGCGGCCGAAGGGCTTCAACACGCGCAGGTTGCGGTTGATCGCCTCGCCCGCGAGCGAGTTCAGCACGACGTCGACGCCGCGCCCCTTGGTGATCGAGAGGATCTCGTCGGCGAAGGCGAGCGAGCGCGAGTCGAACACGTGGTCCGCGCCGAGCAGGCGCAGGAAGTCGCGCTTCTCGTCGGAGCCGGCGGTGGCGAAGATCTCGGCGCCGCACCAGCGCGCGATCTGGATCGCGGCGATGCCGACGCCGCCGGCGGCGCCGTGGATCAGCACCTTCTCGCCCTCCTGCAGGCGCGCGAGGTGGTGCAGCGAATAGAAGACGGTGAAGAAGACGCTGGGGATCGTCGCGGCGGCCTCGAACGAGATGCGGTCCGGGATCAGCGACACGCTCGCCGCCTTGGCGGTGACGCGGTTGCTGAAGCTGGAGGGGCCGAAGCCGACGACGCGGTCGCCCTTGTTGAAGCCGCGGACGGTGCGGCCCGCGCGCAGCACCACGCCGGAGAACTCGAGCCCGAGCGTCGGCCCGGCGAAGCCGGTCTCGACCGCCTCGTCCGAGAGCAGGCCCAGCGAGTACATGACGTCGCGGAAGTTGAGCCCGGTGGCGCGCACCTCGATCTCCAGCTCGTCGTCGGCCAGCACGGCGCGCGGGTGCGCTTCCCAGCGCAGGTTGCGCAACTGCCCCGGGAACTGGAAGCCCAGGCGCAGCGTCGGCGGCTCGGCGTCGGCGGCCGGGCCGGCCTGCGCGGCGGGCGTCGGCTCGATGCGCAGCCGCGGCACGTAGCGGTCGCCGGAGCCGGTGATGGCGATTTCCTGCTCGTCGTCCGGGTAGGCCAGCTCCCGCGCCAGCGTATAGGTGCTGGCGTCGAGGGCCGCGGGATCCTCGATGTCCGCGAGGCGGACGGAAAGTCCGCCGGCGACCTCGTTCATCAGCGTGCGCCCGAAGCCCCACAGCGTGGCATCCATGCTGTCGGCGAGGTTGACGCCCTTCGCGCGGCGGTCGCGCTCGCGCACCCAGCCGGTCGCCGCGCGCGCCGTGATCAGCCAGCAGGTCGTCTTCGTGCCGGCGGCCTCGCAGGCGCGCACCATGGCCGCCGCCGCCGTGCAGCGGTCGACCTGGCGCTCCAGCGGCAGCAAGTGCGCGGCGTCGCCGAAGGACGCGCCCATGCCGTAGAGATGCAGGATGCCGTCGATCTGCCCGTGGGTGGCGGCGATCTGCTGCAGCAGCGCCGCGTAGTGGTCGCGGTTCTGCGGGTTCAACTGGTAGTGGTCCGCCCCGTTCGCGACGAGCTGACTGCCGGGCGTGACGTGAACGACGCGGTCGCCGCGGGCGGCGAGCGTGCGCGCGAGCTGCGCGGCGAAGCGCGCCGAGAACCCTTCCTTGTCGGCGAGCATCAGCCAGGTGCGGGCGGCCGGCGACGGCGCCTGGACCGCGCCCGGCTGCTCGACCGCCTGGGCGACGAGCAGGTACGGCCCGGTGCTCGCGTCCGCCGACAGCTCGAGCGTCGTGCCCACGTTCAGTCCCAGTTGCTGCAGGTGGTGGCGCCAGAACGGCGCGGCCTTGTGGCGGGAGGTCCAGGACTCGCCTTTCGTCCCGTCGCTCCACCAGGCGAACTGCCCGCCGAAAATGAAGTCCATCCAGCGCGACGGGTGCTGCTCGACGACGAGGACCGCGGCCCGCGGCGCGAGGTGCCGGCGCATGTGCGCGAACGCGGACAACGCGGCGGCCTCGGTGGCGAAATCGCCGGTAACCACGGCGAGCTGGAACAGCTCGTCGGCCAGCGGCGCGGCGGTCTCCGGGTCCGCGGCGGCGTCGAGCTGGCGGATCTCCAGCCCGGGGAAGCGCTCGCGCAGGCGATGGCATTCTTCCGGCACCGAAGGCGCCAGCGTCGCGTACACGTAATCGCAGCGGTTGAAATCCACGTCGCGGCAGACCTGCGCCGCGAAGGTCGGCGCATCCGCGCCGATCTCGAGTATGCGCAGCCGCTTGCCGGCCGGCAACTGGGCCTGGGCCTGCGCCACCACGCCGTGCAGGGACTGCTGCATGCCCGGCAGCCCGGCGGCCACCAGCACGCGCCGCGTGAGCGTGGAGAGCGTGCACTCGCGGGGATAGACCTGCTCCGGCGTCTTGCGCCCCATCAGCAGATCGGTGAGGTGCATGCCGACGCGCCCGACGCTGTGGAAGATCGAGAAATAGTCCGGGTGGTCCGTGACCAGGCTGTTCCAGATTTCCTCGGGCGCGGGCTGGCCTTCATCCGGCAGGAAGCGCCAGCCGCCGTCGGTGACGGCCTCGACCGCCTGGTCTTCCTCGAGCATGCCGATCAGCCGCGCCAGCAGCGGCGCGGCGGCGGGATTCGCTTCCACGCAGGCGTGGACGTCGGCCTCGGTCAGCACGTGGCCGTCCGAGGACAGCGCTTTCAGCGAGCGCAGCGCGAAACGGCCGCACAGCCCGTCGAGCAGCGGCTCGATCTCGGCACTGTAGCGCTTGTGCGTGTCGAGTCCCGAGGCGGCGTGCGCCAGGTCGGCGAATTTTCTCTGCAACTGCTGGAACAGCCGCCGCGGCGCGGTCACCGGGGACAGCGGGTGCGGCTTGGGTATGCCGTGGTAATCGAGGTAGCGCAGGCGGTCGGACGGGTTCTTGCGCACGCGGATGCTGCGGAAGCGCGCTTCCCGGATGCTGGCGATGGGCACGCCGGCGGCGTCGAACACGGTGAAGCTCGCCACCACCGAGTGCGGCCCGAAGCGCGTGAGCGTCGCGCGCGCCATGTGCGGGCGGGCGCCGCCGCAGCGCACGAGCAGCGCGTCGATCTTGGCCGGCACGTAGATCGCGCCGGACTGCGCGACGTATTCGTCCTTCAGCAACTGGATGATGAGCTGGAAGGTGCAGTCGAGGATCGCGGGATGCAGGTGCGCGTGCTCCAGCTCCGGCTCGATCGCCTCCGGTATGCGGAAGCGCGCGCAGGCCGCGCCGCCTTCCATCCATACCGAGTCGATCGCGCGGAACGCCGGCCCGTAGCCCAGGCCGAGCGCCGCGGTGAGCTGGTCGTGGTCGGCGCCGGTGAAATCGGCGGGGCGCGTCGGCAGCACCAGCGGCGCCTGCTGCAGCATGATGCCCTTGGGCTCGCGCAGGATGCGGCCCGTGGCGTGGATCGTCCACGCCTCGCCGCTCATCTGGTCGCGGCTCTTGATGGTGAAGCCGCCGTCCGGCGTGTCGATGCTGAAGCGCAGGACCTTGGACTGCGTGTCGGAGAGCACCAGCGGCGCGCGGATCTCCAGCTGCTCGATCTCGACCAGTTCTTCGGAGAGCCACAGCCGCGCCGCCGCCATCGCCATTTCCGCGAAGCCGGAGCCCGGCATCACGATCGCATCGCCGATGACGTGGTCCGCGAGCGTGGGATAGAGCGGCGTGTCGACCTGGTTCTCCCAGGTCCATTCGTCCTCGCGCAGGCGGTAGCCCAGCAGCGGGTGCTCCTTCCTGCGGTGCAGGCGCTGGGTCGAACCGGGGGTCGCCCCGTGCCAGAGGGTTTCGCGCTGCCACGGGTAGTTGGGCAGGTCGGCGAGCCGGCCGCGGCGGGGGAATACGGCTTTCCAGTCCACCGGCGCACCGGCGATCGCGGCCTGGCAGACCGCGCTCCACAGGCGGGCCGGACTGTCGTCGTCGCGCTGCAGGGTGGGCACCATGCGGCCGGTCGCGCCCGCCTCGCGCAGACAGGCGTTGATGTAGCCGCGCAGCAGCGCGTGCGGGCCGACTTCGACGAGGATGCCGGCGCCCTGGGCGAGGAGGCTCTTCACCGCCTTCTCGAAACGCACCGGCTCGCGGATGTTGCGCCACCAGTAGGTCGCGTCGAGCCGCTCGCCGTCGAGCCGCTCGCCCGTCACCGCGGAATGGAACGCGATGCGCGCCGCGCCGGGCCGCAGGTCCGCGAGCGCTTCCTCGATGCCCGACTGGATCGCGTCCATCGCCGGGCTGTGAAAAGCGTAGTCGAGGTCGAGCCGCTTGTACGAAACGCGGCGCTGGTTCATCGCCGCCTCGAGCGCGTCGAGCGCGGCGGCCTCGCCGGCGACGGTCACGCCGTTCTGGCTGTTGATGCCGGCGATCTCGACCGAGCGCGCGAGGCCGGTCTGCTCCAGCAGTTCCCGCGCGGCGGTCTCGCCCAGCCCGACCGCGGTCATCTGGCCGCGGCCCTTGGTCGTGCTCTGCAGCCGGCTGCGGTGATGGATCACGCGCACCGCCTGCTCGAGCGACAGCGCCCCGCAGGCCCACGCGGCGGCGACTTCGCCGACGCTGTGCCCGGTCACCGCGACCGGCGCGAGCCCGCGCGCGCGCAGGACCTCGGTCACGCCGACCTGGATGGCGAACAGCGCCGGCTGCGCGATCTCGGTGAATTCGTAGCGGCCCGCGCCGTTCGCGCCGGAGAGCTCCTCTTCGAGCGAGAAGCCGGCGAGCGGCCGGAAAATCCCGTCGATGGCGCGCACCGCGTCCCTGAACACCGGCTCATCCGCGATGAGGCGGCGCCCCATGCCCTCCCATTGCGAGCCGTTGCCCGAATAGATGAAGGCGACCTCGGTCGCGGACGGCAGGGCCGCGCCCGTTTCCGCCGCGGACCCGGCGGCGTCGCCGTCCGCGTACTGTTTCAGCGCCGTCACCAGCGATTTCGGCGACGCGGCCATGAACACCGCGCGCTGCTCGTGCCATTCGCGATGGAACGCCGCGGTCCAGGCGACGTCGTAGAGCGACGCCTTGCGCCGGTCTTCCAGGTACAGCGCCAGGTCGCGCGCCGCCGCCTGGAGCGCGCCGGCGCTCTTCGCCGTAAGCACGACGGGCAGCGGCCCGGGCGCCGGCTGCCTGGAGCCGCCGCTGCGCGGCCGGTTCTCGGGGCTCGCCAGGATGACGTGCGCGTTCGCCCCGCCGAAGCCGAACGAGTTGACGCCGATGACCAGCTTGCCGCTGGCCTTGAGCGGCGTGGGCTCGGTCGCGACCTTGAGGTTCCACTCGTCGAAGCGGATGTTCGGGTTGGGCGTCTCGAGGTGGATGGTCGCCGGCACGGTGCGGTGCTGCAGGCAGTGCAGCGCCTTCACCAGCCCCGCCGCGCCGGCGGCGGTCTCGAGGTGGCCGAGATTGCTCTTGACCGAGCCGATCAGCAGCGGCGCGCCCGCGCCGCGGGCCCGCCCCAGCGCCTCGCCCAGCGCGTGGGTCTCGATCGGGTCGCCGACCGCGGTGCCGGTGCCGTGCGCCTCGATGTAGTCGATCTCGGACGGGGCGATGCCGGCGTCGTCGTAGGCGCCCTTCAGCAGCACCGCCTGGGCCTGCATGCTCGGCACGGTGAGGCCGGACTTGCGCCCGTCGCTGTTGACCGCCGAGTTGGCGACCGCGGCGAGTATGCGGTCGCCGTCGGCCAGCGCCTGGTCGTAATCCTTGAGCAGGAACAGCGCGCCGCCCTCCGAGCGCACGTAGCCGTCGCCCGAAGCGTCGAACACGTTGCAGATGCCGCGCCGGGACAGCATCGACGCCTTGGAGAACACGATGAAGCCGTACGGGTGCAGGTGCAGGCTCACGCCGCCGGCGATGGCCTGCGAGCTCTCGCCCGAAAGGATCGAGCGGCAGGCGAGGTGGAAGGCGACCAGTGAGGACGAACAGGCGGTGTCCACCGAGATGCTGGGACCGCGCAGGTCGTACACGTAGGAGATGCGGTTGGCCGCGATGCTGGCGGTGTTGCCGGTGGCCACCGACGAGTCGATCGCCGCCAGGTCCTCGGTGAACCGCAGGGAATAATCCAGGCTGGAGACGCCGACGTAAACGCCGCACGACGTGCCGCGGGCGGTCGAGGGCCGGATGCCGGCGTTCTCGAACGCTTCCCACGTCAGCTCGAGCAGCAGGCGCTGCTGCGGGTCCATCTGCGCCGCTTCGCGCGGCGAGATGCCGAAGAACGCGGCGTCGAAGCCCGAGATGTCGCCGATGTTGCCGGCCGCGAAGGTGTAGCTGGTGCCGGGATGCGAGCGCTTGGGGTGCTGGAACGTGTCCTGGGACCAGCGGTCGGGGCCGACCTGGGTGACGAGATTCTTGCCGGCGAGGAGATCGGACCAGAAGCTGTCGCGGCTCGCGCCGGGCAGCCGGTGCGACATCCCCACGATGGCGATGCGTTTCTTTTTCATCCGGGCTGTCCCGCCGGGTCCCGCGACAAGGCGGCCACCGTTGCAGTTCGTCCGGAACTCCATTCCACACGCTGGAGAAAACTGATACCGGTCACGATCGCACGATCCCCTTTTATTTATCGAGCCGCCGGGCGCGCGCGCCCGGTCCCCGGAGCAGCTCGAAGCTTAATGATGATGTACGCGGCCTGGTGCAGTGATGATACAAGTGTTGAACACGCGGCCGTCTTTTGTCATTCCCCGCCGCGTCGTGCAACTGCGGGGATAGGATGATACCCAAAAAACTCCCGTCATTCGTCCAGCCTTGCCGCGGCTGGCCATGCATTTGAGGTCATTATCGTAACATATTGTTCAAATACGTTATTTATTGGGGGCCTCGGGTCGTTGCCTCATTGGGATGTTGCGTCGCAACATTTGCCGTGCCGTGCGTCGTGTCCCGCCCGGCTCCGGCGGCTGCCGGTGAGACGGCGCCGAATACACGTCCGCCGCTCCGGCCGGCGTAGCCAGCCGACCACATAATGCGGTAGGGTTCAACCTCGGCCCCGCGCAAGAATAAAAAGTCCGGCGCGCGGCCCCATCCATAAAAGGAGGAGGGAACATGAAATTCGCGAAGCTATCCGTTGTGCTGGCCACCGCGCTGTTCGTGGGCGCCGCGTCCGCCCAGGTCGAGATCAAGCTCGGTCACGTCGGCGAGCCCGGCTCGCTGTTCGCCAAGTCGTCCGAGGAGTTCGCCAGGCGCGCCAACGCCAAGCTGGGCGGCAAGGCCAAGGTCGTCGTGTTCGGCTCGAGCCAGTTGGGCGGCGACAAGGAGCTGCTGCAGAAACTGAAGCTCGGCACCGTCGAGCTCGCCCTGCCCTCGACCGTGATGTCCTCCGAGTCCGACTTCTTCGGCATCTTCGAGATGCCGTATCTGGTCAAGGACCGCGAGCACATGAAGCGCATCGAGAAGGCGGTGGTATGGCCCTCGCTCGTGCCCGAAGTCGAGAAGAAGGGCCTGAAGGTCCTCGCGGTGTGGGAAAACGGCTACCGCCACATCACCAACAACCGGCGGCCGATCGTGAAGCCGGCCGACCTGAAGGACATCAAGCTGCGCACGCCCGAAGGCAAGTGGCGCGTGAAGATGTTCCAGACCTACGGCGCGAACCCGAGCCCGATGAAGTTCTCGGAGGTGTTCACCGCGCTGCAGACCGGCGTGATGGACGGCCAGGAGAACCCCTTCTCGCAGATCTACAGCGCCAAGTTCCAGGAAGTGCAGAAGTTCCTGTCGCTGACCGGCCACGTCTACACGCCCGCCTACATCACCGCCGGCTCCAAGAAGTGGGCGACGCTGCCGGCGGACGTGCGCAAGGTGCTGGAAGCCACCGCGAAGGAGATGCAGGCCTTCGTCTATGCCACCGCGGAGAAGGACGAAAAGGACCTGATCGGCAAGATCAAGTCGGCCGGGGTTCAGGTGAACGAGGCCGACAAGGCGGCGTTCGTCGCCGCGAGCAAGGCGGTCTACGACGAGTTCGGCCAGTCGGTAAAAGGCTCCAAGGCGCTGATCGACAAGGCCCTCTCGCTCGCCAAGTAACCCGTGAGGGGTGAGGCGTAAGGGGTGAGGGGCAACATCAGCCCCTCCCGCCCCGGGTTCCTCCTCACTCCTCACTCCTCTCTCCTCACTGCTGAAAGCCATGCTCGCTCGCGTACGTAACGGTTACGAGAAGTTCCTCGAAGCGATCGTCATCGTGCTGATGGCGGCGCTCGCGATCGAGGTCACGGTCGGCGTGGTGTTCCGCTACGCCGGCCACGCGCTGGTGTGGTACGACGAGGTGGCCACGATCCTGCTCGCGTGGGTCACCTACTACGGCGCGGCGCTCGCCGCCCTGAGGCGCGCCCACCTGGGCGTGCCCGAGCTGGTGCGCATGCTGCCGCCGCCGCTGCGGCTCGCCGCCGCGATCTTCGCCGAGGCGTGCGTGTTCGCTTTCTTCATCCTGCTGGCGTGGGTCGGCTACTCGGTGCTCGGCGTGCTCGCCACCGACAACCTGGTGTCGCTGCCCGAGGTATCGGTGGTGTACACCCAGTCGGTGATCCCGATCGGCGCGACGCTGTTCGTCATCGCCGAGGCGCTGGTGCTGCCCGACGTTCTGCGGGAAGCGCGCGGGCTCAAGCCCGCCCACGTCGTGGCGGACGGCCTGACATGACGGAGCTGCTCCTTTTCGGCGGCATCGTCGCGCTGGTGCTGCTCAACGTGCCGATCGCGGTCGCGCTCGGCATCGCGGCGGTTGCCGCCATCATCGCGAGCCAGGGCATGGAGAGCCTGCCCAACGTCGCGATCGCGATGTACCAGGGCGCCACCAGCTTCCCGCTGATCGCCATTCCGCTGTTCATCCTCGCCGGGGCGATCATGAACACCTCCGGCATCTCGCGGCGGCTGATCGATTTCTGCAACGCCCTGATCGGCTCCATGCGCGGCGGGCTCGCGCAGGTGAACGTCGTCACCTCGATGTTCTTCGCGGAAATCTCGGGCTCCGCGGTGGCGGACGTGGCGGCGACCGGGCCCGTGCTGATCCCGGCGATGAAGAAACAGGGCTACTCGGGGCCGTTCAGCGCGGCGGTGACCTCGTCCACGGCCTCGCTCGCCATCATCATCCCGCCCTCGATCCCGATGATCCTCTACGCGGTGATGGCGGGCACCTCGGTGGTGCAGTTGTTCGTCGCCGGCATCGTGCCCGGCCTCATCGCCGGGCTCCTGATGTGCGCCCTGTGCTACTGGTACGCGGTGCGCTACAACCACCCGAGGGGGGACCCGTTCGAGCTGCGCAGGCTGTGGCTTACCTTCAAGCAGACGTTCTGGGCGCTCACGCTGCCGCTCGTCATCCTGGGCGGCATCTTCGGCGGCATCGTGACGGCGACCGAGGGCGCGGCGCTGGCGGTGGTGGCGGCGCTCTTCGTCGGCGGCGTGATCTACCGCGAGCTCAACTGGAAGCACCTGCGCGAGTCCATCGTGGACGGAGCCGTGCAGTCCGCCATCGTCATGCTGCTGGTCGCGAGCTCGGTGCTGCTCGGC
The DNA here is from genome assembly GCA_964433375.1 of uncultured Streptomycetaceae bacterium. Lineage (GTDB taxonomy): Bacteria > Pseudomonadota > Gammaproteobacteria > Burkholderiales > SG8-41 > SG8-41. Next base: position 18,025 of record CAYSRR010000021.1, read on the forward strand.
ACCTATCTCACCGAGGTCCAGCTGCCGCAGAAGTTCGCGCAGCAGATGATGGAGATCAGCAAGGAGCCGTGGGTCGTACTCGCGATGCTCAACGTCCTGTTCCTGTTCATCGGCATGTTCCTGCACTCGGCGGCAGCGATCATCCTGGTGGTGCCGATCGTGGTGCCGCTCGCGCAGACGATCGGCATCGACCCGGTGCACTTCGGCATCATCGTGACGTTGAACCTCGCGATCGGCCAGCAGACCCCGCCGGTGGCGAGCGTGCTGATGATCACCTGCTCCATCGCGAAAGAAAACGTGTGGGACGTCACCAAGGCCAACATCCCCTTCATCGCCGTATTGCTGGCGACGCTGCTGCTCGTCACCTACGTGCCGGCGGTGCCGATGTTCCTGGTGGATTTCTTCTATCGATGAGGGCTGATCCCGTCCTCGTCTCCCGCGACGGCGCGATCGCGACGGTCGCGCTGAACAACCCGGAGCGGCTGAACGCGCTGAACCGCGCGATGTGGGCGCGGCTGGGCGAGGTCATGCGCGCGCTGTCCGCGGACGACGGGCTGCGCTGCGTCGTCGTGCGCGGCGCGGGCGAGAAGGCGTTTGCCGCCGGCGCCGACATCGCGGAGTTCGCGGCCGAGCGCGCGGATTCGAAGCAGGCAAAGCCTTACGGCCAGCTCATCCACGAGACCATGCAGGCGGTGGCGCGCTGCAAGCACCCGACGGTGGCGATGATCCGCGGCGCCTGCGTCGGCGGCGGGCTGGAGATCGCCGCGATGTGCGATATGCGTTTATGCGGGCAATCGAGCCGCTTCGGCATCCCGGTCAACAAGCTCGGCCTCACCATGGCTTACGGCGAGCTGATGGGGCTGCTCGCGCTGGCCGGCAGGGCGGTGACGCTGGAAATCCTGCTCGAAGGCCGCGTGTTCGAAGCCGACGAGGCGTATCGCAAGGGCCTGGTGAACCGCGTCGTGCCGGACGACAAGGTGGAAGCGGAAGCCTACGCCACCGCCCGCCGCATCACCGACGGCGCCCCGCTCGTCAACCGCTGGCACAAGCAGTTCATCGAGCGCCTCGCCGTCTCCGCGCAAAGCCCACCCGCCGAGTGGGACGAGGGCTTCGCCTGCTTCGACACCGCCGACTACAAGGAAGGCGTCGCGGCATTCCTGGAAAAGAGGAAGCCCCGGTTCAAAGGGCAGTAAATGACATTCCCCTCCTGCCCGAGGGTGAACATGTTTCAAGTTACAAGGGGCTGTGGGCGCGGGTTCCCGTGGCGCTCACTATTTGTCCCACAGCAGGCGGATCGGCACCGCATGGAGTTTCTCGCCAAAGCTCGCGCTGACTTCGCCATCGTAGAGTACGACGCCGGCAGCGAATCGCCCACCCGCCGCTTCCTTGAGCTTGCGCAGGCCACGAAAATCCGCGGAAGTCACGGTAGCGGCAGCCTTGACTTCGATACCAGCCAATTCATGCCCGCTTCGTTCCAGCACGATGTCCACTTCCGCGCCGTCCTTGTCCCGAAAGTGATGAAAGATGATCGGCGCCTCGCGCCAGCTCGCCTGCCGGCGCAATTCCTGAAACACAAATGTCTCCAGCAAGTTTCCGAGGACAGGTCGGTCCTTGACGAGCGCAGCAGGATCCAGTCCGAGCAGCGAGCATGCAAGTCCCGTATCCCCCAGGTGAAGCTTGGGAGTTTTGATCAGGCGGCTCAGCCGATTGCTGTGCCACGGCGGTAACAGTTCGAGCAAAAACACCCTTTCGAGCAGGGTTACGTAGTCCCGGATCGTCGGCCGGCTGAGCTGGAACGGCGCGGCAAGGCTGGTAATGTTGGCGAGTTGCGCGGACTGGGCAGCAGCGAGCGCAAGCAATCGCGGCAGCACATCGAGAGCACCAATGCGCGCCAGGTCGCGTACATCGCGTTGTACGAGCGTTTCAATGTAATCGCGATACCACGCCGCGCGCCGCGTGAAAGTCGCGCGAGCAAGAGCGACGGGATAGCCGCCGGCGACGATGCGCCGGGAAAGCTCCGCGCCAAGACGCTCGAATTTCCTGGTTTTGAACGATCCCGCAAAAAGCGAGTCCAGAAAGCGTGGCGCATGCCCCTCGATCTCGCATTGCGCCAGCGGGTGCAATCGCAGGATTTCCATGCGGCCGGCGAGCGAATCGGCGAGCCTTGGGACCAGGAGCACATTGGCCGAGCCGGTGAGGATAAACCTGCCCGGCGCGCGCCGGCGGTCGACCGCCGACTTCAGGGCATTGAACAAGCCCGGCGCGCGCTGCACCTCGTCGAGGATAGTCCGGTCCGGCAAGTCCGCAGTGAACCCGATCGGGTCAGCCCGGGCCGCTTCCAGCACGATGTCGTCGTCAAAGCTGAAATAGGCGTACCCTTTCGGCTCACCCCAGGTCCGCGCGAGCGTGGTCTTACCCGACTGGCGTGGCCCATGGATCAGAACCACCGGCGTGTCATCCAGCGCCCCGGCAAGTCGCTGCGTGGCGAAGCGAGGATAGATCGTGGCGGCGGCCATATCGGCCAATCGTAACCTTTGCGGTCGGCTAATCGCAAGGTTTGTATTCGGCCAACTGAAACCCTGAATGACGGGCGCGGCAAACCATCCACGGGCGACCTTCAGCCGCCAGTTGGCGGTTGGCAGCGGCCTTATCACGACCACCCCGTCCGCTCCGCGTCCACCCCTCCTGGCCAGGAGGGGAGCTGAAAAACATTCCTCTCCTTACCGAGGAGAGGGGCCGAGAAAAACATTCCCCTCCTTACCGAGGAGAGGGGCCGAGAAAAACATTCCCCTCCTTACCGAGGAGAGGGGCCGAGAAAAACATTCCCCTCCTTACCGAGGAGAGG